>JANXMB010000004.1 GCA_025354865.1 Acetobacteraceae bacterium | reverse complement strand
ATGCCCAAGCGCACCGACCTTCAATCCATCATGATCATCGGCGCCGGCCCCATCGTTATCGGGCAGGCGTGCGAATTCGATTACTCCGGCGCCCAGGCCTGTAAGGCCCTCCGAGCCGAGGGGTATCGTGTCATCTTGGTGAATTCGAACCCGGCGACGATCATGACCGATCCCGACCTTGCGGATGCCACCTATATCGAGCCGATCACGCCGGAGATCGTCGAGAAAATCATCGCCAAGGAACGCCCCGACGCCATCCTGCCGACCATGGGCGGGCAAACGGCGCTGAACACGGCGATGAAACTCGACGCGAGCGGGGTGCTGAAAAAATACAATGTCGAGCTGATCGGCGCCAAGCCCGATGTGATCGATCGCGCCGAGGATCGGTTGAAATTCCGCGACGCCATGTCCGAAATCGGCATCGAATCGCCCAAAAGCCAGATCGCCCACACGTTGGAAGAAGCGCGGGATGCGCTGAAACTGACCGGCCTGCCGGCGGTTATCCGCCCGAGCTTCACGCTGGGCGGCACCGGGGGCGGGATCGCGTACAATCGAGAAGAGTTCGAACAAATCGTCGCCGGCGGGCTCGAAGCCTCCCCCACCACCCAAGTGCTGATCGAAGAATCCGTGCTCGGCTGGAAAGAGTACGAGATGGAAGTCGTGCGCGACAGCGCCGATAATTGCATCGTCGTCTGTTCGATCGAGAATGTGGACCCGATGGGGATCCATACCGGCGATAGCGTGACCGTCGCCCCGGCGCTCACGCTGACGGACAAAGAATACCAACGTATGCGGGATGCCAGCATCGCCTGCCTGCGCAAAATCGGCGTGGACACCGGCGGGTCCAACGTGCAGTTCGGGTTAAACCCCGCCGATGGCCGGATGGTGGTGATCGAGATGAACCCGCGGGTTTCTCGTTCCTCGGCGCTGGCATCGAAGGCCACCGGCTTCCCGATCGCCAAGATCGCCGCCAAGCTTGCCGTCGGCTACACCTTGGATGAGTTGACCAACGACATCACGCGGGTCACGCCCGCCAGCTTCGAACCGACCATCGACTATGTCGTGGTCAAAATCCCGCGGTTCACGTTCGAGAAATTCCCCGGCACGCCGGCGCTGCTCACGACCTCGATGAAGTCGGTGGGGGAGGCGATGGCGATCGGGCGTTCCTTCGCCGAGGCCCTGCAGAAGGGTTTCCGCAGCATGGAAACGGGCCTATCCGGCCTCGACGAGATCGCGGCCCCCGGCGACGGCACCCCCGACGCGTTCCGTGCGGCTTTGTCGACGCCGCGCCCGGATCGGTTGCTGATGGCGGCGCAGGCGATTCGGGCCGGGTTGTCGATCGAGGACATCCACGACGCCACCAAATTCGACCCCTGGTTCCTGCGCCAGCTCGAAGCCATTGTCGCCGCCGAGCGCAATGTGAAGGCCAATGGGCTGCCACGGCGGGCGGGCGCGTTGCGGCGGTTGAAGGCGTTGGGCTTCTCCGACACGACCCTGGGCAAGCTGACCGGGCGGACCGAGGACGATATCGCGCAAGCCCGCAACGCGCTGGGCGTCGTCGCGGTCTACAAGCGGATCGACACCTGCGCGGCCGAATTCGCCTCCGCCACGCCGTACATGTACTCCACCTACGAAGGCGGTTACGGCACTCCGACCTGCGAGGCCGACCCCAGCGACCGGCAGAAGATCGTCATTCTCGGCGGCGGACCGAACCGGATCGGGCAAGGGATCGAGTTCGACTACTGCTGCGTCCATGCGGCCTACGCGCTGAAGGACGCTGGGTTCGAGACGATCATGGTCAATTGCAACCCGGAAACCGTTTCCACCGACTACGACACGTCCGACCGGCTGTATTTCGAGCCGCTGACCGCCGAGGATGTCATCTCCCTCATTCGGCGGGAACAGCAAAACGGCACGCTGCTCGGCTGCATCGTGCAGTATGGCGGGCAAACACCGCTGAAGCTGTCGCAGTCGCTGTCCAAGGCCGGCATCCCGATCCTGGGCACCAGCGCCGACGCGATCGACATGGCCGAGGACCGGGAACGGTTCCAGCAGATGCTGCATCGCCTGGGCCTGTTGCAGCCGGAAAACGGCATCGCGCGGTCGGCCGAGGAAGCGGAATCGATCGGCGAACGCATCGGCTACCCCGTCGTGATCCGCCCCAGCTACGTGCTGGGCGGGCGGGCGATGGAAATCGTCTACGATAAAACCAGCCTGCACCGCTACATGCGCGAAGCCGTTCAGGTCTCCGGCGACAACCCGGTGTTGATCGATCGCTACCTCAACGATGCGATCGAGGTCGATGTCGATTGTATTTGCGACGGCGACACCGTCTATGTCGCGGGAGTCATGGAGCACATCGAAGAAGCCGGGATCCATTCCGGCGACAGCGCCTGCTCCCTGCCGCCCTACACCCTGTCCCTGGCAACGGTCACCGAACTGAAAGCCGAGACCGAGGCGATGGCCAAGGCGCTGGGCGTCGTCGGACTGATGAATGTGCAATATGCCATCCAGGACGGCACGATCTATGTGCTGGAGGTGAATCCGCGCGCATCCCGCACCGTGCCCTTCGTCGCCAAGGCCACCGGCGTACCGGTCGCCAAGATCGGCGCGCGCGTCATGGCCGGGGCGAAACTGGCGGAATTCAACCTCGACGACAGTTCGATCGCGCCGCATGTCGCGGTCAAGGAAGCGGTGTTCCCCTTCGCCCGTTTCCCCGGCGTCGATACCATCCTCGGCCCGGAAATGCGCTCCACCGGGGAGGTCATGGGCCTCGACTCCTCCTTCGAGCGCGCTTTCGCCAAGGCGCAGCTCGGCGCCGGGGTCATCCTGCCGGAGAAAGGGTCGGTGTTTCTGTCGGTCAAGGACAGCGACAAGAAAAGCCTGCCCGGCCTGGCGCGGCGGTTGACGGACATGGGCTTCACCATCCTGGCGACCCGCGGCACGGCGGCCTGTATCAAAAAGGCCGGATTGCCGGTCACTTTGGTGAACAAGGTGCTGGAGGGCCGGCCGCACTGCGTCGATGCCATCAAGTCGGGCGAGATCCAGTTGGTGATCAACACCGCTTCGACCCCGCAATCGGTGGCGGACAGCTTTACCATCCGGCGCGGCGCGCTGACCCAGGGGGTGCCGCACTACACCACATTTGCCGGCGCCAGGGCGGCGGTGCACGCAATCGCGGCTTTGCGTGCGGGAACGCTTGAAGTCGCGCCGCTTCAGTCTTACTTTCGCCGTTCGTTCTGAGCCGACCATCGCGAGCGGGCAGGCAGCCCGCCGCGCTATCGGTGTTCGACTATTCATCCACGAAGACGACGATCGAAGGACCCCTACGTGCAGAAGTTCCCGATGACCGCCCCCGGTCTCCTGCGGCTGGAAGAAGAGCTTCGTAATCTCCGGTCGCAAGAACGGCCGGCGGTGATCCGAGCGATTGCCGAAGCACGCGCCCACGGCGATCTGTCCGAAAATGCCGAATACCACGCCGCTCGGGAACGCCAGTCGTTCATCGAGGGGCGCATCGACGAGCTGGAATTGATCGTCTCCGCTGCCGAGGTCATCGACCCCTCGTCGCTGGGGGGCGAACATGTGAAGTTCGGCGCGCATGTCTGGTTGATCGACGAGGAGACCGAGAAGGAAGCGACTTACCAGATCGTCGGCGTCCACGAGGCCGACATCAAGCACGCGCGCCTGTCGCTCTCGTCCCCCTTGGCAAAGGCGCTGATCGGCAAGAAAGTCGGCGACACCGTGTCGGTGCCGGCGCCGGGCGGCGATCGGTCGTACGAGATCCTCGGCATCAAGTTTATCTAGGTCGCAGGCCGGTGCCGCCGTTATGATCGCCCTGACCGATATCGTCGCCGCTGCCGAACGCATTGCCGGACGCATCGTGCGCACCCCGACCTTGCCGAGCCACGCGGTGTCGCAGGCGACGGGTTGCGACGTGGTGCTGAAGTTGGATCACCTGCAGGTTACCGGCGCCTTCAAGGAACGCGGCGCGGCCAACCGGTTGGCGTTATTGAGCGAAGCCGAACGGGCCCGCGGCGTCATCGCCGTCTCCGCCGGCAATCACGCCCAAGCCGTTGCTCGGCATGCCCAGCTTCTGGGGATTCGGGCGACCATCGTGATGCCGAAATTCACCCCCTCCACCAAAGTCACCCGCACCGCCGCCTGGGGGGCAGAGGTGGTGTTGCACGGCATGGATTTCACCGAAGCGGTCGCGCATGCCGCCGAATTGGGCGAACAGCGGCAATTGGTCGCAGTGCACCCGTTCGACGACCCCGCCATCATCGCCGGACAAGGCACCCTGGCGCTGGAGATGTTGCATGACGCACCCGACCTCGACGCCATCGTCATCCCGGTTGGCGGTGGCGGCCTGATTGCCGGATGTTTGATCGCGGCCACAGCCCTCAAGCCCGGAATCGCGGTCTACGGGGTGGAGGTGGAAACATACGCGGCGATGGCGCAGCGGATCGCCGGACGGACCGTGTCGGTTGGCGGCCCGACCATCGCCGAGGGCATCGCAGTCCGCAATATCGGTGAGCTTCCGTTCGAAATCGTGCGCCGGCGGCTGACCGATATCCTGATCGTGCCGGAGCGCGCCATCGAGGAAGCGATCGGCATCCTGGCCGAGGGTGCCAAGACCGTGGTGGAAGGCGCCGGTGCTGCGGGCGTGGCTGCTTTGCTGACCTACCCCGAACGCTTCCGTGGCAAGAAGGTCGGCGTCGCGATCACCGGCGGCAATATCGACGCCCGCATTTTGTCGGATGTTCTGCTGCGCAATCTGCTGCGCGACGGGCGGCTGTTGCGGCTGCAATTGGCCATCCCCGATCGTCCGGGTGTGCTGGCCGACATCGCCGGCAAGATCGGTTCGGCCGGTGGCAATATCATCGAGGTATCGCATCAACGGCTCCATGCCGCGTCGTCCGTGCAGGCGGCCGATTTGGGATTGATGGTGGAAGCACGCGATTCCGCCCATGCCGCCGGCATCATCGAGGCACTGGAAAAGGCCTATGTCGTCCGCCGGGAATGATGCGGTTATCTCGTTAAATCGTCGAATATAGAAAATATAACTTTTTGTCCGTTCATATATTGCCATAAACAGAAAAATATTCCGTATTGGCCGCAACGCCAAACGGATAGATTCACCATGACACAGCCGCAAGCCGACCGGGCGACCGCCGGCGCCCTTCCCGACTACGATGGTTGGGACACGCAAGCCATTCTGGCGGATCTGATCGGCCGCGCCTTCCCCGGTCGCATAGCGCTTGTTTCGTCCTTCGGTGCCGAAAGCGCGGTCCTGCTGCACCTCGTCGCCGGTATCGACGCGGGCGTCCCAGTGATCTTTCTGGACACGGGCAAGTTGTTTCCGGAAACGCTGCGCTACCGCGACATGTTGACCGCAAGGTTCGGCCTGCGCGATGTGCGGTCGGTGCGCCCCAAGGCCCAAACGTTAGCCCTCGTGGACCCAATCGGGGCCATGTGGGAAGGCGATCCGGATCGGTGCTGCTGGCACCGCAAAGTGGAGCCTCTCGACGAAGCGCTAACCGGCTTCGCTGCCTGGATCACCGGCCGCAAACGCTTCCAGGGCGGGTTGCGGGAGGCCCTGCCGATCATCGAGCATCGACCGGACGGCACGGTCAAAGCAAACCCGCTGGCGAACTGGAGCACCGAACGCCTGGATCGGTACACGGTCGAGCACGATCTGCCTCGGCATCCCCTCCGGGATCGCGGTTTTCGGTCGATCGGCTGTGCCCCATGCACCGGGGTTGCCGCGCCTGGACAGGATGCGCGGGCCGGTCGCTGGGCCGGCTCTGCCAAGACCGAGTGCGGTATCCACCTCGTTCGTCCGGTCAGCCTCGCGCAGATGGGAATTGCGGAGCAGGCTTCGGATCGTTAGGCACGCCCTGCGATGGATGATATTTTCTCTCTCTGCCAGGACTCCCAAAGCATGACCATGCGCCCCGCGCATTTGAAGGCGCTCGAAGCCGAAAGCATCCATATTCTGAGGGAAGTTGCAGCACAGGCGGTACGGCCTGTACTCCTGTATTCCATCGGGAAGGACTCGTCGGTGCTGCTGCACCTCGCGCAGAAGGCATTTTATCCCGCAAAACTGCCATTTCCGCTGCTGCATATCGATACGAAATGGAAATTCCGCGACATGATTACGTTCCGGGATTCCACTGTCAGGCGCTTCGGTGTCGAATTGCGGGTGCACACCAATGCCGAGGGATTGCGGCAGAATATCAACCCCTTCGATCATGGCAGCTCCTACACGCAAGTTATGAAAACCGATGCTTTGAAACAAGCATTGACCGAAGGCAAATACGACTTCGCAATCGGTGGCGCCCGCCGCGACGAAGAACGGTCGCGGGCAAAGGAACGGATTTTTTCGGTGCGCGGCCCCGGCCATACATGGGAACCGAAACGCCAAAGGCCGGAATTGTGGAATTTGTATAATGGCAATTTAGCCCCCGGTGAAACATTGCGCGTGTTTCCCCTGTCCAATTGGACCGAACTCGATGTCTGGACCTACATCCAGGCGGAAAACATCGATGTCGTGCCGCTGTATTTCGCGGCCGAGCGACCGACGGTGATGCGGGATGGGCAGATTATCGTTGTGGATGACGAACGGATGCGTTTCCTCCCAGGCGAGACGCCCGAAACGAAGCTGGTGCGGTTTCGCTCCTTGGGTTGCTATCCGCTCTCGGCCGCCGTCGATTCGCCCGCCGCGACGTTGGAAGAAATCGTGACAGAAATGAAAAATACGCGGGTATCCGAACGCGCCGGCCGGTTGATCGACCAGGACCAGGACGCGTCGATGGAAAAGAAAAAGCGGGAGGGTTATTTCTGATGCCCGACTCCCTTCTCCGCGTCCTCACCTGCGGCAGCGTCGACGACGGCAAATCCACGTTGATCGGTCGCCTGCTGTTCGAATGCGGCTCGATCCCCGACGACGTCCTGGTGGCGCTCGAACGCGATTCCCGCCGTTTCGGCACAGTCGAAGGCGGCACGGATTATGCGCTGTTGGTCGATGGTCTGGCGGCCGAGCGGGAACAGGGGGTGACGATAGACGTTGCCTACCGCTTCTTCGAAACGCCGAAACGCCGCTTCATTCTGGCGGACTCGCCTGGGCATCAGCAGTACACGCGCAACATGGTGACGGGGGCGTCGAACGCCGATTTCGCGGTGCTGCTGGTCGACGCCCGCAAGGGTCTCCTGGCACAAACCCGCCGCCACGCCGCCATCGTATCATTGCTTGGCATCCGCGACGTGGTGCTGGCGGTGAACAAGATGGACCTAGTCGGGTATGGGCAAGCGGTATTCGACGCGATCGTGGCCGACTTCCATGCGCTGCTGGACCGATTGGGCCCGCTGTCGGTAACCGCCATTCCGGTCTGCGCCCGCGACGGCGACAATGTGACTCGGCCGAGCACCGAGATGCCCTGGTATAAGGGGGCAACGTTGCTGCGGGCGTTGGAAGAAGCGGAGCCGCGCGGCCGGTCCCTCGATGTGCCGTTCCGTATGCCGGTGCAGTACGTCAATCGCCCCGATCACAGCTTTCGGGGCTATGCCGGCACCATCGAGGCTGGCGCGCTGCGCCCCGGCGATACCGTCGTCAACACGACGTCCGGCACCGAAGCGAAAATCGATCGGATCGTCACCATGGATGGCGATCGGGCGGAAGCCGAGCGGGGGGAGCCGGTGACGCTTGTCCTGGATCGGGAAATCGATGTGTCGCGCGGGGATGTGCTGGCCGGGCAGCCGCTGCCGGCTTTGGCCGGACAGATCGATGCCTGGGTCGTCTGGATGGACGAAACCCCGCTGTTCCGTGGGCGCGCCTACCAATTCATGCTGGGCACGAAGTCGGTTGTCGGCACAATCGTCGATATTGCTACCCGGTTGGACGTCGATAGCCTGACCGAAATCGCGGTGCGCGAACTGGCGCTCAACGAAATCGGCCGGGTGTCCATCTCCCTGTCCCACCCCGTCGCCTGCGAGCCTTACAGCGACAGCCGCACCCTCGGCGGTTTCGTCCTGGTGGACCGGATGACTCGCAATACGGTCGGGGCCGGGATGGTGACCGGCATAAAACCGGCCCGCTCCGACCTTCATTGGCATCGTCTGGACGTCGATAAAAGCGCTCGGGCCTTGCTGAACGGGCAAAAATCAGCCGTGCTCTGGTTCACCGGCCTGTCCGGCGCCGGCAAATCCACCATCGCCAATCTGGTGGAAAAGCAATTGCTGGCGATGGGGCGGCATACCATGACGCTCGACGGGGACAATGTGCGGCATGGGTTGAACCGCGACCTTGGCTTCTCGGAAGCTGATCGGGTGGAAAATATCCGCCGCATCGCCGAGGTGTCGAAGCTGTTCGTCGAAGCCGGGTTGATCGTGCTGGTGTCCTTCATCTCCCCCTACCGCAACGAGCGCATGCTGGCGCGCGACTGCGTCGAGGAGGCCGAATTCCTGGAGATTTTCGTCGATACGCCGGTCGACGAATGCCGCCGCCGCGACCCCAAGGGCCTGTATCAGAAGGCCGATGCCGGCCAAATCCGCAATTTCACCGGGGTCGATGCGCCTTACGAAGCGCCGCTGACTCCCGAAATCCGCCTACCCACCCTGGAAGGATCGCCCGAGATTCTGGCGGCGAAAGTCATCGATGCACTGCGATCCCGCGGCATTATTGGCTGACGTCGCGGCGGCGGCGCGGGACTGCCGCCACTGCGCGTCCACGCTGCCGCTGGGTCCTCGGCCGGTATTCCGCGTCTCGACCACCGCGACGCTGTTGATCGCCGGACAGGCGCCCGGGACCAAGGTGCACGAAACCGGCATTCCCTGGAACGACCCCTCGGGTGAGCGCCTCCGTCGCTGGTTGGCGATGGACGCCGCCACGTTTTACGACGAAAGCCGGATCGCAATCCTGCCGATGGGGTTCTGCTATCCCGGCCGGCTGCCGAACGGCGGCGACGCTCCACCCCGGCCGGAGTGCGCGCCCTTGTGGCGCAACCGCCTGCTGGCGGCGATGCCGTCGATCCGCCTGACCCTGTTGGTCGGCAGCTACGCGCAGGTGCATGCCCTGGGGCGAGGCCCGATGACGAATCGGGTGCGGAATTTCCAGGCATATCTACCGGACCGCTTCCCGCTGCCGCACCCATCCTGGCGGACAACCGCGTGGGAACGGCGCAACCCCTGGTTCGAGGCCGAGGCCCTGCCGGCCCTGCGTGCGGCAGTTACGGCATCTCTTCTTCGATCGACGCAATCTCCCGATCGCTGAACCCGAAATGATGCGCGATTTCGTGCACCACGACGTTGCGGACCAATTGATACAGGTCCACCCCGGTCTCGATCCATTCCAGCAGGATCGGCTCGCGATACAGGAAAATCAGGTCCGGCTGGCGGGCGTTGTCCATGACGCTTCGCTCGGTCAGCGGGGTGCCGCGATACAGGCCGGTCAGTTCCCACCCGGACTCGATTTCCAGATCGTCCAGGGTTTCGTCGTCGGGCATATCCTCGACCGCGATACTCACGCCCCGCACATGTTTGGCGAGGCGGATGGGTATCGTGCCCAGCGCACGCTCCGCCATGTCGGCGATATCGTCGATACTGGGCGGCAGGCCGAAAGCAGGGATGGGATTGCGCAGGTCGCTCATGCTTATCTTGCTGGGAAGGAGACGGGGCATGTCCATATTGTTGACCGACGCCGAACGCAACGCCCTTACCGGCACACTGCCCGACTGGTCGCTGGCAAAGGCGGGCTCGGCGATCGAGCGAATTTTTCGATTCAAGGATTTCAACGAAGCCTGGGGCTTCATGACCCGTGTCGCCCTGCTGGCGGAGCGCATGGATCACCATCCGGATTGGTCCAATGTGTGGAACACGGTCGCCATACAATTGTCCAGCCACGACTCCGGCGGGCTGACCAAGCGGGATGTGCGCATGGCCACGGCAATCGACGCCCTGTTGCCATGATCGATCGCGGCTTTCCGGAGCGCTCGGCGCTGATACGACGGGCGACATCCCGGCTCTGCCTGCGCTTGGGTTGGGCGCCGCTGCACGAGGTTGCCCTGCCGAACGGGCTGCGCGCCGATATCCTGGCGCTGCGACGCGACGGCGGCTTCGCGTGTATCGAGGTGAAATCCGGCCCGCGCGACTTCCTGACCGATAGCAAATGGCCCGAATATCGCGCATTTTCGGACGCGTTGTATTTCGCCGTGGATGAGGATTTCCCCCAAGACATGCTCCCCCCCGAAACCGGCCTGATCGTGGCGGTCGGGCTGGAAGCCGAGGTGCTGCGGGACGCGCCACCGCATCCGCTGGCACCGGCACGCCGGACAGCATTGCTGCGCCAATTCGCGACCCTCGCGGCGGTCCGCCTGGCATCGCTGGAAGACCCGGCCAGCATGGCCGACGTCCGATCCGCCTTGCGCGCCGAATAAAGCAGGGTTGCGGCGCGCATCGCTTCCGTCTTTCCTACCCCCGATGTTATTGGAAGACCTCGCTCGGCTGCCCGCCACAACCCCCCCCCCCGACCGGGGCCGTCGCGCGTTGGCTGGACTGCGAAAACATTCCGCCGCACCGGCTGGCGCTGTGGCGCGGATTCCTCGATGCCACGGAAATTGCCCGCGCCGACCGGTTCTATTTTGCCCCCGATCGGGAAACCTTCATCGCCGCACACGCCCTGACGCGGGTCATGCTGTCGATTTACGGCGGATTGCCGCCGCTGGACTGGCGCTTCGTCGCCGGCCCGCACGGCCGCCCGGCGTTGGACCCAAGCCATAATCGGCCCGATTTACACTTCAACCTCTCCCACACCACCGGGCTTGTGGCCTGTGCTTTGGCGCGGCAGGAGGTCGGGATCGACGTCGAACCGGTCGAACGGCGCGCCGCAACCGGCAAGATCGCCGGGCGCTTCTTTACCCCGCGCGAGGTCGCCCTGATCGAGGCCAGCCCCGAGAACGAACGCCAACGAACGTTCTTCCGGTTGTGGACGATGAAGGAGGCGGTGATGAAAGCGATGGGCCTGGGCTTTCAACTGCCGCTGCACGCGTTCTCGGTCACGCTCGATCCGCTCGGCGTCGCATTCGAACCATCCCGAGCGGACAATACGACGGGATGGTCGTTCGGGCAGACGGCGGCGGGGCGGCACCATATGCTGGCCGTTGCCCTGCGCGCCGCCCCTCCGGCCGATTTCGATATCGGACCGCTACAATAGCAACCTACGCCGGCACGAGGTGTGCAACCTTCGGTGCCACTTCCTCGGCCAGCAGTTTCAACGAAGTGTGCCACGCGTCGGGGTTGTCGGCATAATCGAAGCCGAACACCAGTAGGTTCCCGAAGCCGCCGACGTCGGCGTAAACTTTCTCCAGTTTCTCGGCGACTGTCTTCGGCGAGCCGATCAGCCAATTGTGCTCGGCGCAATATTCCGGCGTCACATCGGAATCCGGCACCGAGGGATCGTGCTTCAGGTATTCCAGAAACCCGAAATTCCCGAGTAGCGGAAGGAAATATTCCCGCATCATGCGGCCCATCATGCCGCCGACCGACAATTCCCAGGCCTGCTCGTCCGTCTCCGCCACGAAGACCTCCCGCACCATACGCCAATCGCGTCGGCTGGGCGTGCGTCCGGTGCGGGCGGCACCGGCTTCAACCGCAGCCCAATGGGTGGACACGTAGGCCGGATTCAGATTGAGCGACAGCGGCAGGAACCCATGCTCCCCGGCCATTTTCAGGGTGTCGGAGTTGGTGGACAGTCCCGCCACCCCGATTGGCGGATGCGGTTGCTGCAATGGTTTTATATGCGGTTTCAGAAAGCCGAACATAGGTTCCGGTTTCGCAACATTCCAGAACTTGCCCTTGAATTCGAACGATGGCTCATCGCTCCAGAGGCGCAGGATAATATCCAATGCCTCTCTCGTCATTTCGCGATTCACCCCCGACATCCCATCGACCCCGAACATCGCCCAATCGCTCGGCAGGCCCGACGCGGCAACGCCGAACATCAATCGCCCGTCCGACAGATGATCCAGCATCGCCACCCGGTTCGCGAGTTCGGCAGGATGATGGTACGGCAGCAGAAACCCACCCGGACCGATGCGTATTCGTTTCGTTTGCAACAAAGCTTGGGCGATCAGCAAATCCGGGGCGGGGTGCGGTTCCCAGGGGGCGGTGTGATGTTCGCCGATCCATGCCTCCTGGAAGCCGAGTTCGTCGAGCCATCGCAGCGTCTGCAAGTCCCACTCATGGCCTGCCTTCAAGCCCCGTTCCGGCGGATGCGACGGCATAGTGAAATAACCGAATTGCATGAAACGATCTCCTGCTGGTTTGGGCTATACGGCTTCGAGCGGGGCGTGCATCTTCGTACCCTCGCAAACGATCCCGCCGCGATCGCCGATCGTGACACTTCCCCACCGCTCGGCATAGGCCGCCGGCAACGGCCGAGCGCCCGGGCTTGCGAGCCAAAGACGCAGAAGGTGACGCTTCTGTTCCGGTTCCGGCCAATCGACGAAAGCAGTGCGATCGTGCAACGTCGTATGATTATGCACCAGTTGAATATCGCCGGGCCGCAATGCCATGTCCAGGCGCAGCGCGGTATCTTCCGCCAGTCGATCGAAACAATCGAGCGCCTTCAGATCGTCGTCGGTCAGACGCGGCGCTTCTGGGAACCGTTGCGAGGAACGGACGTAGTGCGGCGCGTACAACGCCGACAGATGGCCTTGGTAGTCGTTATAAATCGGCAGTTCGAACCAGGGTTTCTTGCCGACCGGCACTTCCCCGCGCCGATCCGTTGGCATCGGTGCGAACAAGCGACCGACCAGATCGGGATGGCGCTCGCACATGGCATTATAAACCGACATCGAACTGGTCAACGACGACAATCCCCCGGACCGCGCCGTCTTCAGGCACAGCAGCCCAACAATATCGCACGAATCCGTGTGGAAATTCTGCCGCTCGGTTGTCTGATAAATCCGCACATTCGGATCGGTCGTTGCCAAACCCATATCGCGCACATGACCCAGCACATGGCCCTTGGCGTTCTGCGATCGGGCGCTACCGAACCATGTCCCGATGCCCCAATAAGCCATCGCGCTATCGGCGATCAGCCGATCGACAACGGGCAGCCCGCGCAGCAGCACAAACCCCCGGCCGTTCAGGATTTCGGACCGCATCCGATCCAATGCCGGACCCAAGGTCGGCAAGGGAAATTCCGCCTTGACGACGTTGGCGATGTCGCGGCCGCGCAGATGGGCGACGTTGGTCTCGATCTCGCCGATCTCGTCGGCCGAAAGCGTGTAAATCCATTCCTCCGGCCGCTTCGCCAGTTCGGCACCGATCCAGGCCGATGGACCGACAATCGGGGGACGCGGGATGGTCATGGGGTTCCTCCTTCGTTTAGGAAAGCCTAGCGCGCCCAACCAACGAGGGGAACAACCATGACCGCCAACGGCCACGCCGTCGCAGAATTCATCGCCGCCACGCGGACCCGGATCCTGCCGCCCGAGGTCCTGGACGCCGCCCGTTTGTGTCTGACGGATTGGATAGGCGTCGCCATCGGCGCATCCACCGAACCCGCCGGTCGCATCGTGCGCGAAACGGTTGCCGGATGGCGATCGGCCGGGCGGTCCAGTGTGGTGTTCGGCGGCACCGCCGCAGCCCCCTTCGCGGCGTTGGCGAACGGGACCTTGGCGCATTGCCTGGATTTCGACGACACCTATGTCGACGCGGTGACCCATACCAGCGCCCCCGTCTGGGCCGCGACATTGGCCTTGGGGGAGGATATCGACGCGACCGAGGCCGACATGTTGGCCGCTTTCGTCACCGGGTTCGAGGTTGCAGCCAGGGTCGGGCATGGTCTGGGGCAGGCAGCGACGGCGCGCGGATGGCACGGGACCGGGGTCTTCGGCCGTATCGGCGCGGCGGCAGCGGCAGCAGCCCTGCTGCAATTGGATGCCGAAAAAGCCCTGAACGCTGTCGCCCTTGCCGCGACGCAAACCAGCGGACTGACCGCGTCATTCGGTACTATGGCGAAACCGTTCCACGCCGGCAAAGCCGCGATGGACGGCATCCTGTCGGCCCAACTCGCAGCCGGCGGCTTTGTCGGCGCCGTCGGCATTCTAGAGCCGGGCGCCGGGTTGGATAATGCCGTCATCCAGGACGGATCGTTGTCGATCGTGCCGATCGAATTCTCCGACTGGCGCATCCTCCGCAACAGCTTCAAGCCATACGCAGCCTGCCATTTGATCCATCCCTCGATCGACGCAGCCCGCGCATTCTTGGCTCGACGCATCGATTTGGGATCGATTGAAACAATTCGCGCCGATGTTGGGGCATTGGCGGTACAAATGACCGGCAGCGGCGACGGTAGCCCCGATACGCCGCTGGCCGGAAAATTCGACCTGCGCTACTGCGTGGCCCTCGCACTGCACGGCCGGGACGTTTCGGCTGCCGATTTCCGCGAGCCTTGGGCACTGGATGCCGCCGTCGCGGCCACAGCATCCAAAATCGCCGTGTACAACCATCCGGACATGGGCTTCGCATCCGCTACCGTATCGATCGACGGCATAGCGGAGCACGTGGCGGTCGCGAAAGGCCATCCCGGCAACCCGATCCGATGGGACGATATGGATGCCAAATTCGGCGGCCTCGCGACCCCCGCCCTGCAAAATCGCACCGGCACGCTGTTCGGCCTCCTCCGCCATTTCGGCAACGGCACCGTATTGGCCGAGGCGCGGGCCATGCTGAATTCGTTACAAGGCTAAACCGGGATCGGAAACGGCTTGCCGAAATGGCAGGCTGCCCGATGCCCGCCACCGACATCGCGCAACGCCGGGACCGACTCCCGGCAGATGGCCTGCGCCACCGGGCAACGGGGGTGGAAATGGCAACCGGACGGCACATTCGCCGGGCTGGGCACATCGCCCGCGAGCACGATCCTGGTCCGTTTCCGTTCCGGATCGGGAACCGGGGCTGCCGACAGCAACGCCTGAGTATAGGGATGGTGCGGCGCCGAGAATAAGGTTTCGGTCGTTCCGATCTCCACCAATCGCCCGAGATACATCACCGCCACCCGATGGGCGATATGGCGCACAACTGCCAGATCGTGCGAAATAAACACGTAGGCCAGACCGAATTTTTCCTGCAAATCCTGCATCAGGTTCACCACCTGCGCCTGCACGGAAACATCCAGGGCCGAAACCGGTTCATCCGCAACGATCAGACGGGGTTGCGGGGCCAAAGCGCGCGCGATGGCGATGCGTTGCCGCTGACCGCCGGAAAACTCGAAAGGATGCCGGCGCAAATGGATCGCATCCAAACCGACCAGACGCAGCAATTCGATAACCCGCTCGCGCCGTGCCGCTCGGGACTCGCACAATCCATGCACATCCAAGGGTTCGGCAACAATATCTTCCACCCGATTGCGTGGGCTCAAGGATGCGTAGGGGTCCTGGAAAACGATCTGCATTTCCCGCCGACGACGGCGCAGCGCGGCGCGCCCCAGCCCGAGAAAGTCCTCCCCGTCGAAGGCGATCGAGCCGGCGGTCGGGTCGGTCAAGCGCAGCAACATCCGCCCTGTGGTGGATTTGCCGCAGCCGGATTCGCCGACCAGCGCAAGGGTTTCCCCAGCCGCCACGTCGAACGAGACCCCGTCCACCGCTTTCACCTGCCCGGTTTTGAGCGGGAAATGCTTGGTCAGCCCCTGCACGGACAACAGCGGGCCGGTCATAGCGGTGCCCAACAAGCGGCCATGGTGCCGTTGCCGACATCGACCAGCGGCGGTTCCTGCTCATGGCAGATATCCCGCGCTAGGGTGCATCGCGGGTTGAAGCGGCATCCATTCGGCATCGCGTGCGCCGGCGGCACGGTGCCGTCGATCGTTGCCAACCGCCGCTCCCGAATGTCGAGGGAGGGCACCGACCGTAACAATCCGCTGGTATAAGGATGGCGCGGTGCGGCGAATAATTGCCGTACCGGCGCGCGTTCCACCAACTTTCCCGCGTACATAACGATGACATCGTCCACCAGATCGGCAATGACGCCGAGGTCGTGGGTAATCAGCACGATGCCGGTGCCCAACTCCCCTTGCAGGCGCCGCAGCAATTCCAGAATTTGTGCCTGGATCGTGACGTCCAGGGCGGTCGTCGGCTCATCGGCGATCAGCAGTTTCGGCTCGCACGCCAGCGCCATGCCGATCACCGCGCGTTGCCGCATCCCGCCCGATAGCTGGTGGGGATAGGCCCGAGCAACGCGATCGGGATCGGGAATGCCGACGAGATGGAGGACCTCCACCGCGCGGGTCCAGGCGGCAGAGCGGGTGTCGCGACGGTGCAGACGGACGGCCTCGGCGATTTGTTCCCCGACAGTAAAGACCGGATTCAGCGACGTCATCGGATCCTGATAGATCATGGCGATTTGGTTGCCGCGCAGTGCCCGCAATCGATCGGGGGACATTGTCACCACATCCTCCCCATCGAACCGGATCGATCCGCTCACAATCCGCGCCGGGGGCTCGGGGATCAGCCGCATCAACGACAAAGCGGTCATGGTTTTGCCGCAGCCGGACTCGCCGACGATACCCAGGCTGCGCCCGGCCTCGACCGAGAACTGCACCCCGTCGACGGCTTTGACGACCCCGCGATCGGTGAATAGATGCACCCGGAGATCGTCGACTTCGAGCAGGCTCATAGGCCGGTCTCGGGGTCGAGCAGGTCGCGCAGCGCGTCGCCCACCATGTTGAACGCGAGCACCGAGATCGTAATGGCAGCGCCCGCGAATGCCGCCGGCCAGGGGTCGCCAACCAGATCGCTCATGCCGTCGCGAATCATATTGCCCCAGCTCGGTGCTGGCGGTTGCGCGCCCAGGCCGAGGAAGGACAATGCGGCCTCCAAACGAATCGCCGTCGCGATCCACAATGATAGCGCAACGACCAAGGGGCCGGCGATATTGGGTAGAACATGGCGCAGCACGATCGATGCGGTTCCTCGGCCGGCGGCAATCGACGCATCGATGAAAGGCTCCCGCCGCACCACCTGCGTCGCCGACCGCGACAGGCGCACGAACCGCGGGAACAAGGCCACCGCGATCGCAATCACCGCGCTTTGGAAACTGGGCCCCAGGGCCGCCGCGATCATCACGCCCAGCAACAAGGTTGGGAACGACATCAATAAATCCGAAGACCGCGACAGCAATCGATCCGTCCATCCCCCCAGATAGCCGGCGAGCATCCCGGCCCAAATGCCGGCCAAGGCAGACAGCAACGGGGCGAGAATACCGATCGCCAGCGACACCCGCCCGCCGAACAGGACCCGCGACAGCACGTCTCGGCCGAATGCATCGGTCCCAAACCAATGCTCCGCCGTCGGGCCTTGGTTGGCAGTCAGGAACGACTGATCCAACGGGTCCAACGGCGCGATCCATGGTGAAAATGCCGCCAATAGAATCAGCAACAAACTCAAGCCGCCGCCGATCGCGGTCAGCTTGCCGATCGGGACGTTCATCGCAGCGCGATCCGCGGATCGATCGCCGCGCACAACAAATCAGTTGCCAAATTCACCACCACCACGAAGAACGCGAACACCACGAGGCCCGCCTGCACCAGGGTATAATCGCGCGCCGACACGCCGCCGATCAGCAATGTCCCAAGGCCCGGCCGGGAAAATACCAGCTCGACCGTGATCGTTCCGGATAGCGTGGTCAGCAGATAGATCCCCATCCCTGTGGTCACTGGGATCAACGCATTCCGCAAGGCATGTTTGAAAATAACCAAGTGCTCCGCGACACCTTTGCCTCGGGCCGTGCGAACATAATCGCGCTTCAGTACCTCCAGCAGGGACGAACGCGTCAGTCGCATAACGAATGCTGCCATGACGAGGCCGAGCGTGATGGCGGGCAAAACCAAGTGGTGCAGTTGGTCGAGGAAGCCTTTGCCGCCGCCCAGCATGGGGAACCAATCGAGGTGCAGGGAGAACGCCAGCAACAGCAGGACCCCGAAATAAAAATCCGGGAGCGAGAAGCCGATCAGTGCGAAAAACCGCCCGAATGCATCGATTTTGCCGCCCCGATGCACGGCTGTCATCGCACCCAGCGGCAGTCCGATCGCGATGCCGATCGCCGTTGCGGCCAGCGCCAGCGCGATCGTGTATGGCAAGGCCTGCGCCAACAAATCGCCGATCGGCGCGCCGTTGTTCATCGAATTGCCGAAATTGCCGGTCAACGCCTGCGCGAGAAACGCGAAATATTGCGCGTATAGCGGTTGATTTAAGCCGAGCTTTTCGCGGAAGCGGTCGATGGCGTCGGGGGCGGCGAATTCGCCCAACGCGGCAACGGCCGGGTCGCCGGGCATGATGCGCAGCGCGAAGAAAACCAACGTCAGAACCAACAAGATGGTTGGAACGACCTCCAGCAGCCGACGCAGAATATAGCCGGTCATGGGCTCAACCGGCTCGCCTTCGCCAGCGTGAAGGTGCCCATATAGGCCTTCACCGGAAACCCGAACGCCAACGTCTTCCCATCGTGCATCCATGAACTCGCATGGCTCGGCAGCGGATAGGCGGGAATTTGCCGCAGAATTTCGAGCTGCACTTTCTTCAGCAACGCCACCCGTTTGGTGTCGTCGATTTCCTGGAAAGCTTGTTCCATTAACGCATCGGCATTGCCCGCGATGTCGCCATAATGGGAGAAATTCATGTTCCGCGTCGGCTTACCGACAATGGCCGAGGATTTGTAGAACGCGTTCAACACCGCCTGCGTCAACGGCGGTTGGCCCGATGCGTAAACGACCATCGTGTTCAGGTCGCGGCGGATATCGTTGTGGTAACTGGTATGATCCACCACCCGCATATTCAACTGAACACCGACTTTCCGTAATTGCTCCTGAATAATCAGCAGCTCGGTTTTATATTCCTCCCGCTCGCTGATGAACACATCGATGGCGAAACCGTTGGGATAGCCGGCTTCGGCAAGCAGTTTTTTGCTTTTGGCGGGGTCGAACAGCAGCGGCCAATCGGCCGGCAGATCGGATTTGTCGAGCGATCCATAATAGCCGACGGGCGATACGCCGAAGGTCGGGGTGACGAAATCGCCGAACGCCGACACCCACACATTCTGATCGATCGCCCGGGCGATTGCCTCGCGGACGCGGATATCGTCGAGCGGCTTGCGGGTCATGTTGAAATGCAGCCCCCAGGTCGCACCCGGGCGCCCGAGGTCGAACACAACGTCCGGCTTCTGCTTCTTGATGCTGGCAAGCCATCCCGGCACCGTCGCACCTTCGATCAACTGCACATCGCCCTTGACGAAAGCGAGGGTGCGGGCAGCGGTTTCCGGCAGGAACATGACCTCCAGCGTATCGATTTTCGGCTTACCCTCCCAGTATTTATCGAAGGCCCGCAGCACGACTTTCTGCTTCGATTCGTAGGACACATATTCGAACGGGCCGCTGCCGACCGGATTATGGCGGAATTTTTCGCCCAATTCCTCCACCGCTTTGCGCGGTTGGATGTAGCCGCCGAACCGAGGCATCAAGGCAAACGCGTAGAAAAATGGGTTGGCCTGCGCCAGTACGATCTTCACCGTGTAGCGATCCGGGGTTTCGACCGACACGATTTCGCGGAAATTAGCCCCATAGGCCGATCCGGTCTTGGGGTCCCGCATGCGCTGGATGGTGAAGGCGACGTCGTCCGAGGTCACTTCGCCATAGCCGCGATGCCATTGCACGCCTTTGCGCAACGTAAAGACGAAGCTTTTGGCGTCGGGCGCCATTTCCCATTTCTCCGCCAGTTCGCCCTGCAAATTGGCAAATGTCAGGTCGGACGTGCCGTTTTTCGGTCCGACCAGCACGCTATAGAGTTGCCGGATCGGGAATTCGTCGCCGTTGCCGATTCCGAAAGCCGGATCCATGGAGCCGATATCGCGCTGCGATACGCCGACTCGCACGACGGATTCGGCCATCGCGGCCGTCGATAGCATCAGCATGGCAGCACAAGTGCGGATGAACATGTTCATGACGGCCTCCCCCGGGGTTGACCCGACCCTATGCAGTGGGAGGATAAGCCGTCAATCCGGCTGCCAGGGGTTCCTTGCAATGTTCATCGCCCGCGTGCTTTCGATCGTCGTCGCTCTGGCTGTGGCTCTGGGCGTGGCCAAGGTCGCCCATGCGGAGGCCGATCGCATCCGGTTGTCGCACGGCTACAGTTCCAGCTACCTGCCGCTGATGATCGTGCGCGATCGGCATTTGCTGGAAAAGCGCGCGGCGGACATGGGATTGGGCAAGATCGCGGTCACCTGGCAGGCGCTGGATGGCGGCAATATCATCAACGACGCCATTCTGGCCGGAAGCATCGACGTCGCGGGAATTGGGATGCCGGGCTTCATTACGCTATGGAGCAAGGCACGATCCATTCCGAAAAGCCAACCGATCGGGATCGGTGCGATCAGCGGCGGTGCCATGTGGTTGAACACCAACAATCCCAATGTGCACTCCCTGCGGGATTTCACCGACAAGGATAGAATCGCGCTGCCGGGCATCAAGACATCGTTTGCCGCGATCGCTTTACAAATGGCAGTGGCGAAGGAATTCGGCATCGACCAGTATGCTCGGCTCGACCCGTTGACGGTCGGCATGCCGCACCCCGATGCTGCGATCGCGCTGATGGGCGGGCGGTCGGAGATCACGGCCCACATGGCGTCCCCGCCGTTCTCCAACCAAGAGGTCGCCAACCCGAAGATCCACCGGGTCTTGAACACGCGCGATGTCTTCGGGCCGCTGACGATCCTGATGACGATGGCATCCAAACCCTTCGCCGACGCCAATCCGCGCCTCATGACCGCGTTGATCGACGCAACCGACGATGCCGTCGCGTTCATTGCCGAGCACAAACGGGAAGCGGCGGAAACGTATATTCGGGTGATGAACGCCAGGACGCCGATCGACGATTTATTGGCTGTCCTGAACGACCCCGAGGCCGGCTACGGCACGACACCAACCGGCGCGATGCAATACGCGCAATTTCTGCTGCACACCGGCACGATCAAGGTCGCACCTCAGGCCTGGACGGAGCTTTTTATCGAGCAGATGCACAAACGGAATGGGAGTTAAGGCGGCCGCTAACCCATGCGCACGGCTCCATTCGCGCGCAGCCCTGCCACCGCAGCATCGTCGTAACCCAGCACGTCGCGCAGCACGGCTTCGGAATGTTGGCCTAGCAGCGGGGCGGCCACGGGATCCGCGAGCGGCGTGCCGGCCATCCGGAACGGCAGCCGCACATTCGGCACCGTCCCTTCGGTTGGATGCGGAATGGTGCTGAGCATTTGCCGATCGGCCATCACCTGGGAGCCGAATGCCTCCGCCACCGAAGCAATCGCCCCGCCCGGCACCCCGGCGTCGCGCATCCGCGCGAGCCAGTGGGCGCGATCGGCGGTGGCCAGGATGCGGCCGACGATGGCGAGAATTTCATCGCGATGCTGGATGCGGCCAGCGGTCGTCGCGTAGCCGGGATTCTCCGCCAAGTCGGGACGGTCGAGCACCCGGGCCGCCAGCCGGTTCCAGGTGCGATCGTTCGCGCAGCAGACGAAAAGCGGCCGGTCCGCCGTCTCGAACGCGGCGGTCGGGACGGTATCGGTGCTGGCATTGCCGAAACGGGTCGGTTCGTTGCCACTGACCAGATAGTTCAACCCGTGAAAGCCGACCATGGTGACGGCCGTGTCGAACAGCGCATTCTCGATATACTGGCCCTTGCCCAGGCGTTCCCGAGCAAATAGGGCGCCGAGTATGGCGTTGCAGGTCATGGTGGCGGTGCTCATGTCCATGATCGATGGGCCGGCGCGCATGCCGGGGCGATCGGGTTCCCCATTCAGCGACATGAAACCGCTTTCCGCCTGGGTGATGGGATCGAAGCCGAGGCGATCGCTCTGCGCGCCGGTGCGCCCGTAAGCCGAGACCGAACAATAGATCAGCCGTGGATTGGCGGCGGATAGCGCTTCGTAGCCGAGGCCGAATTTATCCATCACGCCGCCCGAAAAATTCTCCAGCAGAATATCGGATTTGGCGACGATATCGCGGGCGACGGCAACCCCGGCTTCCAGCTTCAGGTCGATGGCGATCGAACGTTTGTTGCGGTTCATGGCGAGAAACGGCGCGCTTTGATCGGCACCGACCTTGGGCCGCAGGTTGCGGAAATCGTCGCCGCCCTGGGCTTTTTCGATCTTGATCACCTCGGCGCCCATGTCGGCCAGAATCATGCTGCACATTGGGCCGGCGATGAAGTGGCTGAAATCGGCCACACGGATGCCGGCAAGCGCCAAAGGAGCGCCAGCGGGGCGCGGCACGGCCGGGGCGAGGTGTGGACGATTCATGACGTTCTCCTGATTTTGGCGTATCTTGAACGGAACTGCTTGAGTTTCCCACCCCCACGCGCCATATGCTGCACTGCACAATAAATGGAGCCTACCGATGCCCGAGTTCCCCAAGATGCCCGACTTCAGCGAATTCACCCGCCTGTTCGCTACTATGAAGATGCCCGCCGCACCCACCATGGACGCGTTCGTGGCGGCCAGCCGGCGGAACATGGAGACGATCGCCGCCGCCAACAAAATCGCCATGGAAGGCGCGCAGGCCGTTGCTCGGCGGCACATGGAAATTATGCAGCAGGGCATGGCGGAAATGACCGCTGCCATGCAATCGATGGCGATGCCCGAAGAGCCGCAGGCAAAGGCCGCAAAGCAGGCCGAATTGCTGAAACAAGCTTACGAGCACGCGGTCGCCAACATCAAGGAATTGGGCGATCTGATCCAGCAGTCCAACGCCGAAGCGACCAGCCTACTGAACACCCGCTTCGCCGAGGCGATGGAAGAAGTGAAGTCGCTCGCCGGCAAAAACTGAGCGGCCACGCCGGGCGGTATAGGGGGACCGCCGACGCGGTCCCCCCAATAGCAATGTTCAGTGAATTTCGCCCGACCGCTTCAGCGCTTCCCGCAGCTTGGCGGGGGTGAAGTCGGGCGATTTGCAGACATCGAGGATCACCGCTTCGCGGCGGGAAATCAGATCGATCGCCGCCGGCAGCTTCCTCACAGACTCGGCGGGGATCACCACCGCGCCATGGAAATCGGCGTGGATCACGTCGTCGTGCCCGACCTGCATGCCGAAAATATTCACCGGCTTGCCGAAATCCACCATATGCACCCAGGCGTGGCTCGGCCCAATCCGCCCGCCGATCATTTGGTAGCCCGGCGCCCACATATCCAGATCGCGGAACGACCCGTTGGTGACGCAACCGATCGAGCCCAGCGCCTTGTGGATGGTGGACTGCACCTCCCCCCAATAGGCGCCGTAAGCGACCCGGCCGTCGATGTCCTGCAACACCGCGATGGTGGGGAAATCCTGGCGGGCGACATAGTCGTACCAGTCCTCGCGTTGGGTCACTTTGCCGCGCGGCTGTTCGGTCGAACGGATCATGCCAACACGAGCCACGCCCACGATCGGCTTGGCCTTGGGGTCGATGCAGACCATCGGCTCCACCGTGTATCCGAAGGCGCGGCGTTCGGGGTTGGTGATCTCCAACCCATTGCAGATGGTCGGCGTGTCCCACTGCGCCAATACGTCGAGGTCCGCCTGGGTGAAAGGCCGATCGGTCATGAGGTCGTCTCCTGTTGGTAGCCGGTTCGATTTGCCGCTAACTACGCGCATGAGCACCATCGCGAAAGGCGGCAAAGCCGTCTACGGCGCCCCACTCGGCATTCTGATGCTGGAGGCGCAGTTTCCCCGCATTCCCGGCGATATGGGCAATGCCACGACATGGCCGTTTCCCGTGTTGTACCGCGTGGTCAAAGGCGCCAGCCCCGAGAAAGTCGTGCTGAACGGGGCCGCCGGCCTGTTGCAGGATTTTCTGGACGCCGCCGCCGATCTCGTGGCGCAAGGGGCGGAGGCCATCACCACCAATTGCGGCTTTCTGGCCCTGTTCCAGCAAGAACTGGCCGCCCACGTCGGAGTCCCCGTCGCGACCAGTTCGTTGATGCAAGTGCCTTGGGTGCAAGCGACCTTGCCGCCGGGTAAGCGCGTGGGCGTGGTCAGCGTGTCAGCGCAATCGCTTACGCCGCGCCATTTGGCGGCCGCCGGGGTGCCGCTCGATACCCCGATCGCCGGCACGGAAAATGGGCAGGAGTTCTTCCGTGTGCTGATTCTGGGCGAAAAACAGGACATGGACGTGGCCCTGGCAGCCAAGGACATCCTGGACGCGGCGCGGGCGCTGGTCGCCGCGCACCCCGATATCGGCGCCATCGTCCTTGAATGCACGAACATGCCGCCCTATGCCCATGCCGTGCAGGAAGCGTTGAGCATCCCGGTCTACGACATCTATTCGTTGGTCGCCTGGTTTCACGCCGGCCTGCGTCCCCGCAATTTCGGCCCCCCGGCGGATCGGGCGACATGCTTACCGCTTGCCTCCGCACCCGGCATTTGACAGGTTACAACCCGTTATTCCGATAAGGTTTTTCCGATGGCATTAACCCGCAAACGTGTTCTCGTGACCGGAGGCGCCGGCTTCCTCGGCTCCCATCTCTGCGAACGGCTGGTGCACGAGGGTGCCGATGTGCTGTGCGTAGACAATTATTTCACCGGCCGAAAGGACAATATCGCGCACCTGCTGGGCAAGCCGAATTTCGAGGCCATGCGCCACGACGTGACCTTCCCCCTGTATGTGGAAGTCGATGAGATCTACAATCTGGCCTGCCCGGCGTCGCCGGTGCACTACCAGTACGATCCAGTGCAGACGACGAAAACCAGCGTCATCGGCGCGATCAATATGCTGGGTCTCGCGAAACGGGTCGGCGCCAAAATCCTGCAAGCCTCCACCAGCGAGGTCTACGGCGACCCGACCGTGCATCCGCAGACCGAGGACTACCGCGGCAACGTCAATCCGCTGGGCCCGCGCGCCTGCTACGACGAAGGCAAACGCTGCGCCGAGACGCTGTTCTTCGACTATTGGCGGCAGCACAAAGTCCAGATCAAAGTCGTGCGCATCTTCAACACCTATGGCCCGCGCATGCATCCGAACGACGGGCGGGTGGTGTCGAATTTCATCGTCCAGGCCCTCCGCGGCGAAGACATCACGTTATTCGGCGACGGCATGCAGACCCGCGCATTCTGTTATGTGGACGATCTGATCGATGGCATGATCCGCCTGATGGCCACCGGCCCGGACATCACCGGCCCGATCAATGTCGGCAACCCGCACGAGATTCCCGTGCGCGAGTTGGCCGAGCGGGTGATCCGGCTGACCGGCGCGCCGTCGAAGATCGTGTTCCGCCCCCTTCCGCAGGACGACCCCATGCAGCGCTGCCCCAACATCGAATTGGCGCGCTCGGTTTTAGGCTGGGAGCCGAAAGTCGCGCTGGACGATGGGTTGCTGAGGGCGGCGGCGTATTTCCGGCAGATGCTGAACGACGCAAACCGGCGGGGCGACACGCCGGCCCGATAGCCGGCCGATAGGCACGTGACAGCCGCGCTATCCCGCCTGCTGCGGCGGGGCCGGCTTGGATGTGCTCGCGAGCAATATCGTTTCGTCGCGACGATTCAAACGCCCGAACCGACGCAGGACGTAATCGCGCAGTCCCATGCGCACCGCGCGCGCGAACAAATCGGCGGAAAACACCCAGCGCAGCACGCCCCACCAGGAACCCGGCTTCATTCCGGTTGCGTCGGCGGTTTGCCAAAGGGTCCAATAAAATTGCTGGAGGTTGTGCGTGGCCTTTCGCCAAGTACGCAGGTGTTTCTCCATATAGAGGAATTGATTGCGGATACTGTAATAGGTCTTCAACGGCTTCCGTCGCGCCCCGAAAGCGCGCGATTCTTTGTGTTGGATCCGCACGGAAACATCGCAATAAATCGAATATCCCGCCTTTGTGGCACGAGTGGCGAAATCGGTTTCCTCCCATTGTAGGAAATAACGCGCATCAATGGTGCCGATGGTTCGGAACA
Organism: Acetobacteraceae bacterium; assembly: GCA_025354865.1. Classification (GTDB taxonomy): domain Bacteria; phylum Pseudomonadota; class Alphaproteobacteria; order Acetobacterales; family Acetobacteraceae; genus Rhodopila. The sequence goes on along the minus strand of JANXMB010000004.1, from coordinate 37,792 downwards.
CCGAGGCATGAACCATAAAACACGACCCGTTTATGCTACCGATCTTATACAGACCCGGACGCTCGGCGACGGGCCAAGTGGCCATTGTCGCCGGTTCGGATATCGACGGGTCCAACTGGGCTTCGTTGTCTTCGAAATACGAATAGATCGCCGGATGCAGAACGCCCGCCGGTAGTTCGCCTGCCGTGCGCATCAGCGCCTCGATCGTGCCGTCCGGAAAGGCCGTATCGTTGTTGAGCAACCAGATGAAATCGTACCCTCGTTCCAATGCCAGATCGATCCCAACGTTATTACCGCCGGACCAACCGAGATTGTCCGGCAGCTCGATCGTCTCGACCGCCGGGGCATAGGACGCAAGGCTGTCGGTCAGACCGGCATGCGAACCGTTATCGACGACCAAAGTATGGAAATTGCCGTATTTCTGCCGGGCGAGACTGGCCACGCATTCGATTGTGTCGGCCACACTGCCGTAATGCAGCACAACGATGCAGACCGATGGTTCCGCCATCTAAGCGCGGCGCAGGATGCGTTGGATCATAAGCACGGCATCGGCCTCCCCCCCCGGTGGGCGGCCCATCGCGAGCCACAAACCGACGAGCGATACGGTGTAAACAACCGCACCCAGTCCAATTGCGCGCCCAAGGTTGCTCCAAAGTTCCGCATCACTAAGTCCCGCACCAGTCCAGCCGAGGCCGAAATGTACTAAGACTGCGGCCATGATGCCAACCGCCATCGCCGGGCGCATCACGCTGACCAGCAGCGATCGAAGCGAAATGCTTGTGCGGCGCATGGCCGTGCCCGCGTAAATTACCTCCTGCACGATGCCCACGGCCGCCGCCGCCAAGGCACCGCCCAACAGCCCGTACTTCGGGATCAAGATCAGCAGCAGCCCGATCCGCAGCGTCGCCACGATCGCCGACATCCACAAGATTGCCTTCAACCAGGCATGCGCGGAGAACAGCGCCTCCCCGACCGCGCTGAAGACGCTGATCGTCATGGAAATGCCGAGTACCTGAACCAGCGGCACGGCGCCGAGCCAATCCGGGCCGAAGCCGAGGGCGATCACGGGATAGGCGACGAGCGATAGGCCAACGCTTAAAGGAAATGTGAGGATGGCCAGGAGCGAGAGGACACGCAGCAGGGTTTCCGACCCATCGCTGCCTTCTCGGCGGACCGCGACAAACCCCGAGAACAGCGCACGACACAGCGGCGCCACGATTTCCGTGCTCGGCAGCGACGCGATTTCGCCGCCGATGCCATATACGCCGACCGCACCGGCACCGAGCAGCCGTCCGACCACGATCGTATCCGCGCGCCCGCCCAGGAGATTGAGGAGACCGATCAGCCACTCCCAGAACGAAAAGCCGAAAATATGCTTCATGCCCGCCACGCCCAGACGGGGCCGGTAGGGGTGCATCGCGTAGCTAAGAACGACCGTGATCGCGCGGGTCGCCACGATCCCACCGACGAGCGCCCAATAGCTGTGCCAGACGAATGCCGCCGGCAACGTCACGGCCAAAGCCAGCAAGCGCGGTATAATTTGGATTTTGAATTCCATCTCGAAAGCGAGGTTTCGACGGAATTCGATGATGCCGACATTCTGCAAGGAGGAAATCGCCCAGGCCGCGGACAGGACGTAGATCACCTCGACCAAATGCATGTTGCCGAAGAAGCGGGCGATGGGAATGGCGAAGGCCGCCAGGACGACGCTGGTGGCGACGCCGCGAACGACATTGATTGTGAAGCCCGCATCGTAAATCGTGCGGTCCGCACGATCCAGGCGGATGATCGCGCCTTCGACACCGAAGCCAACGACCATGTCCAACGCCTGGAAAAAGCCGACGGATAACGAGACGATGCCGAAATCGTCCGGGGTGAGCAGCCGAACCAGGATCAAGGTGCTGAAGAACCCGATCAGGCGCGTCGCCATGCGCCAACCGACCGTCCAGCCGGCGCCCCGCGCCGTCCGCGACATGATGGTTTTGGGATCGAGTTCCGGCATCGGCGTTTTCAGCCCCGTTTCGAGGTCACGAGGAATCCGATTTGCAGATATTTGATATCGTGAGCCGCGCCGAACGTCAGGAAGATCATGGCATTGCGCAGCAGGCGCTCGACGATCGTGCGAGGGCTGAAATCGGGCCAGCGCGCTTCGTTCAATCCTTCCAACCGAACCACATCGAAACCGGTGCTTTCGAAGGAACGACGCAGGCTTTTGAACGTGAAGAAGCGAAAATGCGTGCGGTCCAGGATACCGGCGTCCTGATAATGCCAGTCCCGCGCTACGATCAGGTTGAATAAATTGCCGTAAAATCGCACGTTCGGCAACGAACCGACGAGAAAGGCACCCGGGGCCATATGCTTCTGAATTTTGCGCATAAAGTCTTCGTGATCGGTCATGTGCTCGATCACATCGTTGCAAACAACCAGATCGAAATAATCGAGCGGTAGTTCCGACTCGACCTCATCGTAGATATTCGCGAATACTTTGTGCAGCGAGCCCCTAGCAACTTCCGCCGAAGCACGGTCGGGTTCGACCCCCCATGCCTCGACAGTGCCGGGCAGGCCGGCACTGAACTTGCCCTCGCCGCACCCGATTTCAAGGACCTTCAACACCGGCTTCAACGGCGGAAGTAGGGCCAGGACCTCCGGTCGGCGGGTGCCGCGGTAATTGTAATCGGCGTTCTCCGGGGCCACGCCAGCACGCGCACTCACAATCGCATTCCTTTAGATTATCGTAACCCGGCCCAGGCGGGTCGGTGCAAATCATGTTACCGCTTCAGTGTCCGCGAGACCGAGGACGATGTTCCGACAGCGCGCAGAGAATACGAAATTGAGAGTTTAACAAACCTCATTACGATACTGCGGGCTAAATAATGTACGGTCGCCACCCGGTCAAGCTGGCGCTCTCGTTCCGACGACCGTCCCAATCGCGTGCGTGCGGCGGCGTGGGATGGCGGCAATCAGCCTGTCTGTCGGTCAGGATGGCGCCGTGGTGCGATCGCAGAAGGCCAGAAACTGGTCGACCCGTTGTTCCCATCCCGATCGGTTGGCAACCTCGGTGCCGCCGGCAATCAGGCGCGCGCGGCGTGCATCGTCGAGAAACAGGCTTTCAATCGCCGCTGCAATCGATGCCGGGTCCTCCCCGTCCACCAGCAGACCGTTCAGATCGTGGGTGACGGCGTCCACGCTGCCGCCGGCCTTGCCCGCGACGACGGGCAAGCCGCAGGCGTTCGCTTCCAGGAACACCAAGCCGAAACCCTCGGTATCGCCGTCGGGCATTTCGCGGTTCGCCATAATAAATGCGTCGGCAATACCATAGTAATCGACGAGATCGGTGTCCGACACCGCACCAGCGAAGGAAATGCGGTCGGAGATTCCCAGTTCCCGCGCCAGGTCTTCCAGCACCGGCAAATAGGGTCCGTCGCCGACAACGACGTAGTGCAGATCGGGGATCGCTTGCAGCACACGCGGCAGGCTTTGGATCACACGGTCCACCCCTTTGCGGGCATAGAGCCGCCCCACGGTCAGCAGCACCCGCTTGCCGTCCAAGCCGTGGCGCAGCGCCAAATCCGCGCGCCGTGCCCGCTTTCTGAAGCGCCCGAGATCGACGCCGTTGGAAATCAACTCGATCTTGAAGGGGGACACACCGAAGCTTTCGATCAGCCCTTCGCGGGTGAAGCGGCTGACCGCAACGCAGCCATCGGCCGCAGCCAAGGTGCGCCGCCGCCGCCGCCCGTCCAGATCGTACGGCGTGCGCGTGGTGATTTCCTCCCCGTGCACATAAATAACGACTTTAACCTTCGGCAGAATGTGGCGGATATGCGCAAGCCAGCCGCAGGCGACCAACTCGCCAATGCAGATCGTGCCGATATTTTCCGCGCGCACGATCCGGACAATCGCCCGTAGAATACTCGCTCGGATCGCGATTTCGTCCATCAACGTGGTCAGCCGGGCGAATATCCCGGCATTGTCGGGCAACAACGCGGTACGAAGGCGACGAATACGATGGACCGTGAATGGGCGGGCCGTATCGGATTCACGCCACAGGCCGATCGGCCCACCAGTGCGATAATCGTCCTGCGGGGCTAGCACCGAAACACGCCCGCGCCCGAAACGCGCCAGGCTGTCGTACACCACCGCCGACCCGCCGTGGACCGGTGGAAACGTGTTGGCAACAACCAGACAACGTTTCGCCGGTTCCCCCTCGGGCTTCGTTACGATGGACACGGGTTTGGTCGGCGCCTCGGCGGATTTGGCGACCGACGTTTCGCCCAGCAGCCGGCCGCGCACTTCCTGCACGGTCAGGAATTCGCCGCCGAGCGTATTTTGGAAGAAATGGAGGAAGCCGGACAACCGGTCGAGGAAAACCGCCAGATCGCGTGGGGTCGATACGTAGGGTGTGTTACCCGGCTCCAACGACGGGCTGTGATAGCTCAGGGTAAAAATCCGTTCGCCACGCGCCAAAAGCGCCTGCGTCAGCCGGCACATCGCGTCGAGGTCGGACCCTTCCGGGGACAACGTCACCCGCTCCAACAAGCCAGACCGGGACAACAGACCGCCCGCGTGCAGGCTGCGCATCTGCTTGCTATCGGCCGCCCGATACAGCGACGGCGCCCGCGTTGCCAACAAGCCGATCAGCGCTCGGGTCACCGGCAATTCCAGCAATTGGCGGCGTTCGCCGAACCAGAACGGTTTGTAGTCGAACCGGGACAAGTCCGGCCCACCTACACCGGCGTAGGACGAGCGCGGGATCAAACTGGTATCGACCAGGTACCCTGCCTCTTCGATCAAACGCGCGGTTCTGGGGCCGAACCCGTAACGTCCGGCTTTATAGACGGTCGGTTGCAGCCCGAATGCGGTCTCGATCGCGCGGGACAATTCCTCGATTTTTTGCTTCTCGATCGCCTCCGGCAGATTGCCTGGAAAGGTCGATCGTTCGTCCGTGGAGGGAAAATGCGGCGGCGTCACCCATGGATGCAACTGTGCGCCGATGTCGCATTGGCCAGCCGCACGATACCCGCCCAGAACATCCGCCGCCTCGGGATCGGTCGCCACCGGATAAGTAACCAGATAGGTTGGACGCACACCGTATTGCGAGAATACGTCGTGCGCCCGGCGCTGCGATCGGATGGACGCCGTGCTGTTGGCCGATGACGACACCGGCCGGTCCCAACTGAATTCTTCCTCGGCATCGACGACAACGCACAGGATCGGGCGCTGTTGCTCGAAATTCAGTGCCTGCATATTCGGAAACGGAGAGTTTTTTTCGGTTTCGTTCGTGCGAGGAGTCCCGTCCGATGCAGCGCCCTGGCGCATTTACGCGCTACCGGCCATCGCCAGTTCGCCCGGCGCATGTGTCAGATGGCATGCCGAGCTGTGCCCCTCGCCCACCGTACGCAACGCCGGTTCTTCCACCCGGCAGCGGTCGTGCACCAGCGGGCAGCGGGTGTGGAAACGGCAGCCGGATGGCGGATTGATCGGGCTGGGCACGTCGCCGGTCAGGATGACCCGGTTGCGCGGCGCCGTCGGATCGGGCACCGGGACGGCGGATAGCAGCGCCTTGGTGTACGGATGGTGCGGCTTGGCGAACAGCGTGCGGCGGTCCGTCAGTTCCACGATCTTGCCCAGATACATCACCGCGACCCGGTGGGTCAGATGCTCGACCGTTGCCAGATCGTGGCTGATGAACAGCAGCGCCAGGCCGAGTTCGTCCTGTAGATCGACCAACAAATTGATGATCTGCGCTTTCACCGACACGTCCAACGCGGATACGGCTTCGTCGCAGATGATCAGATCGGCGCCGGGCGCCAGGGCGCGCGCGATCCCGATACGCTGGCGCTGCCCGCCGGAGAATTCGTGCGGGAAACGATCGATGGCATCGCGCGGCAGGCGGACCTTATCCATCAGCAGCCCGACGCGCTCCCGCAGATCGGCGCGGTTTTTCGCCATGCCGAAATTGCTCAGCGGTTCGCCCAGAATATCGACGATCCTCATCCGCGGGTTCAGGCTGCTGAACGGGTCCTGAAAGACCACCTGCATGCGCTGGCGCATGGGACGCAGCTTGCTAGCCGCCATATTATCGATGCGCTGGCCATCCAGATACACTTCCCCGTCGGTGACAGGATAAAGGCGCAGCAGCGCTTTCCCGACGGTGGATTTGCCGCACCCAGACTCGCCGACCAGCGACAGGGTTTCCCCCTTCGCGATGTCGAAGCTGACACCGTCGACGGCATAGACCTTGGCCGTCGTGCGACCCAGCAGGCCACCACGGATGGGGAAGTGCTTCTTGAGGTTCTTGACCTCAAGCAAAGGGCGGTTCGGGGTCATGCGGCCATCCGGCGTTCGGCGAAGTGGCAGGCGACCGAGTGTTCGGGGGCCTTGATTTCGATCGCGGGCGCGACTGTGCGGCAAAGATCGGTGGCGGACCCGCAGCGACCGGCAAAGGCGCAGCCGACGATCGGTTTGCGCAAACTGGGCACCAGACCGGGGATTTCCGCCAGTCGGCCGCGGGGTCCTTCGACCAACGATGACCCCAACATGGGCACCGCGCCGATCAGGCCCCGGGTGTAGGGATGCAGCGGACGGGCGAAAATTTCCGCCACGGGTGCTTCTTCCACCTTGCGGCCGGCATACATCACCACCACGCGCTCCGCCATTTCGGCGACCACGCCCAGATCGTGGGTAATCAGCATGATCGCCGACCCCAGGCGGGTCTTCAGGTCGCGCATCAGGTCCAGAATCTGGGCCTGGATGGTGACATCCAACGCCGTCGTCGGTTCATCCGCGATCAGCAACTTCGGGTTGCAGGCCAGCGCCATCGCGATCATCACACGCTGTCGCATGCCGCCGGAAAGCTGATGCGGATACTCCCGCACCCGGCGCGCCGGGGCCGGAATGCCGACCAATGTCAACATATCGACGGCCTTCGCCTCGGCATCCCGAGCATTGAGGCCTTGGTGCAGCCGCACTGTTTCGCCGATCTGCCGTCCGACGGTGAGCACGGGGTTGAGCGAGGTCATCGGCTCCTGGAAAATCATCGAGATCGCATTGCCGCGAATCTTCCGCATCTCCGGTTCCGGCAGATCCAGCAGATTTTTCCCCATAAAGTCGATCCGGCCGGCAATTTTACCGGGCGGCTCGGCGATCAGGCGCAACACGGACATCGAGGTGACAGACTTGCCGCACCCGGATTCACCCACGATCGCCAGCGTTTCCCCAGCCTCGATATGGAAAGACAAACCGTTGACCGCACGTACCACCCCATCGGGCGTGGCAAAATGCGTTTGCAGGTTTTCGACTTCGAGCAGCGCCATTCGTCAGAGCCTTTTGGCCAGGCGCGGATCCAGCGCATCGCGCAGGCCGTCGCCCAGCAGGTTCACCGCGAGGACGGTGATGGACAGGAAAATCGCCGGGAAAAACACGATATAAGGCTTAACCTGCCAAAGCGCCCGGCCCTCGGCCATGATGTTGCCCCAGCTCGGGATAATCGGCGGCGTGCCGGCCCCGATGAAGGACAAGGTCGCTTCGGTGATCATGGCGGACGCACAGATGAACGTCGCCTGCACCATCAACGGCGCCAGCGTGTTCGGCAGAATGTGCTTCCATATGATGACCGGCACGCGGGTACCGGATGCGATCGCGGCCTCCACATACGGTTGTTCGCGCAGGGACAGCACGACGCCGCGCACCAAACGACATACGCGGGGCGTTTCGGTGATGCTGATCGCGATGATCACGTTCTGCACCGACGCCCGGGTCAACGCCATCAGCGCAATGGCCAGCAAAATCTGTGGGATCGACATCAACCCGTCCATCGCACGCATCACGATGGCGTCGATCCGGCGCGTGAAGCCGGAAACCAACCCGATCGTCGTGCCGATGATGCCGGCGCAGCAGGCCACCGAAAAACCGACGGTCAAAGATACGCGCGCCCCGTACAACACGCGGGAGTAAACATCGCGGCCGAGCATATCGGTGCCGAACCAATAGAGCTCGGATGGCGGCCGGGTGCGCTTCGCGGGCGCCAAAGCGGTCGGATCCTTGGTGCCCAGATATGGCGCCAGGATGGCGATCAGCACCATCAGCGCCACCAACACGCCGCCGACGACGATGGTGGGATGGCGATTGATGAATCCCATGATCCGCCCACGTTCCTTCGGGGTGGGCAGGATTTCGGGCAACACCGGCGCGGCGGTGTACCCGGGTGGAACCGTTGTGGCGCTCAATAGCGGATCCTCGGGTCGAAGACGGTGTAGAGCAGGTCCACACCGAGATTGACGAGCACGTAGATGAAACTGAACATCAGGACGACGCCCTGAATAACCGGATAATCCCGACGCAGAATGGCATCGACCGTCAGACGGCCGAGGCCGGGAATGGCGAACACACTTTCGGTCACGATCGCACCGCCGATCAAGGTGGCGAAACCGATGCCGACAATGGTCACGATGGGCACCGCCGCGTTCTTCAACGCATGCACGAACAGCACCCCGCGCTGCCCGACCCCCTTGGCCTTCGCCGTCCGCACATAATCCTGCGACAACACATCCAGCATCGTCGCTCGGGTGATGCGCGCGATCAGCGCCATGAACACCAATCCAAGCGCCGTCGCCGGCAAAATCAAATTACGCAGGAAGGGGATCAGCCCGACCGAGATCGACGTGAATCCCTGCACCGGCAACCAATCGAGCTGCAACGCAAACAAATAGGCCAGCAGGTAGCCGATGACGAACGACGGCGTCGAAAACCCGAACACCGCCGTCATCATGACCGCACGATCGATAATCGTCCCATGCTTCCAGGCCGCAATCACCCCCATCGGAATGGCACAGGACAGCGACAATGTCAGTGTGAGCAGCATCAACGACACGGTCGGCTCGATCCGCTGCGCGATCATGTGGCTCACCGGTAGATTGGTGAAGATCGACACGCCGAGGTCGCCCCCGATCACATGAAAGAACCAGTCGAAGAACCGGACCAGGAACGGCCGGTCCAACCCCAACGACTCGCGGATGCGATCCACATCGGCCGGCGACGCCTGATCGCCGGCGATGATCGCCGCCGGATCGCCAGGGGCGAGATACAGCAGACTGAACACGAACAGAGCCACCAGCAGCACCACCGGTACGGTGGCGAGAATGCGGCGGACGATATAGGCAAACATTATGGACTTTCCCCGTTCAGGTCTTGGTTACGTCCCAGAAAACCGGGAACGGCGCCTTGACGATGCCGGACACATTCGTACGCCACGCTTGGTAGCCTTTGAAGAAGCCGGTGGGAACATACACGACATGGTCCATGGCCGCTTTGTTCAATTCGTCGATCGCTTTTTTCTCGCCCGCCAGGTCGGAGGCCGCATACCAAGCGTCGATTTTTTCCTGCACGAGATCGGATTTCGGCCAACCGAACCAAGCGGTGTCGCCACCGGCATTCAATGCGATGTACGGCGCCGGGTTCACACAATCGGCACCGGCATGCCACGTATGGAAAATGTTCCAACCGCCCTGGGCCGGCGGTTCCTTCTTCGCTCGGCGTTGCCCCACCGTGCCCCAATCGAGCGCGGTATACTCCACGTTCATCCCGATGCGCTTCAGCAAATCGGCGGTCACGTCGCCCTGTGCCTTGGTGATCGACACATCGGTGGCGACCAGCAGCACGATCGGCTCGCCCTTGTAACCCGCTTCGGCCAGCAATTTCTTGGCCAATTCGTAGTCGCGCTTGCCCTTCAGGCGCTCGCCTCCAACCTCTGAGTACAAAGGCGTGTCGGGCGTGAAGTAGCCAGGAATGGTTTTCCACAGCGTTTCATCCGACCCGACGACCGCACCCATGTAGTCTTCCTGGCTCAAGGCGATCTGGATGGCCTGCCGAGCGCGGACGTCGTTGAAGGGCGGGTGCAGATGGTTGATCCGGAAGGAACCGATGTTGCCCAGGGGGTCGGCGATATCGACCGCGACGTTGGCATGCTTCTTCAACAACGGCACGAGATCGGGGAGCGGGGTTTCCCACCAATCGACCTCCCCGTTTTCGAGCGCGGCAGCGGCCGTGGCGCCATCGGGGACGATGTTCCACTCGATGCGATCGAAGTTCACCCGCTTGCCGCCGGACAGCCAGTTGGCCTTTTCGGCGCGCGGGGCGTAATCGGCGAAACGCTCGAAGATCGCCTTCGCGCCGGGAACCCACTGGTCCTTCATGAAACGCATCGGCCCGGAGCCGACATACTCGGAGATCTGCTTGAACGGGTCGGTCGCGGCAATCCGCTCCGGCATGATGAACAGGCAAGGGGTGCTGCTTTTCCCAAGCGCGAACAGCATCTTGGAATAGGGCGCGTTCAGCCGGAAGCGGAAGACCCGATCGTCCACCGCTTCTAGCGCATCGAGCCGCTTCTTGATGACCTGCCCCATGGTGGCGTCTCGCACCATCCATCGCGCAATACTGGCCACCACATCCTTCGAACGCACCGGCTCGCCATCGTGGAATTTCAGGCCCGGACGCAGCTTGAAGGTCCAGGTCTTGAAATCCGCCGATACATCGTGGCTTTCAACCATCTGCGGCTGCGGTTCGAGCTTCTCGTTAACCCCGTACAGCATGTCCCAAATCAACAGCGCACCGTTGCGAACCACGTACTGGGTGGTCCAAATCGGGTCGAGGTTTGCGAGATTTGCCTGGGGAATGAAGCGCAACACGCTGCTGCCGGCAGCACGAGCGAGATTAGGGGCCGCAAGCGCGGAAACAGCACCGGCGGCGGCGGTTTTCAAGAAATCGCGACGATCCATTGGTTCGGTTGGTCCCTGTGCCCGGAATTATGACGATATGCCGCCCCAGACCCGGCATTCGGATAGCCTGCCTCAGCCCGAAGGGAAACGCCAGCGCCTATTACCATGGGTATCGATCCCACCGCAGCGCGGTCGCAGACACAAAAATACACGAAAGTAACCTATGGGTGATTTCAGAGGATGAATTTTCCCGCTAGGGTTGTCATATGGACCTGTCCGACGACCGAACAATATCGACCCGCCATGCTGGCGAGATGCTGCGGGATTGGCGGCAGCGACGGCGTATGACCCAGCAGGACCTGGCCACGGCGGCGGGTATTTCGACACGTCTGGTCGGCGCGATGGAAACCGGGCAGGCGCTGCCCAATCGCGACATCGTCCTGCGTCTGGCCGAGCGGTTGGACGTTCCTTTGAGAATGCGCAACATCTTGCTGACGGCAGCTGGCTACGAGCCGGCGTTTCCGATGCGGGTGTTGAACGATCCTGTCCTGACCGGGGTTTGGTCGACGATCGACCGAGCGGTCAGGGGTCAATCGCCCTCGCCCGCGTTGGCGCTGGATCGGCGCTGGTCGATCGTTGCCAGCAACGACGTGCTCCGCAGACTCGTCGCCGGGGTGGATCCGGCCTTGCTCTCGACCCCGCACAACTGGGCGCGTCTGACGCTGCACCCGGCCGGACTGGCGCCCCGCATCGCCAATCTGCACGAATGGCACGGCTATATCCTCGGTCGCTTGCGGCGCCTGTTCGAAGCCGCCGGCGATCCGGTGGTGGCGGACCTGATCGAGGAAATTCGCGACTATCCGATACCGCGGCCGACCGACGACGGCGGGATGCCGAATGCGGTCGCGGTGCCGTTGCAGTTGATGACGGTGGATGGATTGCTGTCGTTCTACAGCGCCTCGACGGTGTTCGGGTCGGCGATCGACGTGATGCTGGCCGAATTGACGATCGAGACCCTGTATCCCGCCGACCCCGAAACCGACGCGATCATGCGCCAGAAGGCGCAGCCAGCAACAGGCGATTGACCCGTTCCAACGCAGTGTAGGTGGCTTTCCAGGCACGCGCGAAGGCGTCCGGAGCAGTGCCGGTGGTCGCGAGGATGGCGGCGATGGCGCCGACGCTCCGCCGGCCGTCCACCTGACGCAAGATCGCGGCTGCCAAGGGCGGCACCGGAACCGGGATTTGCAATCCGTCCAGTCCGACGATCACCGTGCCGTCGGGGCGGATCGCCTTCGCCAGCGCCTCCCCGGTGACTTCGCGCAGAATCGGCACCGAGTCTGCGGCGAAGGGATCGGCCCGATCGTCCGGCCGGTCCGTCCGCACGCAGTATACGATATGCATGGACATGTTGCCGGCCAGCGCCTCCGCCAAGGCTGCGCGCTGGGTCGGATCCAGGGTGTTCAGCCGATCCCGCAGCCTTGGGTCGGGCAGCAGCGGGGCCGGGTCGTAGCGCAACGGCTCGACCCAGCAGGCCGGGCGCAAGCCGGCTTCGGCCAGCAGCGCGGTCAGTTCCGGCACCGTGTACGCCCGATCGCGGGGATTGAGCAGCAGGTCGTAAAGCCCCGCATCGCCGCCGCTGGACTGGTCGCGGACGTTGTTGTTCAGCCGCAGCCACGCTGTCTCCGGCAGATGTCGCATCACCCGTCGGGCCACATCCAGCCGCTCGGCTGGCGGTTGTTCGGCCGGTGCCAGCATCCGCAGGGCATCCTGGATCATATAGACGCCGGTGCGCCCGTGCGGCGCGTAGACCATCAGCCCGATGCCGCCATCCGGCGCCAGGACCGAGGTCAGCGCGCGCAGCCCCGCCGCCGGATCGGGCAGATGATGCAACACCCCGCAGCAATCCACATAGTCGAATGGCCCGAGTCCCGATCCCGGCAAATCGAGCAGGGACCGTTGTTCCCACACGATATCCGTCAGTTTGCGCACCCCGGCGCGGGCTTGCGCGATCTTCAGCGATGCGCTGGACCGGTCGAGCCAGGTGACGCTGCCCGGCCGGCCGGCCCGCGCCATTTGCTGTGCCAACATCATCGTCGCGTCGCCGGTCCCGCCGCCCGCGATCAAAGCGTGCAGCGGTCGGTTCGCCGGCCGTTTGGCGCCGAATACCCAGTGATCGATCTCGTACAGATGCCCGGGGCTGCCGACGATCAGGCGTTTGGCCTCATCGCGCGGATCGCGCTTGGGGTAGGGGAAGGCTTCGTATTGCGCCGCCAGTCGGGCATCGGTTGCGTCGGTCATGCCCCAGGCTTAGACCCCCCGCATGGGCGATACCAGAGCTTCCAAACCGCGCGGCTATTTCGGCATCGGGGCCGAAGGCGTCTCTAAATCCGCCAATGTCGGCGCGTTGCTGCGAACGGCGCACGCGTTCGGGGCGTCGTTCTGCTTCACGATCGGCACCGGCTGGGACTCCCGTCAGGGCCGGCACGCCGATACCGCCGACACCCCGCTGCATGTACCGATGTGGCGATTCTCGGCATTGGGCGACATGGTTCTGCCGCACGGTTGCGCTTTGGTCGGGATCGAACTGCTGGACGATGCCATCGATCTGCCGTCCTTCCGCCATCCCTTGAGCGCGGCCTATGTCCTGGGCCCCGAGCGGTCGGGGCTGTCGCCGGATTTGTTGGCGCGGTGCGATCATACGATCAAGATACCGACGCGGTTTGCCTTGAACCTTGCGGTGGCCGGCGCATTGGTGCTGTACGACCGGTTGTTGCAGCACGGGCGCTTCGCCGAGCGTCCGGTCGGGTCGGGCGGGCCGCGAGAAACGGCCGAACCGCGCTCGCATATCGGCCATGGGACGCCGCGCTTTCGTAAAACCGAGCCGGACTGGTTCGCCTGGACGGACGGCAAACAAGGGGACAAGCCATGACGTGGTTGCGCTTGTTGGCGACGCCCGCACGCCGTATCAGTCCGGTTATGCTCATACAGTTCCCTCGATTGCTTGCCGCGTGCGCCATGCCGATGCTGCTAGCCTTGCCAGCGGCGGCACAGACACCCAAATCGCCCCCGACGATCAAGGCCGGAGCACCGGCCAAGCCAGCGACCGCCGGTCCGACGCCAGCCGGGCCGAAATCGATCGGCAAGTACGACGATTGGACCGCCGCGACGCACCAGGAAGCCGGCGCAACGGTCTGCTATGCGTTTGCCCGAGCACTGAGTTCTACACCGGCGGTCGCCGGGCGAGGGGCGGTCATCGTCACCATCACGCAGCGCCCCACGCTACGGGATTCCGTCGCCATCGAAGCCGGCGCGCCCTATGCCGCCAACGCCGTGGCAAGCGTGCAAGTCGATCAGACCGCCATCGAATTCTACACCGACAAGCGCAACGCCTTTGCTCGGGATGGCAAAGCCGTGGCGGCGGCCTTCGCCAAAGGGTCGAAGCTGGTGGTGAAATCCCCGTTGCAGAAGGGTGTCGCGACCGACACCTTCAGCCTTAAGGGCTTCGGCAAAGCCTATGAGGCGATTGTCAAAGCGTGCCCCGCGAAGTGAACGCGATCCCCGACCTCACGCAAGGCGAACGCGAACGCATCCTGGCGAAATCCGCGCTGTTCGACCCGCCCGACGCCGCTTTGGCCGACGGACGGCGCGATCTGGTGGGCATGACGCGGGAAGAACTCGGCGTCGAATTGGCGGCGATCGGCGAAAAGCCCTTCCGGGTGAAGCAGCTCTGGCATTGGATTTACCACCAGGGCGCCACCGACTTCGCCCGCATGTCGTCGATCGCCCGCCCGTTGCAGGAAAAATTGGCGGAGCGCTTCGTCATCGGCCGACCCGACCCGGTGGTCGTGCAGACCAGCACGGACGAGACGCGCAAATTCCTGTTTCGATTCCGCGATGGGCAGGAGGCGGAAACCGTCTACATCCCCGATCCCCAGGAAGACCGCGGCGCCGTCTGCATTTCGTCCCAGGTCGGATGCACCTTGTCCTGCCGGTTCTGCCACACCGGCACGCAGACGCTGGTGCGCAACCTCGGCGCCCCGGAAATCGTCGGCCAATTCATGGCGGCCCGCGATTCGTACGGCGAATGGCCCAGCCCCAAAGGCGAAACGCCCCGCCTGCTGTCCACCATCGTGCTGATGGGCATGGGCGAGCCGCTGTACAACTATGCCAATGTCGCCAAAGCGATGACCATCGTCATGGATGGGGAAGGCATCGGCCTGTCGCGCCGACGGATCACACTCTCCACGTCCGGCGTGGTGCCGATGATGGACCGCGCTGGGGCCGAACTCGGGGTCAATCTGGCGGTGTCGCTGCACGCCGTTACGAACGAATTGCGGGACGAGTTGGTGCCGTTGAACCGCAAATATCCCATCGAGGAGCTGATCGCGGCCTGCAAACGCTATCCCGGATCGTCCAACGCTCGCCGCATCACCTTCGAATACGTCATGCTCAAAGGCATCAACGATACCGACGCCGACGCCCGGGAATTGATCCGGCTGATCGCCGGGCTGCCAGCCAAGGTGAACCTGATCCCCTTCAATCCCTGGCCGGGCAGCCGCTACGAAACCAGCACCCCCGCCGCCGTCTCCCGCTTTGCTCGTATTGTCAACGACGCCGGCATTTCGGCCCCGGTGCGAACCCCGCGCGGCCGCGATATTTCGGCGGCATGCGGACAACTGAAGACCGAAAGCCGCCGGGAACGGGCCAACGCACCGTAAGAACCGGCGCCCGTTCGCCAGTCCGCACTCCCCGCTTTGCGAACGTCCCATTTCCCGCCATGATGTGAACGCTATCAACCTAAAAATTCCCAAGGGGAGGCCGTCGCATGGCCGATAACATCGCCGACACCAGGACCGCGTCGTTCACCGACGAGGACGCCTTGCTACTGCATTCCAGCGGCCGGCCCGGCAAGCTCGAAACCCTGGTCAGCAAGCCCATCGTCACCGCGCGGGATTTGTCGCTTGCATACTCCCCCGGCGTGGCCATCCCGTGCCTGGAAATCCAGAAGGACCTGTCGAAGGCGTACGACTACACCGCCAAAGGCAACATGGTCGCGGTCATCTCCAACGGCACCGCCGTGCTCGGATTGGGCAATATCGGCGCGCTCGCCGGCAAGCCGGTGATGGAGGGCAAGATCGCCCTGTTCAAACGCTTCGCCGATATCGATGGCATCGACCTGGAAATCGACACCGAGGACGTCGATCAGTTCATCGCCGCCGTGCGCTATCAGGTCGGCTTCGGCGGCATCAATCTGGAAGACATCAAGGCCCCCGAGTGCTTCGTGATCGAGCAGCGGCTGCGCGAGTTGATGGACATCCCGGTCTTCCACGACGACCAGCACGGCACCGCCATCGTTGCCGCCGCCGGATTGATCAACGCCTGCCATCTGACCGGGCGCCCGTTGCAGGACACCAAAATGGTGGTCAACGGCGCGGGATCGGCCGGCATCGCCTGTGTCGAGCTGCTCAAGGCCATGGGCATGCGGCACAACAATATCATCCTGTGCGACACCAAGGGCGTACTGTACCAAGGTCGCACCGAGGGCATGAACCAATGGAAATCGGCGCATGCGGTGAATACGCCGCACCGCACGCTGGCCCAAGCGGTGGCCGGGGCCGATGTCTTCTTCGGCCTGTCGGTCAAAGGCGCCCTGACCCAGGAAATGCTGCTGACGATGGCCCCCAAACCCATCATTTTCGCCATGGCCAACCCGGACCCGGAAATCACCCCGGAGGATGCCCACGCCGTCCGCCCCGACGCCATCGTCGCTACCGGTCGCAGCGATTATCCCAACCAGGTCAATAACGTCCTGGGTTTCCCCTACATCTTCCGTGGCGCGATGGATGTGCGCGCCTCCACCATCAACGAAGACATGAAAATCGCCGCCGCCAACGCTCTGGCCCAGCTTGCCAGGGAAGACGTGCCGGACGAGGTACACGCATCCTCGGCCGGGCGACGGCTGAATTTCGGCCCGGAATACATCATCCCCAACGCCTTCGATCCGCGCCTGATCTCCCGCATCCCGCCCGCTGTCGCCGAAGCCGCGATGAAATCCGGCGTCGCGCGCAAGCCGATCGCCGATCTGCATCGCTACGCACGCGATCTCTCCGGCCGCTTGGACCCGACGGCCGGCGCCTTGGACGCGATCATGGAGAATGTCCGCGCCAACCCGCGCCGGGTGGTGTTCGCGGAAGGGGAGGAAGAAAAAGCGGTGCGGGCTGCCATCGCGTATCGCAACGCCGGTTACGGTCGGCCGGTGCTAATCGGGCGGGAGGATCGGGTCGCCGCAACCTTCGCCGCACTCGGCGCCGGCTCGACCGACGGCATCGAAATCCACAACGCCCGCTTGTCGGAAACCAACGAGAAGTACACCGATTTCCTGTATGCAAGGCTGCAACGCAAAGGCTTCCTCCGCCGCGATTGCCAGCGTCTGGTCAATCAGGATCGCAACGTCTTCGCCGCCTGCATGGTGGCGGCCGGCGATGCGGACGCCATGGTCACCGGCCTGACCCGGTCGGCGGCTGTCTGCCTGGAGGGGATCGGTCAGGCCATCGGCAACGCCGCCGGCAAGCGGGCGTTCGGCCTGACCTTGCTGCTGGGGATGCATGGGCGGACGATTTTCATCGCCGATTCGCTGGTCAATTTCCGCCCCAACGCCGAGGAAGTGGCCGAGATCGCCATCGGCGCCGCCGCCGCCGCGCGCAGCATGGGCCATACGCCCCGGGTGGCGCTGCTATCGCACTCCACCTTCGGCGATCCATCGAACGAGCGGATCATTCCGATGCGCGATGCGGTAGCCATCCTCGACAGCCGCAAGGTGGATTTCGAATACGACGGGGAAATGAGCCCCGATGTCGCCCTGGTGCCGTCGATCCGGGCGCTTTACCCGTTCTGCCGCCTGACCGGGGATGCGAATGTGTTGGTGATGCCGGGCCTGCATTCGTCCCACATCGCCGCCCGCCTCGCGCATCATCTGGGCGGCGGCACAACCATTGGGCCGTTGCTGATCGGGTTGGAATTCCCGGTGCAGATCGTGCCGATGGATGCCTCGGTCAGCCAAATCGTCGATATGGCCTGCTTGGCGGCGTATCAGGCGGCCGTGCGGTAGCCCG
The DNA here is from genome assembly GCA_025354865.1 of Acetobacteraceae bacterium. Taxonomy (GTDB): domain Bacteria; phylum Pseudomonadota; class Alphaproteobacteria; order Acetobacterales; family Acetobacteraceae; genus Rhodopila. The sequence goes on along the minus strand of JANXMB010000004.1, from coordinate 19,968 downwards.
CGCCGCCCGTCGCCATGCGGCATCCCGGGGACAGGCCCCGAGGTGCCGCTTCGGCCGATGCTCAGTCCGACGCTTCGCTAGGCCGGGACGCATCCGGCTTCGGCCCGTCGGAGATCATCTCGATCGTGCCGGTGATCTGGCCACCGTCTTCCACCTGCAACCGGCGGCACCGAGCCGTGCCGATCACCCGACCGGTGGATCGGACGAGCAAGCTGCCACGGGCGGTGATCGTGCCGTCGATGGTGCCACCGATTTCGGCGTCCTCGACCTCGACCGCACCCTTGAAGATGCCACCTTGGGCAATCGACACTTCCGTCGCCTGCAGGAGATCGGCTTGCACCAATCCCTCGACCACCAGACGTTCGGCATCCTGGATGGTGCCTTGCACGCTGATGCCACGGCCGACCACCAACGTGCGGCGTTCGGCCGGATCGCGTCCGACGGGACGGGCCGGCGGCATGGCGGGACGCGGCGCGGTGGCCTGCGCGGGCGGCAAGTTCGCGGGGGACTGCTGGGAGAACGGCGGTCGAGACATGGCTGGCGCATCCTTGGGAGGGGCTGGACGGTACGGAGGCACACCGAGGCCGCTATCCCGCGTCCCATCGGGGGCGGCGGAATTGGCCGGGGCTTGCCCCGAGCCGGCCTCAACCGAGGTTTCTCCAATCCCGACCGGCACCGAATCGCTCGGTGGGATTGGCGGCGTCTCGTCACGCTTGCGACGGTTGAACAATGGCACCCCATCTGGCTGACGACGGTAGAAGAAACCGAGGCATTACACCCCTCGCGCGCCGGGAACAACTGTCCGTGGATTGACCGACACGTCGGGGTCGGACACGTTTCCGCGCAGAACAGGGGAACACAATGACCGATTTACCGCAGGCCGAGCCAGAAGCCGTCGGCATGTCGTCGCAACGCCTGGGGCGGATCGTGCCGGCCCTGAGCGCAGCGGTGGATGCGGGGCAACTCCCCGGTGCAGTCCTGGCCGTCGCTCGGCACGGGAAACTGGTGTTTCATGAGGCTGTCGGATACCTCGGCCCGGATCGCGCGACGCCGATGCCGAAAGACGCGCTGTTTGCCATTGCCTCGATGACCAAACCGGTTACCGGCGTGGCCGCGCTGACGCTGTGGGAACAAGGACGCCTCGGTCTTGCCGATCCGGTGGAGCGGTTTCTGCCTGCACTCGGCAACCGGCAGGTCGGGGTGCTGGCGGGGGATCGATTGATCGGCACCGTTCCGAGCCCCCGATCGATCGCCATGCTCGATCTGATGCGGCACACGTCGGGGCTGACCTATGGCGGACGCGGCACGACCGAAATCCATGCCATGTATCCCGCTTCGTCCAACGCAGCCGGCGCGACTTTGGACAGCAAGGCCTTCCTCGAAACGCTGGCCGCTGCACCGCTGCTGTACCCGCCCGGCACTGTCTGGGATTACGGCCTGTCGATCGACGTCATCGGCCTTGTGGTGGAAGCCTTGTCCGGCCAAAGCCTCGGCGCCTTTTTGCAGGACAATGTGTTCCAACCGCTGGGGATGACGGACACGACGTTTCTGGTCGGGCCGGACAAAGTCCATCGGCTTGCCCGCCCCCTGCCGATCGACCCGGATACCGGCGCGGCGCAATCGGTCCCCGATCGCACACAGGCGTTGAAATTCGAGTGCGGCGGCGGCGGGCTGGCATCCACCGCGTTGGACTACCTGCGCTTCGGGCAAATGCTGCTGGGCGGGGGCGTGCTGGGGGATACCCGTATTCTGGGGCGCAAAACGGTGGAGGCGATGCGCACCGACCGCCTGACCCCGGATATCGACAATCGGATCGCCGCGCTGGACTCGAACTCCGACGGCTACGGCTTCGGCCTGACGGTCGCAGTGCGCTCGCAACCCAGCAGCCTGCTCGGCAGTCTGGGCGAATTTTACTGGAACGGCGCCTGGGGCACGATGTGGTGGGCCGATCCGACGGAGGACCTCGTGGCCGTGTTCATGGTCCAGGTCCCCGGGGAGCAGCGGCGGCGCTGGCGGCCCATCGTCAACGCGCTGGTATACGGGGCGCTGGTGGCCTGACCGATGAGCGGTCATATCGACCGGCCGTTGCGGGGCATCGGCCTCCATCTGGTGGCGGGCATCGTTTTCTGCTTTGCCGATACCTTCGCCAAGAAACTGTCGGCCGAGGTCTCGATCGTCCAGATTACCTGGACCCGCTATGTCGTCTTCACCGCGATGGCGCTGTTGTTGACGACCCAGATGCGGGGGACATCGTTCCGGGTGCGGGCGCCCAGGATGCAGATCGCGCGCGGCCTGTGTCAGGTGTCGTCGTCGCTGCTGTTCCTGCTGGGCATCCGCGACGTGGGCTTGGCCGAGGCCACGACCATCGGCTTCATCGGCCCCATTCTGGTCACCTTCCTGTCGATCCCCCTGCTGGGCGAAAAAGTCGACGCCCGCCGATGGTGCGCGCTGGCGGCGGGGATGCTGGGCGTGCTGGTGGTGCTCCGTCCGGGCAGCGGAACCTTCCACCCCGAGGGGTTGTATCGCGTCGCCTCCGCCATGTTCTGGTCGATGGGGGTGATCCTGACCCGGCGCATGACGGCGACCGAACGGGCGGAAACGACGATGTTCTGGACGGCGGCCACCGGATTGGCGGTGCTGACCGCCATTATCCCGTTCCATTTCGAACGACCGACGGGCCTGCAACTCAGTCTGTCCATGGCGCAAGGCGTGCTGTCGGCGTTGGGGCAGTGGATGGTCATCCTGTCGTTGCGCTTCACCCCGGTTTCCACGCTCGCGCCCTATTCCTATATGTCGCTGCTATGGATGAGCATCGCCGGGTTTCTGGCGTTCGGCGTCCTGCCGGACCAATGGACCCTGGTCGGCGCCGGGATCATCGTGGCAAGCGGCCTGTATTCCGCGAACCGGGAACGGCGGCGGCGGCGGTAGAGGCATTGCCCGCGACCCGCGATTGAAATGCCGCAGCGGGAGTGTCAACGTCGCAGCGTGCAACCGATCAGGAATTGAGTGCTGCCATGTCCCGCGTCCTCCATCGCTCCGGCGCCATCCCCCCGATCGCGGTCCGAGGCGAGGGCATCTATCTCCACACGGCGGATGGCCGAGCGATCATCGATGCCTCGGGCGGCGCAGCGGTCGCGGCGCTTGGGCATGGCAACCGTCGGATCGCCGAGGCGATCGGCCGGCAAGCGGCCGAGATGGCGTATGCCCATACCGGCACATTCTCGAACCAACCGGCCGAAGATCTGGCCGAGTTGCTGCTGCACGATGAGCCGGGCGGCCTGACGCGGGCCTGGTTCTGCTCCTCCGGTTCCGAAGGCAACGAGGCCGCGATCAAGCTTGCTCGGCAATACTTCCTGGAAATCGGCCAACCACAGCGCTGCCGCACCATTGCGCGGCTGCAATCGTACCACGGCACCACCCTGGGCGCCCTGTCGGCCGGCGGCAACACGATGCGGCGGGAGAAATTTCTGCCGATCCTCAGCCAGAATCACAGCCTGGTGTCGCCGTGCTTCCCCTATCGGTTCCAGAACGACGGCGAAACCGACGCGCAATATCTGGATCGTCTGGCCGAGGAATTGGAGGCGGAATTCCAGCGCCTCGGCCCCGACACCGTCATGGCCTTCATCGCCGAACCCGTGGTCGGCGCCACCACCGGCTGCGTCGCCGCCTTGCCGGGGTATTTCCAACGCATGCGGCAGATCTGCGATCGCCACGGCGCGCTGCTGATCCTGGACGAGGTGATGTGCGGCATGGGCCGAACCGGCACGATGCACGCCTGGGAACAGGAAGCCACGCCCCCCGACATCCAAATTATCGCGAAAGGCCTGGGCGGCGGCTATCAACCGATCGGCGGCATCCTGATCGGCGATCGTATCGTGCGCGCCCTGCAAAATGGCTCGGGTGGGTTCCTGCACGGCCAGACCTATCAGGCCCACCCCGTCGCCTGCGCCGCCGCGTTGGAGGTGCAGCGGATCATCCGCGAGGACAATCTGCTTCAGAACGTGCAGGCGATGGGCAAACGGCTCGAAACCGCGCTCGTCGAACGATTCGGCAATCACCGGCATGTGGGGGAAGTCCGCGGCCGCGGCCTGTTCTGGGCGATCGAACTGGTGGCCGACCGAGCGGGCAAGACCCCGTTCGATCCGGCCCAACGGATGAACGAACGGGTGAAGCAGCAGGCGTTCGCGCGCGGCCTGTCCGGCTATCCGATGGGCGGCACGATCGACGGCACCCGCGGCGACCATTATATCGTCGCTCCGCCCTATATCGTTGCTGCGGCAGAGATCGATGCCATCGTCGAGCGGCTGGGCGACGCGGTCGATGCGGCGATCGCGAGCGTTTAACCGTCCCCGCTGCGCCGCGCCGTCAATCGGGCGATCCCGACCCGGGTCTTGCCTAACGCCCCCGCCCGCCCGATACATCGCCGCATGAGCGATGCTACGACACAGGCGGTCGAAGGGCCGCGCTACGATTTCCGGTCCGCCGAACCCAAATGGCAGCAAGCCTGGGATTCGCGGGGCTGCTTCCACGTGGACGACGTCCCCACGGATGGCAAACCGAAATACTTCGTGCTGGAGATGTTCCCCTACCCCAGCGGGAAAATCCACATGGGGCATGTGCGGAACTACACCCTGGGCGACGTCGTGGCGCGCTACAAGCGCGCGCGCGGGCACTCGGTCATGCATCCCATGGGCTGGGACGCCTTCGGCCTGCCCGCCGAAAACGCCGCGCGGGAACGTGGTGTCCATCCCGCCAAATGGACCTACGAGAATATCGCCAACATGCGCACCGAGTTGAAGCGCATGGGCCTGTCGCTGGATTGGGCGCGGGAATTCGCGACCTGCCAGCCAGAATATTACCGCCATCAGCAGAAGCTGTTTCTCGATTTCCTCAAGGCCGGGCTGGTCGAGCGCAAGGAAAGCTGGGTCAACTGGGACCCGATCGACGGCACCGTGCTGGCGAACGAGCAGGTTATCGATGGGCGCGGCTGGCGCTCTGGCGCGCTGGTGGAAAAGAAGCAACTCAGCCAGTGGTTCTTCAGCATCACCAAATTCGCACCCGACCTGCTGTCGGCGCTGGATACGCTCGATCGCTGGCCCGAACGCGTCCGCCTGATGCAGGCAAACTGGATCGGTCGTTCGGAAGGCGCCCGGCTGCGCTTCGATCTGGCCGCAGGCAACGACAGTGTCGAGGTCTACACCACCCGCCCCGATACCCTGTACGGCATGTCGTTCATGGCCATCGCGCCGGAACACCCGCTGGCCGATAAGGTCGCGGCATCCGACCCAAAAGCCGCCGCCTTCATCGCCGAGTGCAAAAGCAAAGGCACGTCCGAAGTCACCATCGAGACCGGCGAAAAGCTGGGTTACGACACCGGGCTGCGGGTCAAACACCCGTTCATCCCAGGCGCGACCTACCCGGTCTGGATCGCCAATTTCGTGCTGATGGAATACGGCACCGGCGCCATCTTCGGGTGCCCCGCGCACGACCAGCGCGATCTGGATTTCGCCCGCAAATACAACCTCGGCGTCACCCCGGTGGTGCTGCCGCCGGACGCCGACCCGGCGAACTTCGCAGTCGGCAAGGAAGCGTACACGGGTCCCGGCGTCGCCTACAATTCGGGCTTCCTCGACGGGTTGGACGTGGACGCCGCCAAACGCGCCGCCATCGATGCACTGGCCGCGAAAGGCATCGGCGAGGGTGTCACCAACTGGCGCTTGCGCGATTGGGGCGTGTCCCGGCAACGGTACTGGGGCTGCCCGATCCCCATCGTCCATTGCGATGCCTGCGGCGCTGTCGCGGTTCCGGATGCGGAGCTACCGGTCCGCCTGCCGGACGATGTGACCTTCGATCTGCCCGGCAACCCCCTGGATCGCCATCCGACCTGGAAGCATGTGAACTGCCCGTCCTGCGGCAAAGCGGCGCGGCGGGAAACCGATACATTCGACACCTTCGTCGATAGCTCGTGGTATTTCGCCCGCTACTGCTGCGCATCCGACGCATCGCAACCGCTCGCCCGCGCGGCCGTCGATCATTGGATGCCGGTCGATCAGTATATCGGCGGTATCGAGCACGCCATTCTGCATCTGCTGTATTCCCGCTTCTTCACCCGCGCGATGAAGGAAACCGGCCATATCGCGGTGGAGGAACCGTTTGCCGGGCTTTTCACCCAGGGGATGGTGAACCACGAATCCTACAAATCCGCAGACGGCGCCTGGCTGTATCCGGAAGAAATCGAGAAACGCCCCGACGGCACCGCCGTGCACCGCGAAACCGGCCAACCCGTGACGGTCGGCCGGATCGAGGCCATGAGCAAGTCCAAGCGCAACACCATCGACCCGGGCGCAATCATCGCGCGATACGGCGCCGACACCGCCCGCTGGTTCATTCTGTCGGACAATCCGCCGGAACGGGACATGGAATGGACGGAATCCGGGGCTGCCGGCGCCTTCCGCTTTACCCAGCGCATCTATCGACTGGCGGAAAACCTACCCGCTGCCTCGGCTCCGCCGGCCGAATTCGGGGCGGCCGGACGCACCCTGCGTCGCGCGACGCACAAAGCCATCGCTGCGGTGACCGAGGCGTGGGAAGGTTTCGCCTTCAACGTCGCAGTCGCTCGGCTGTACGAATTGGCCAACGCCATCACCGACGCCGAACGGGCCAAGGACGAACCCGGCCTGGGTTGGGCGCGGCGCGAAGCGGTCGAGGCGATGGCCCGCCTCTCCAGCCCGGCCATGCCGCATCTAGCCGAGGAAATCTTCGCCCTGCTCAACCCCGCAAGCACAGCGCTGGTTGCCGATCTGGCTTGGCCGGAAGCGGAACCGGCCCTATTGGTGGCGGACAGCGTGACGATCGCCGTGCAGGTGATGGGTAAGCTGCGCGGGTCCATCGACGTCGCGCCGAACGCCCCGGCCGACCACGTCATCGCGGCGGCCGAAGCCGAACCCAATGTCGCCCGCTCGTTGGAGGGCAAACGCATCGTCAAACGCATCCATGTGCCAAACCGGATCGTCAACTTCGTGATCGCCGGATGAAGCGCCGTCGGTTCCTCGCAGCGCTGCCGCTGGCCGCTTCCCTGGCCGCTTCCCTGGCCGGTTGCGGCTTTCGGCCGGTGTATATGCCGACCGCATCCGGCAAACCGGGCGTGGCGCAACGAGAACTCGCGGCCACGGAAGTGGCGATCGTCGGCGAGCGGCCCGGCCAATTGCTGCGTCAGGCGCTGCAGGAACGCTTCGCCAGCGATGCCGGCCCGCCGCATCGCTACATCCTGACCGCCGATTTCGCGATCGCCGGGGAAGGCGTGGGTATTCAGGCCGATAACAGCGCCACCCGTATCCGCCTGACCGGCAGTGTGAACTGGGTGCTGCGGTCGCGTGACTCCGCCAAGGTCGTGCTGACCTCCGGCAGCGCCCGCACGCTCGACGGGTTCAATCTGTTTTCCGAACAATATTTCGGCGCCACGCTGGAAAACGAGGTCGTGCAAAAGCGCATGGCCGAGGCGTTGGCCGATCAGGTCGCCCTGCAACTCGCCACCTGGTTCAACCACCGCGCCGAAGCGGCGGCCGGCTGATCGGATGAAGCTCGCCGCGACGCAGGTTGCCGGGTTCCTGCGCGATCCCGGCAACTGCCGCGTCGTGCTGCTGTTCGGCGAAGACGCCGGCACGATCCGGGACCGAGCAGAGATGCTGGTGCGAACGATCGCCGGATCGTTGGACGATCCGTTCCTGGTGGCGGAAATTTCCCGCGACGAGATCGCATCCCTCCCGGCCGAGGCGGCGTCCTTGCCGATGACCGGCGGGCGCCGCGTGGTGCGGGTCCGCGATGCAACCGACGCCGCCACCGACGCGGTTCGGACGATCCTGAGCGGCCGTGCCCCGGCCCTGGTTGTGCTAGAGGCGCCGAACCTCGCCACCAGATCGCGCTTGCGGACGGCGCTGGACGCGGCGCCGGATGGGGTTGCCATCGGCTGCTACCCCGAGGAAGGCCGCGCCCTGGAAACAACGATCCGCAGCACCCTGACCGAGGCCGGCGTGCGGGCCGACCCCGATGCGCTGTCCTGGCTCACCGCGCAGTTGGGGGCCGATCGGGCCTCCACTCGCTCCGAATTGGAAAAGCTGGCGCTGTACGTCGGGCAGAACGGGCGGGTCGATTTGGACGCGGCGATGGCCTGTGTCGGCGACCTCGCGGGCTTGTCGCTCGACGATGCGCTGTATGCGGCGACCACGGGCGATGTCGCGACAACCGACCGCGCCTTGGAACTGGCGATGGCCGAGGGTGCAGCGCCGGTACAGGTCCTGCGGGCCGGCCTGGGCCATATCCAAAAGCTGCATCGCGCCCGTCTGGCGATGGAGGAACAGGGCCTGACCGCCGCCGACGCGGTCAAAACCGTGCGCCCGCCGGTGTTTTTCCGCAAAGTCGGGGCGTTTGCGCGATCGTTGTCGCTGTGGCCGCTGCCGGCGCTGACCGCCGCTCTGGCTGGGTTGACGGAAGCCGAACGCGGCTGCAAGCGCACCGGCTGGCCCGACGACGCGCTATGCCGCAACACCATCCTCGCCCTTGCTCGGCGGGCCGCCATCGCCGCGCGGCGTTGAGCGGATCTGGGTCCGAAAATGCGCGTTTAGTGATGCCGTTCACAGCGAGCCTGCGCAGCATGCGATAACACCGTCCACGACAGAACGGAGCCAGCCATGCGCCTGCCACGCTTTTTACGGTCCCCTTTGGCCCTGCCGCTGGCATTCGGGGTGTCGATGGCGACGTGGCTGGTCCATGCCGCCCCCACGGTCGGGCCACACAACGAAGGTCGGGGCATTGTCTGGGTCTATGTCGGCGCGATGTGTGCCGAGGCCGGCAATCCGGGCGACTGCCGGCCGAACGACGGCTCATCTATCCGCGTTTTCAACACGCGAGACGACTGCGCCGCCCATTTGAATGCCGACCTCGCCCGCGCGGCGAATCCCCACTACATGGGCAGTTGCATGCGTCAGCACGAGGCCTGATCCCCCGCTGGACCGGCCTCACTGGACCGGCCTCACTGGGCCGGCAACCCCAGTTCCCGACGCGCCACTTCGATCGGGTCGTTGCCATCGCGACGGGACAGCGCCCATTTGCTCGAAAGCCCGCCGCCGGCAGGGGCGGGCGAACCGCGCAGGACCTCGAATACAACCGTCCGCTTGGCAATGCGCCAGGCACCGTCCTTGCGGGTCATGCGATCGACGTAGCGGCCGACGACCTCGGTTTCGACGGCCATATCCGGCGCGATGGCGGCGCCGCGGAGATAGGCCAGACGGGCATCGCCGGCATCGGGCGACAGGCGCTGATGGGTGATGAAATAGGCCTCCACCAAGGCGCCATCCGGCCCGTCGAACTCGACGACGATGTTGCCGACGACATGCATGGATTGCTCGATCGTGGCGTGGCGGCGGATCAAGGATTCGATAAACCCATCGATCCCGCCCTTGTAGTTGCCGTGATCGTCGTAGGCATCGGCGTGGTAGGCGGATCGCACCAGATCCCAGTTCTTGCGATCGACGCCGCGGACATAGCGGAATAGACAATCCTGGATGTCCTGCCGATCCTGCGCACGCTGCGCTTGCAAACCCCCGGTGTCCATGTTTCCCCCTTTGCGGCAAAGTGCCGAAGAACATTGAGACATCCGATGCGCCTGTTGACCACCCCGCTGATGCGAGTCGCCAAGCAGGCCCCGTTTTCCCTACTGGTGGCGCTGACGACCTGCGGCACCTTGGGCATGCATGTCATCATCCCCGCACTGCCCGCCACGGCGCGCGCCCTGCACATTTCGATCGGGACGGTTCAACTCACGATCACGCTGTATCTGATCGGGCTGGCGGCGGGGCAGTTGGTCTATGGGCCGCTGTCCGATCGGTTCGGGCGACGGCCGGTGCTGCTAGGCGGCATGACATTGTTCACCCTGGCCAGTGCGGCGACCGCGCTCGCCCCCAATCCGACGATCCTGATCGGTGCCAGGGTGCTGCAATCGATCGGCGGTTGCGCCGGGCTGGTGCTGGGCCGAGCGGCCGTGCGGGATGGGGCGACGCCGGACAAGGCGGCGGGGCAGTTGGCGTTGCTGACGATCACCATGTCCATCATGCCGGCCATCGCCCCGGCGATCGGCGGTTACATCACCGCCTTCGTGCACTGGCGCGCGAGTTATTTCCTGCTGACCGCCATCGGTGCGGCGACGCTGCTGGCGACGGTGCTGTGGCTGCCCGAGACCAATACCGGCCCATCCCGTCACACGCCCCTTTCGTTCGGGCGGGGTTACAGCCGCTTGTTGCTGTCCCCGGTGTTCATGGGTTTCGCCGTCGCCGGGGCACTCACCACGACCTCGTTCTACGCCTTCATGGCCACCGCGCCCTTCATCTTCGAGAACCGCCTGCACCAATCGACCGAGGACGTCGGCGTCTACTACCTCATGCTCATGGTCGGCGTTGCCCTGGGCGGGACCTTCGCCAACCGGCTTTCGAAGCTTGTGTCCCTGAAGACCGGATTGCGGATTGCCAACGGATTGGCGATCGCCGGAGCGTGTTGCTTCATGGCGGCGTACCTGACCGATCGGCTCTCGGTGACGACGGTGGTGGGTTCGATGACCCTGTTCACCGCCGGCAGCGGGATGGCCAGCCCGTTCACGATTGCCGGCGCGGTCAGCGCCAATCCGCAGGCGATCGGCGCGGCGTCCGGCCTGTACGGCTTCTTCCAAATGGGGTATGGCATGCTCTGCACCATCGCCGTCGCCAGTTGGAACCCCGGCACGGTGTTTCCTGTCGCGACGATCCTGCTGGGTTCGACCCTGACATCGTTCCTGGTGCTGAACCTGACCGGACGGCGCGCACGATAGAGCGCGATGACCGGAGGTGGAATCACCGGAGGTCTGAATCGCGCGAACAAACAATAGGTAGAGCGTGATCGCCTGAGGTTGACTTCAACCTCGGGCGTGAATCACCCTCTCAAACAAAGGCTTAGACCATGATCCAACGCCGAGATCGCGTGCAACCTCAAACGATCATGGTCTAGCCCTGTGCGCGTGATCGCGACGTCCAACAACGCCGTCCGGCTGTCATTCCTGACGGCGCTGCTGGCCGACGCCGGCATAGAAACCATCCTGCTGGATGCCCATGCGAGCGTCATGGACGGCAGCATCGGCGCGATTCCCCGCCGGTTGTGCGTCGGGACCGCCGACGAAGATCGGGCGAAGCGCGTCCTGCTCGACGCTGGGGAGCCGTGAGCGCCGTCACCCATGGCCATTTGCTGAACGGGCGGGTACGCTATGCCCAGCCCGCCCAGGGATTTCGCAGTGGGATCGAGCCGGTTTTGCTCGCGGCGGCGGTGGCCGCCCGTTCGGGACAGCGCGTGCTGGAGGGCGGCACGGGCGCCGGGGCGGGCCTGCTGTGTTTGCTGACCCGGGTGCACGGGCTTGAGGGGGTTGGGATCGAGATCGATCCCGCGCAGGCTCAACTCGCTCGGGCGAACGCCGCGGCGAATGCGCTCAGTGCGATGTCCGTCGTCTCCGGCGATATCGCAACGGTCGTACCGGATGACATGTTCGACCACGCCTTCGCCAATCCACCCTACCACCTTGCTTCCGGCACGCTGTCCCCCAACCCGGCGAGGGCGACGGCGAAGCAGGGGGGTACCGCAGTTCTGACGATCTGGGCGACGGCCCTGACCCAGCCCCTCCGGGCGCGGGGAATGCTGACGTTCATTCTGCCGGCAGCCGGCCTGCCCCTATGCATCGCAGCCATGGACGCGGCGTCCTGTCCGGTGGACGCAGTGCTGCCGCTCTGGCCCAAATCCGGCGTGTCGGCCAAATTGATCGTCGTACGCGGCATCAAAGGCGCACGAGGCCCTATGCGGCTGCTGCCAGGGCTCATTCTGCACGAATCCGACGGCCGATTCACCGCGGCTGCCGACGCGATCCTGCGGGAAGGCGCGGCGCTAAGCCTGGATCACTGATCCCCAGTATTCGGGTGGCGCAGATACCAAAGCCGCTCATGCGCCGCGACCAGACTTTCCATATTGCGGCGGCGTGTGCCGTCGGGCGTGAGCGGGCGGCGTGTCAGCATCATCTCAAGGATATGGAGCAATTGCTCAGCCACCTCGAAATCCGCCTGATCGCACGCGTGGTGGAACGCTATCAAAATCTTATCGGACAGCCGCCGGCTATAGCGCGGAGCGGCGCCGCCCGAGGACTCCCGAACGAGTTGGTCGTCTGTATGGCTCACGGTAACCCCTATCTGGTCATCTCCACCCGCAGCAGGCTCGGCCCGTATGTCGGGCCAGATCTTAACTGGCTGGTCGCGGGTCGCGCGCCAATAGACGCACCGAAAAACCATTTTGTCACGACCAGATGCCAGCGTCGGACATTTTTGTGCATCACGACCCCGTGAATCGCGACCCGAGAGGGGGCAGGCGCGCTTATACCCAACGGCCCGGACCATTGACTCATTGTCCGGCGTTTTATCGTCATATCGGCTTTCGCCGACATGACGGGGGAGGACAAGTAGGTACGTCATTGGTTGGGACAGTTGGCATTATTCCGCGGGGATTGCGTGCTCCAAACCCGCCAGGACTGGTGTCATGGCGGAGAACGCCTCCTCCCAGGTGCCGATCGTGGACGCTTTGCTGTATTCCGTCGCCCGATTCTCAAAGAAGTTGGCGTGTTCCACGGCGTTCAGCATCTCGTCGAGCCATGGGAGCGGGTTCTTTTCCACCTTGAAGATTTCATTGAGACCGAGCTCGATGAGGCGGCGGTCGGCGATGTAGCGGATGTATTGTTTCACTTCCTCGCCGGAAAGACCTTCGATCGCGCCCTGTTCGAACGCGAGGTCGATGAACGAATCCTCGTGGCTGACGATGGTCGCGCATGACACGTAGATGTCGTGCCTGAGCTCCTCGGTCCAGATGTCCGGGTTTTCCTGCACGAAGGTGCGGAACAGCTTGATGATCGACTGGCAGTGCAGAGATTCATCGCGCACCGACCAGGTGACGATCTGGCCCATCCCCTTCATTTTGCCGAATCGCGGGAAATTCAGCAGAATCGCGAAGGATGCGAATAGCTGCAAGCCCTCGGTGAAGGCCCCGAACGCGGCCAGGGTGCGGGCGATTTCATGCCGGGACTCCATCGTGAACCCGTGCATGTAATCGTACTTGTTCTTCATCTCCTTGTATTTAAGGAACGCTTGGTACTCGATCTCCGGCATGCCGATAGTGTCCAGCAAATGGCTGTACGCGGCGATATGCACGGTCTCGATGTTGGAGAACGCGGACAGCATCATCAGCACTTCGGTGGGTTTGAACACCTGGGCGTAGTGCCGCATGTAGCAGTTGTTCACCTCGACATCGGCCTGGGTGAAGAAGCGGAAAATCTGCGTCAGCAGGTTCCGTTCCCCGTCGCTCAGGTTGCGATGCCAATCTTTGACGTCGTCCGCCAGAGGCACTTCCTCCGGCAGCCAATGCACGCGCTGCTGCATCAACCAGGCGTCGTAGGCCCAAGGGTAGCGGAACGGCTTGTAGACCGGGTTCTCGGTCAGCAGGTCGAACCGGACGGGATGTTCGTCTGCCGATTGGGGTGCGCCGGCCATGCTGTTTTGGCTCCGTTTTGCTTTGGGGCGCGAGGGAATCGTATCGCGATGCCCAGGGATTGTGTGTCGGGGGCGTGATGGACGCAAGCGCTGGTATCGCCGCCACGCCAAATTTGGCCTCAGGCCTGCAGCGCGCGGTCCATCGCACCGCCAGCCAGCGCCGGGGCGCCTTCGTATTCATAGCACGCGGCGGCCTGCCGGTCGCCCACCTGAAACAACGGCGGCGGCGCGATGCGGCATGTGTCCCGGACCAAGGGGCAGCGCGCGGCGAAACCGCAGCCTGTGTCGGCCGCGGATACGGGTTCCAACGGAGCCTCGCCGGACAGCCAGTCCCGCGTCGTGGCTACTTTCGGGATCGAGGACAGCAGCAGCCGCGTGTAGGGATGGCGCGGCCGCTTTACGACAGCCTCGATATCCCCCGCCTCCGCCACCCTGGCACGATACATCACCAGGATGGTGTCGCTCACCTGATAGGCGGTCGCCAGATCGTGGGTGATGTACAGGATGGAGATCCCCATCTCCTGGTTCAGCTTGCGCAGCGTCCCCAGGATGGTGGCACGCAGCGAGGCATCGACCATCGACACCGGCTCGTCCGCGACGATGAGCTTGGGGCGCAGTAGCAGCGCCCGAGCGACCATGATGCGCTGGCGTTGGCCGCCGCTGAGCTGATGCGGGAAGCGGCCGAGTATTTCCCCAGGCTGCAGGCCCACCGACCGCAGGGCATCCTCGATCAGGCGCCGCCCCTCTGCTCGGCTTCCGGCCAGCTTGAAGCGCGCCACCGGGGTCGTGAGGACGTGGTCGACCCGATAGAACGGGTTGAACACGCCGTAAGGGTCCTGAAAAATGGCCTGCACATCGCGCAGGAATGCCCGCCGGCCGCTTGCGCGCAGGCTCGCGAGGTCGCGCCCCTTGTAGAGCACTTCGCCGGTGGTCGGGGCGACCAGGCCCAGCATCAACCGCGCCAGCGTGGTCTTGCCGCTGCCGCTTTCCCCCACGACGGCGGTGATCGATGGCTTGTCGGCGTGGATTGCCATGGAAAAATCGGTCAGTGCCGGCGCGGCATAGACCTTGGAAGCGTTGCGCACTTCGATCAGCGGGGCGTCAGGCATGATGGCACGCGACATGGGTATCCGGTTCGACCGTGCGGACCGCGGGTTTTTCTGTTCGGCACCGGTCGGTGGCGCGCGGGCAGCGCGGGTGGAACGCGCAGCCCGATGGCAGGTCGCGAAGCAGCGGCGCCAGACCGGGGATGCCGACCAGCGTCCCTCGGTGCTCGAAGGACGGCAGGCTGGCGATCAAGGCCTGGGTATAAGGGTGGCGCGGGGCGGTGACGATGGTGCCGATATCCGCTGTTTCCACCAGACGTCCCGCGTACATCACGCCGAGCCGGTTCACGAACTGCGCCATCAGTCCCATATCGTGGCCTACCAATATCACCGCCGATCCCAGTTCGGTTTGCACCCGCGCCAGGGTTTCCATCACCTGCCGCTGTACCACCACGTCCAACGCGCTGGTGGGCTCGTCGGCGATGATGACCCTCGGGCGCAGGCTGATGGCGATGGCGATGCAGGCTCGCTGCTTCATCCCGCCGCTGAGTTCGTGCGGATATTTGCGGGTGGTGCCGGGCGGCAGGCCAACGCGGTGCAGCAGGTCCTCGATATGGGCGGCGGACCGAGCCACGCCGTGATCGCGCATGGCATCGGCGATCTGTTCGCCAATCCGCATGACGGGGTTGAGCGAGTTCATCGAACCCTGCGGTACCAGCGCGATCCCGGCCAGGCGCATGGTGCGCATCGCCTCCTCGTCCAGGGCCGACAGGGTCCGCTCGCCCAGCCGGACGGTACCACCCTCGATTCGGCCGGGCGGTTTGATCAGGCGGAGAATGGCCAGCGCCATGGTGGATTTGCCGGAGCCGGATTCGCCCACCAGGCCGAACCGCTCCTTCGGATTGAGGGAAAAGCTGACATCGTCGACGGCCTGGACCTTCCCCAGCGGGTGGTCGTAGGCGACGCTTAGTCCTTCGATGCGCAGGATGGGGTCGGTCATGCCGACCGCCGCAGGCGCGGGTTGGCGATCTCGTCCAGACCGACGGTCAGGAAGAACAACCCGAGGAACACCAGAACGATGATGACGGTCGGTGCCGTCCACCACCACCACCATCCGTTGATCATGGCGGCGTTGAAGTTCACCCAATAGAGCGTCATGCCCAAGGTCGGCGCGTCGATCGGGCCGAGGCCCAGCACCTCCAGCCCGATCGAGGCCAGGATTGCGGAGGAAACCGCGTTGACCAGCGTGGCCGCGAGATAGGGCAGCAGGTTGGGCATTAATTCGGTGAAGATGATGGCCGGGCCGCTCATGCCCGACATGCGGGCGATCTCCACGTAGCCGCGTTCGCGCAGGGTCAGCACCTGGGCGCGAATGGTGCGGGTGGGGTTGAGCCAAGCCAGGGACGCCACGATCAGCGCCATCTGATTCACGGTCAGGCTGGTCTTGATGGACACGGCGATGATGATCAGCACCAGCAGGCCGGGGACGGTGAGCCCGATATCGGCGATGCCCCGGATGATGGTGTCCAGCAGCCCGCCGTAATAGGCGGCAACGAAGGCCAGCACGGTGCCGATGCCGACCCCCAGGAACCCGGCGATGAAGCCGATTCGTAGCGTGAGGGGCGTGCCGGCGACCATCACGGCCAACAGATCGCGGCCCTGCCGGTCGGTGCCGAAGGGGTAATCCCAGGACGGCGGGCGCAGCGGCCGCACGGACAAAGCACGCGCGTCCTCGGTATCGACGAACAGGTGCCCGACGGTGACGAACAGGGTGAGGATCGTCAGCAAGCCGATCCCGACCAGGAGGGAGGGATTGCGGCGGAGGTAGCGGCCCAGGCCTTTCATGGGCTTAGCTCCGCCGGTACGTGATCCGTGGGTCCAGCCACGGATAAATCACGTCCAGCACGAACGTCGCGAACCCCAGTGCCACGATCACGGTGAAGACGATGCCTTGAATCAGGAAATGATCGTTCTCGCGGATGGCCTGGAACAGCAGCGCGCCGATGCCGGGGTAGCCGAAAATGACCTCCACCAGCACCGCGCCGGACAGGATCTGGCCCAACGCCAGGGCCAGAGCGGTGACCTGCGGCAGGATGGCGTTGCGGACGCAGTAGCGCAGGAAGACGGTGCTTCTCCGCAGGCCTTTGGCCTCGGCGAATATCACGTAATCCTCCCCCATGGTGGTGACCATCATGCCGCGCATGCCCAGCGCCCAACCGCCGGTGGATACCAGCACGATGGACAATGCCGGCAGGATGGCGTGGGAGAGCATGTCGCCGAGAAATGACCAGGACAGGGATGGCGTGGTGCCGGGGCTATAGCCGCCAAAGATCGGCAGCAGCGGGACCTGGAACGCCAGCAGGTACATAAGAATGAGCCCAAGGAGGAAGAATGGGATGGCATGCAGCGCCCAAAGCGGGGGCATCAGCCAGGCCATCCAGCGCGGCGCCCCCGGCCAGGCGAGCAACGCGCCCAGGAAACTGCCCAGCGCGAAGGATACCAGCGTAGTTGTGCCCAATAGCGCCAGCGTCCAGGGAATCGCCTCCCCGATCAGTTCGTTCACCGTGCGGGGGTAGTTCGCGATGGAATAATTGAAATCGAGATGCGCGGTATCGTTGAGATACGACAGGTATTGCCGCCACAGCGGCCGGTCCAAACCGAACCGCTGCTCGTAAACCTTCACCATATCCTCGATCCCCGCGGACACGTAACCGCCGAGGGATGCCTGGGCCAGTAACTTCGTCCGCACAGGGTCCTGCCCCGACAGCCGCGGCAGGAAGAAGTTCAGCGACGCCGCCAGCCAGACGATGAGCAGGAACACCCCGAACCGGCGGGCGGCGTGGAGGGCGGTCACTGCCTCATGCCGGCTGCAGGTTCCATAGCACCATCGGGAACGTCAGGTGCCAGTGCGCCCCGTTCACGAATGGATTCGCCGCCGTCGGCCAGTTCTTCCAATACGTCGTGTTCATCGGGATGCGGTGGTAGTTCTGCACAAGCTGGATATCCGGCAGCTCCGGCAGCCAGATCTCCATCGCCTTGCGGAATATCTCCGTCAGCTTCTTGGTATCCGTTGGCGCCACCCCGAACATTTCGTCGACCAGCTTGTCGTATTCCGCGTTCTTCCACTTCGCGAAATTGACCTGATGCCCGCCGGGCACCGCGACCGAGGATCCCTGATACAGCCGCAACGTATTATACGGTTCGTTCACGCTGCCGCCGTGGCCGTAAATGGCCCCGGTGTACTGCCCCTTCTGGAAGCGGTCGTCGAAATCCGGTGGCAGTGCCAAGCTGGCGGCGACGCCGCGGCGTTTCAGCATCTCCGACAGCACCGGTCCCATGGCGGGACCGCTGGCGCCGAAGCCGATGATCTCCAGGGTGAGCTTGTTGCCGTCCCTGTCGGCCCAGATGCCATCCGCGCCTTTTTTGAATCCGCGTCCGGTCAGCAGCGCGTCCCCCTTCTTCGGGTCGAACGCCAGCGTGTCGTGCTTCTTCAGCAAATCGCCGATCGCGTCCTTGTACGGTTTCAACGGCGGATAGTCGGGCAGCGGCAGCGCCGAGACCGACGAAGCCCCGAGGTACGCGACCTCGATCAGCTGCTGCCGGTCGATGTAATGACTGAGCGCCCAACGCACGTCCTTATCGTCGAACGGTTTTTTTTCGTTGTTGACATACAGGGAGATCGGCCACCAATCGATGTACCCATAAGGCGCCTGCTGCCCGGCGTGGCTGGTAATTTTGGGGTTCTGCTTGATCATCGTCGGGAAGGTCGCCGGCTGCATGCCATTTCCCGCGTCGATCTGGTTGGTGATCAGCGCCTGGGCTGCCTGCTGCTCCCCGGCGAAGGGCAGCCATATGTTGCGCTCTACCATCGGCATGGGCGCCAATTTGGCATCCGCCGCCCACCACGACGCGCGCCGGTCGAACACTTTCTGCTGTGGCGATGCGATGGCGACCTTCCAAGGCCCGGTCGTCACCGGCCAGCCCTTCTCCAGATCGAAATTCTTGAAGCTGGTCCAGTCCTGGCCATCGAATATGTGCTTCGGAACGATGTAGACCCCGATGTCGTATTTGTAGGTCATAAAGAAGAAGAACCGGGGCGAGGGGATTTTGAAATCCACCACCACCGTGTTGGCATCTGTCGCCTTCGCCTGGGCGACCGCCTGGTTCACGTCCACGCCCCAGCGCACTTTGGGTCCCAAATCGCGCAAGCTGTTCAGCGTATACGCCACATCCTCGGCGCTGAACGCGACGCCGTCGGACCACTTGATCCCCGACCGCGTCTTGATCGTCAGCTGCTTGAAGTCGGGGGAGAACTGGTAGCTCTCGGCCAGCCACATGTACATCTTGTCGGCAAAGGCGCTGTAATACGCCAGCGGCTCGTAAATCAGGTTCGGCCCATTTTGGTGGTTGGAGCCGATGGAGTACGGGTTCCACAGATCGTAATCGACCCAGCGCCCCTCGCGGCCGCCCCAGACCAGGATCATGGTTTTCTCGCGTGCCGGCGCAGCCGGCTGTGCTTGCACTGCACCCCACGGTACCAGGGTGCCCGCGCCCGCGAGGGCAGTCGCCGCCATGGCATCGCGCCGGGTCAGGGTTGGTTGGTCGGTCATCGTTAGCCTCCCGTCGGTGGTTTTTTCATGAAATGTGGCTGTTTTCGGCCGATTGTCATACGGCTGAAATGGCAATCGATGTCGTTATATCCCAAGCCGAGGGCCAACGAAACAACCGGCGAAGGGCGGTGTCGGACGCCCCAATTTCGATGGCTGCGCCCCATGCTTATCGGAAAATTTCTTGCCCAGGGCCGCAGTCTGGTACTATCGCCAGCACGTCCGCCGATCGAGGAACCCAGTGAAGATCATCGTTGAAACCACGGTCGCCGCGCCTATCGAAGAAGTCTGGCGCGCCTGGACCACCCCCGATGACATCGAACAATGGAACACGGCATTCGATGACTGGCACACGACAAAATCCGAGGTGGACCAGCGCGCCGGTGCGGCCTTTTCCTCACGAATGGAAGCCTGAGACGGCAGCATAGGCTACGATTTTGCCGGAACCTACACGCTGAGTCGACATACTCCGAGGAACAGCAACGTCAGGGTTGGCAGGCGATATTGACCAATTTTGCCCAATATGTCGAAGCCAGGGCGCGGAGCCAACCACGTTAGACCATGATCGTTTGAGGTTGCACGCGATCTCGGCGTTGGATCATGGTCTAAGCCTTTGTTTGAGAGGGTGATTCACGCCCGAGGTTGAAGTCAACCTCAGGCGATCACGCTCTAAGCCTTTGTTTGAGAGGGTGATTCACGCCCGAGGTTGAAGTCAAC
>JANXMB010000181.1 GCA_025354865.1 Acetobacteraceae bacterium | reverse complement strand
CGTCCCCGTTCATAGTCTTGTCGCCGGCCGGCGCGATCCGCTACCCTAGAGCGTGATCGCTTGAGGTTGACTTCAACCTCGGGCGTGAATCACCCTCTCAAACAAAGGCTTAGACCATGATCCAACGCCGAGATCGCGTGCGACCTCAAACGATCATGGTCTAACGATCGCGTATCCACGGCCGCCTTGAGTGGAGGCTCCGACATTCAAAGCTCGATCCCAACCATCGACCTTCTGACGCTCCTGTTGTTCTGCACCCTTTGGCTGGGCTACGGCCCCGTCGCTCGGTGGATTGGACGCGGGAGCATCAACACCGGGCTGCATTCCGTGCGGGTGTTGTGGATGCGGGCGATGCTGCGGCGGGACAATCGGATCGTGGATTCCGCGCTGATCGGCCATGTCGTGCACAGCGCCAGCTTCTTTGCTTCCACCAGCCTGATCGCCATCGGGGCGCTGCTTGGGGTACTCACCGGCCTCGACCGCTTGCAGCCGGCCATCGACGGGCTGGCGATCGGTGCGCCGGTGTCGCGCCAACTGCTGGAGATCAAAGTGCTGCTGCCCGTGGCCGTCCTGGTGCACGGGCTGTTCAAGCTCACTTGGTCGTTGCGGCAATTGAATTATACCGTCGCGCTGCTTGGCGCCGCGCCAGCCGAACCGCCGACGGCGCAGCGACGCGCGGCGGTGGCTACGGCGATCGGCGGTGTGCTCAGCAGCGCCATTCTGACGTTCAACGACGGTATTCGGTCGTATTATTTCGCCATTGCCGGTCTAGCCTGGCTCGCCGGCCCCGGGTGGCTGGCCGGCGCGGCGGTATGGCTGGTGGCGGTTCTGTTGCACCGCCAGATCGGATCGAAGGTATCCCGGCAATTCAAAGCCGCCCGCGCGGTGGTGGAAGCCGAACACGGGGCCGACGATAGCCGGCTGGTCCAGAAGGATTGAAACGGCGCGCGGGGGAACGTTCCGCCCGCGCGCCGCAATCCAACTCGAAGGATGAACGACAGATCTATCGCGGCTTGCTGGCGACGTCGATTTGTTGGATCGCCGCTGCATCGAGCACGATCTCGGCCGATTTCAACAATTCGGACAATTGGTCGGCGTTCGTTGCGCTGGCGATCGGCGCCGTCACACTGGGCCGAGCGATCAACCATGCCATGGCGATTTGGACCGGTTTGGCATTGTAGCGCTTGGCCACATCGTCCAGCGCGGCAACAACGCCGAAACCGTAATCGTTCAGATATTTCTCGACACGCGGCCCGCGAGCGCGGCCTTCCATGTCGGCAGCCGAACGGTATTTGCCGGTCAGGAAGCCGCTGGCCAGGGAGTAATAGCCGATCGTCCCCACCTTCTCGCGCAGGCACAACGCTTCGAGCGGTCCTTCGAATTCCTGCCGTTCCACCAGACTGTATTGCGGTTGCAGGCTCTGGTACCGGGGCAATCCGTTTTCAGTGCTTATTTTTAACGATTCCGCAAGCCGGTCCGCCGTGAAGTTCGAAGCCCCGATCTCCCGGATTTTACCCGCCTTCATCAGATCGGCATAGGCGGACAGGGTTTCTTCGATCGGCGTTTCCGGATCGTCGCGATGCGATTGGTACAGATCGATGTAATCCGTTTGCAGGCGCTGCAACGAATCTTCCACAGCCTGCATCATGTATTTGCGCGACAAACCCTTTTTGCCCGGCGCCATTTCGATCCCGAGTTTGGACGCGATAATGACTTTGTCGCGGTTGCCGCGCGCTTTCAGCCAATTGCCGATGATGATTTCGGACTCGCCGCCTTTGTTGCCCGGATGCCAGCGGGAATAGACGTCGGCCGTATCGATGAAATTGAATCCCGACGCAACGAATTGGTCGAGCAGCGCAAACGAGGTCTTCTCGTCGGCGGTCCAACCGAACACATTGCCGCCGAAGGTGATCGGCGTGACATGCAGGGACGATTGCCCGAGTTGTCGCTTTTCCATGATGGTCTCCTGTTATGAACAATGGCCGCGCATCGAACCGCGATCGACGGAACCCTCGATCTTACGAACGAACGGTTGGAATCCAGCGGGTGCTTCAATCGGCGCTTGGCCGACACTAACCCACGGCCCCTCGGCGTGCGAGGGGGGAGCGATAGCGCGCACGCCCCTTCCCGCATAGCGAGAAGGGGTTTCTGTCGGCCGGCGGGCGATCAGCCCCGGTTGGCGCGCACCAAACGGCCCGGAGTGGCACCGTTATAGACGCCGTTTTCGAAGGTGCTCACGCCCGACACCAGCGTATGGCGATACCCATCCACACGCTGCACCAAACGCCGGCCATTCTTCGGCAGATCGTAGACGACCTCGGGGACATGCAGTTGCATGTTGGCATAATCGATGACGTTCACGTCGGCTTTTTTGCCCACGGCCAAACGGCCGCGATCGTGGAAGCCGAAGAAATCCGCCGTCTCGCTGGTTTGCCGGCGCACGACCGTTTCCAACGGCAACCGAGCCCCGCGCGAACGATCGCGCGCCCAGTGCATCAGCATCCAGCTAGGAACCGAAGCATCCACGATGGACGAACAATGCGCGCCGCCATCCGACAGGCCCAGCAAGGTGGCATCGTCGGTCAGCATGGTGTGGATGATGTCGTGATTGTCCTCGTTGTAACCGACGATCGGGAAGAACAGGAATTTGTCCGCACCGGCCGAGAGATAGTCGTATGCCACTTCGTCCGGAGAACTGTTCGAACGCGCGGCGATCGCGGCGATGCTTTCATCCGCGCGCGGCTCGTAATTGGGCGGATTGCTCATCGGGAAAATGCGATCCCACCGCTTGGTGATATGCTGGCGGAACTGCGTCAGGCGGTTCAACAATTCGGCCGAGGGTTCCTCGGACAAGATCTGCGCCCGCATCGCCGGATCCTGCATCCGCCGGATCCGCTCCGCGACCGGCAGTTGCAGCAACGCCTGATAGCTCGGGCGGATCGAGAACGGGTTCAACGCCGTATCGATCCCGAGCATCACGCCGATCGGACGCCCGGCAATCTGCGCCGTCACATGTGCCCCTGCCGCGCGGGCTTTATGCACACCGTCCATCAGGCGCCGCCAACGCACTTTGTCGGTCGGGCGATCGGTCAGCAGGAACCACACCGGACGGCCGGTGTCCTGCCCCAGCTTGGTCATCCAGGCCAGCTCCCCGGCCTCATCGTCGAAGTCGCTATTCACGCCGTAGGCCCCGTGATTGAGACCCTTGAACGCCGAACCGATGCCCAGCAATTCGTCGACTTCGGAATACCGGCCGGGCACCATGTCGCCGGTCGGGGTCTTGTGCGAATTGGTGCGGGACGTGGTGAACCCGAAAGCGCCGGCTTCCAACCCCTCGCGCACGGCGTCGCGCATCGCTGCGATATCGTCGGCCGTGGCCCGTTCGCGCCGCACCGCGCGATCGCCCATGACATAGACCCGCAGCGGATGGTGCGGGATTTGCGCCGCGACGTCGATCGAGCGGGGCATGCCGTCCAGCGCGTCGAGGAATTGCGGGAAGGTTTCCCAGTTCCACTTCAGCCCATCGGCCAGCGCGGTGCCTGGAATTTCCTCGATGGATTCCATCATGCCGATCAACGAGTCATGATCGGTCGGGCGCACCGGGGCGAAACCGACGCCGCAGTTGCCGAACAACACCGTTGTCACACCGTGCCACGACGACGGCGCGAGTTCGCTGTCCCAAGTCGCCTGACCGTCGTAGTGCGTGTGCACATCGACCCAACCGGGCGTGACCAACAAACCGTCGGCATCGATTTCCCGCTTGCCTGGGCCGGCTTTGCCGCCGACCTGGGCAATCTTGCCATTTTCGATCGCAACATCGCCGGTAAACGACGCTGCGCCGGTGCCATCGACGATGGTGCCGCCGCGAATCACTGTATCGTGCATGGTCTTCTCCCTTTGGTATCAAAGCGGGGTTGTGCCCCGTAGGCAGGTCCGGTGTAGCACCCTGGGGTGCCGAGCCGCATCGAAGTTCGGGTCGGCGCGGTGCAACAGGCACCGATTGTCCCACATCAGCAGGTCGCCCATTCGCCATTTGTGGCGGTAGGTGAATTGTTCCTGGGTCGCGTGTTCTTCCAACGCCTCGACCCTGGCGCGCCCCTCGGCAAAGGGGCGGCCGTCGATATGCGAGCAGTGCTGCCCCATAAAGAGCGAGCGCCGACCGGTGTCCGGATGGCGGCGCACCAGCGGATGGGCATGCGGCGGGGCTTCGGCGATTTCCTCGGCCGAGGGTTTCACCCGATCGTGCTCGCGCGACAATTCCCAGGAATGGACGACGCGCACCCCGTCCAAGGCGCGTTTTTCATCGTCCGGCAGGGCGTCGAAGGCCGCCCCCATGTCGGCGAATACGGTATCGCCGCCGTCGGGGGGCATGGTGACGGCGTGCAGGATGGTGGCCAGGGACGGTTCCGGGCGGAACGATTTATCGGTGTGCCAGCCGGTGGATTTCACCCGACCCGACGGTTTCTCATCGGTGCCGAGATTGGATACCACATGCACCAGCGGATTGACCTTGCCGCGATTGCGCAAGGTATGCCGTTCCAGTACACCGAATTGCAGGCTGAAGGCGACCTGTTCGTCCTGGTCCAGATGCTGATCGCGGAAACACAGGACATGGTAGCGCACGAACGCATCGTAAATTGCCGCCTTGGTCGCATCGTCGAGCGGTCGGCGCAGGTCCAGCCCCACAACCTCGGCCGCGAAACGCGACGAAAGCGGGGCAATCCGAAGCGCGGCGGCTGGGCGGGACGCGAGGCTGGCGGACATGGATGGATTTCTCCTTGGACGCCCGTTTCCGGGTCTTCGCACGGATACTGCGGAAAACCGCCGCATGTGTCGAGTGCGCCGGCGGCACCGCGCGTCCTGCCCCGCCCTGCGCTACCCTGCGCTACCCTGCCTTGGGGCGCCGTTCAGCCGGCCTTGCCGAAGCCGGCCACCATCTCCCGGATCGCCTGCGGGTCGGACTGCTCCATCACCCGGCGGGCGAACCGTGTGCAGACATCGATTTCGACCGCGCGCACCACCTGCTTCACACGCGGCACGGCGGAGGCATTCATGCTGAAGGACCGCAACCCCAAACCGATCAGCAGCGGGATCAAGGCCGGATTGCCCCCCATTTCGCCGCATACCGACACGGGCTTCCGCATCCGCAAGGCCGCTTCCGTGGCGAACTGGATCAGCCGCAGCACGGCCGGGTGCATCGGGTCGTAGAGTTCGGCCACATCGCTTTCGCCTCGGTCCACGGCAAGCGTGTAGGCGGTCAGGTCGTTAGTCCCGATGGCGAAAAAATCGGCTTCCAGCGCCAGCGCATCGGCCGACAGCGCGGCCCCCGGCGTTTCGATCATAATCCCCAACGGCGGCAGCCGCTCGGGAAGCCGCTCGCCCCGCCGGCGCACGCGGCGGGCCACCCGTTCGTAGATCTCCCGCGCCTGCCGCACCTCGCCGACGGTCGTTACCATCGGGAGCAGGATGCGCACCGGACCGACCGCAGCGGCGCGTAGGATCGCGGCCAACTGGGTTTCGAACAATTCCGGCCGACGCAGCAGCAGCCGGATGCCGCGCATGCCCAGCGCGGGGTTGGCATCGACGTAATCCGGCACCAGGCCGGCCAACGACAGCGCCTCGATATCTTTCTCGCCGCCCCAGTCCAGCACCCGAATGGTGACGGGATCGCCGTTCATCGCCTCGATAACCGAACGGTAGGTCTCGGTCTGGGTGTCCTCATCGGGCACGGTTTCGCGGTTCATGAACAGGAATTCGGTGCGCAACAAGCCAATGCCGACCGCGCCGGATTGCGCAATCAGGGGCAATTCGATCGGCAATTCCAGGTTGGCCTGCAACTCGACGGTATGCCCATCCTCGGTTTCGGCCGGCAGGCGCCGCAGCCGCGCGTATCGCTGCCGTTCGCGGGCAAATGCCGTCACGGCCCGACGGGCGGAGGCAAGGGTTGCCGGGGTCGGGTTCAACACCACGGTACCGGCGCTGCCATCGACGACCACGACATCGCCCGGCTTGACCGCATGCGCGACGCCGGCCGCCCCCAGCACGGCGGGCACGCCGAGGGCGCGCAGCATCACAGCGGTATGCCCGTCGGTGCCGCCTTCTTCGGTTGCCACCCCGGCGAGGCGGGAGGGGTCCAGCAACGCCGCATCCGCCGGGCGCAGCGATTCGGCGAATAGGATCGCGCCATCCGGCAGGCCGGTAAAACTGCGAAAGGGGGCGTGGGTCAGGTTCCGAACCAGGCGCCGGCCGATTTCGCGGATTTCGTCGGCCTGCCGTCGCAGCCCTGCCCGATCCTCCGCACTTTGCCCGGTTTCAGCGGTCGCAAGGATGGTGTTGGCGATGGCATCGGCCTCGGTCGCGACGGCATGTTCGGCCGAGAGCAAGGTTTCTTCGATCCGCCGCTTGACACCACGGATCAACCGCGACGGCCCCAGCATCCGAATATAGGCATCGATCATGGGGGCGATCTCGGCCTGACTTTCCTCCGGCAGCACGCTCAGCCGTCCGCGCAGCTTGCCCAATTGTTTGCGGGATTGGGCGATGGCGGATTCGAGCCGAGCGCCTTCGGCCGCGATGTCGGCGGCGTGAATTTTGAAGCGGACGATTTCCACCTTCGCTTCGGATGTGCCGAACACCGGCCCGATCGCGATACCGGGGGACACGGGGATACCGGCGAAGGATCGCTCCCGCGGGGTTTCGGCGGTTGGACGCGGGGCGCGGCGAGGGGGTGCCGGCGGTACGTCAGTCCTGTTCATGGAAGCCGGCCTCGACCAAGGCAGCCAGGGCGTCCAGCGCCTCTTTGGCATCCCAGCCTTCGGCGCGCAGTTCGATACTGGAACCGCGTCCGGCCCCCAGCATCATCAAGCCCATGATGGATCGGGCCGACACGGATTGTCCGCCGCCGACGACGTCGACGCAGGCACCGAATTTCTCGGCCAAAGTGACGAATTTCGCGGCGGCCCGGGCATGCAGGCCGCGCTTGTTGACGATGGCAACCTCGCGGACGAGGACCGGGGCTGCCGCGCCTTCGCTCATCCGCAGGCACCGTTGCGGCCCGATGGGCGGCAACCGTGCAGCACATGGGATGCGGCGGCGATATATTTGCGGCCGGCTTCCTCGGCACAGATCACGGCATCCGCGAGCGGTTGGCTGGACCGAATCTTGGCCAGCTTGACCAGCATCGGCAGATTGACGCCCGCGATCACCTCCACCCCGCCCCGTTCCATCATCGAGATCGCGAGGTTGGACGGTGTGCCGCCGAACATGTCGGTCAGCAATACGACGCCGTCGCCGGTGTCGCAGCGGTCGATACATGCCTCGATATCGTGCCGACGGTTTTCCATATCGTCATCGGGACCGATGCAGATGGTGTCGACATTGCGTTGCACGCCGACCACGTGTTCCATGGCGGAACGCAATTCCTCGGCCAAGCGGCCGTGGGTGACCAGGATCAATCCGATCATCGGCGTTTCAGGGTGTCCCTACCGGCTCCCGGGATCGGAAGCCCTCTGTCTTTGTGTGCGATGTCTGTCAGCCCGATCATCGTAACGATCAGGCCTCCCGCGCCTGAAGGCGAACGGGTGCGGTGCCCGTCCCGTGGTCCTGTCCGATTCGGGCGAGTTCCCGATGCGACACATGCAAGCGCCACCCAGAGCCGGATCCGCCGCCCACTTCCCTAGGGGTCGCGAGGCGTTCAGCCAATTTTTCGATCAGAAAGACGGAGCGATGACGCCCCCCGGTGCACCCGATGGCCACCGTGGTGTATTTCTTGCCCTCTTGAACGAACCTCGGCAAGAGCATCTCGACCAATTCGGCAACCCGAGCGAAAAAAATTCCGAAATCGGGGTCAGTCGCAACGTAGGCACCGACGGCTGGATCGAGTCCGGTACCTGCGCTCAATATGGGATCGTAGTGCGGATTCCGCAGGAAGCGTGCGTCGAATACCAGATCCGCGTCCTGCGGCAGGCCACGGGGGAATGCGAAGGAGATCAGCGACACTACCAGCCCCCGCGCCTCGTCGCCCATGCTGGCGCCGAAGTGACGCTCCATCCGCTGGCGCAGTTCCGTCAATTTCAGGTCGGAGGTGTCGATCGTGAGGTCCGCCGCCGCGCGTAAACCCGCCGTCAACGTCCGTTCCGCTGCGATGCCGTCGGCCACCAACCCTTGCGGGGCCAACGGATGACGGCGGCGGCTTTCGGTGTAACGGCGCAGCAAGGCCGTCTCGTCGGCGGTGACGTAGATTAGTTCGTGTTGCAGATCGGGATTGGCACGGAGCCGGTCGAGCGCGGCCAGAACCTCCTGCGAATCGAAACCGCGGGTGCGCGCATCCACCCCGATTGCCAGCTTCGCGCCACCACGGGCCACCACGGCTTCGATCATGCCGACCGGGGGATTGTCGACCGCTTCGTAGCCGAGGTCTTCCAACGCCCGCAGGGTCGATGCCTTGCCGGCACCCGAGAGGCCGGTGATCAGCACGACCCGTTGCCGCTCGACCGTATCGGTCATGCCGCGAAGGCTCCGGCGATCTGATGGATACGACCCAACGCGCAGTCCAGCGCCATGGCGATTCGGTCCGGCGCGGATGCTGCGCTCGCATCGATATGCACCAGCGGCCGCTGCAACGTCGCATGCATCGCCGGTTCCGGCAGACGGTCGGGCCGCCCCCCGAGATCCGCGACCAACACCAACCGCGCACTTGGCACGAAGGGAAGCCGAAGGATGCCGAGTCCACGCACTTCCAGCAGGCCCGCCAGCGCGGCCGGCGCGGCAACCTGTCCATCGGTTATGTCTACCCGGTCGTCAGCCACGAGATCGAAACCGCGCCCCAGCAAACGTAACACCAAATCGGACTTGCCAACCCCGGACGGTCCGATCAACAGCACCGCCTGCCCCTCGCGGGAGGCGCAACTGCCGTGCATGCGGTGCGGACTCTGCATGGTAAAACAATCTGGACTGAATCCGCTCGGAAAGAAAGGTCGATTTCGAGCGGCACAGTCCCCCTTGTGACGCAACCGACGCCGTGCCAGCGTCTCGTACAATATGATCGAACGTACCTCCATCGCTGCCGCCGCCCGGCGGATCGCCC
Organism: Acetobacteraceae bacterium; assembly: GCA_025354865.1. Taxonomy (GTDB): domain Bacteria; phylum Pseudomonadota; class Alphaproteobacteria; order Acetobacterales; family Acetobacteraceae; genus Rhodopila. The sequence goes on along the minus strand of JANXMB010000181.1, from coordinate 22,740 downwards.
AATATGTGCGCCAGACCCCGGTCATGCACCTGCATGGCCAGGAATTCGACGTCGCCACCCCCGTCGCCCTGAAGCTGGAATTGCTCCAGCACACCGGCAGCTTCAAACCGCGTGGGGCATTCAATCGCATGCTCACCACAACGCTCCCCACCGCCGGTGTCATCGCCGCATCCGGCGGCAACCACGGCGCCGCCGTCGCCTTCGCCGCTCGGCAACTCGGCGCGACGGCCGAAATTTTCGTGCCCGGGGGCACCCCGGAAACCAAAGTGTCCCGCATTCGCGGCTACGGCGCCCATGTCGTGCAAGGCGGCGCAACCTACGCCGAGGCGCTGGCCGCATCGCGGGTGCGCCAAGCCGAAAGCGGCGCGCTGGAAGTCCACGCCTACGATCACGAGGCGGTCCTCGCCGGCCAAGGCACCGTCGGGCGGGAGTTCGAGGCCGACGCCCCCGATCTGACCCATATCCTGGTCGCAACCGGCGGCGGCGGCCTGATCGGCGGCATCGCCGCTTGGTATGCCGGATCCGCCCAGATCGTCAGCGTCGAACCCGAAGGCTGCCCCGGCCTGCACGACGCTTTGGCCGCCGGCATGCCGATCGACGCCCCGGTCGGTGGCATCGCCGCCGATGCCTTGGGCGCACGGCGGGTCGGCACACTGATGTTCGATGTTGCCCGCCAATTCGGAATCGCAGCCGTGTTGGTCGAGGATTCCGCGATCGTCGGTGCCCAGCGCTTCCTGTGGGACCGCCTCCGCCTGATCGCCGAACCCGGCGGCGCCACCGCTTTGGCCGCATTGCTGTCCGGCCGCTTCGTCCCGCCGGAAGGCGCACGCGTCGGCGTGCTGGTCTGCGGCGCCAACACCGATCCCGCTAAGGTCGCATCATGAGCATCGTACTCACCGAAATCTCCCCGCGAGGCGTCGCCACCGTCACGCTGAACCGGCCGGAGGTCGGCAATGCCTACAACGCCGACATGCTGGCCGCCCTGATCGATGGGCTGCCGAAGCTGGCGGCCGATCCTGCCGTCCGCTGCCTGATCGTGCGCGGCGCCGGCAAGCATTTCCAGGCGGGCGCCGACATACGCTGGCTGAACCAGGTCGCGGATTACCCGCCGGAGGAGAATTTGGCCGCCTCCGTCGCCACCACCCGAGCAATGCAACTGCTGAACGAATTCCCCAAGCCGACGATCGCGGTCATCGCCGGTGCCTGCTTCGGCGGCGGCGTTGGGATCGCCTGTTGCGTGGACGTGGCACTCGCGACGCCCGACGCCCTGTTCGGCATCACCGAGGTGCGGGTCGGCGTATCGCCCACCCCGATCTCCACCTACATGATCGGCGCGATCGGCCTACGCAACACCCGCCGCTACGCCCTGACCGGCGAACGATTCGGCGCCGAAGAAGCCGCCCGCATCGGCCTTGTGCACGAGGTCGTGTCGGCGGATGCGATGGAAGCCAAAGTCGCCGCCATCGTCGATGCCTGCTTCCTGAGCGGCCCGAACGCCATGGCAATCACAAAGCGCAGCTTCCTGGGCGCCAACGACCTTATTCTGGACGAACGGCAGGTGACCATGCTGGCGCACGAAGGCTGGATGGCCCGCGCCTCGACGGAAGGGCATGAAGGGACTTCGGCGTTTCGGGAAAAGCGGGTGCCGAATTGGTATGTTCCACCCGCCGCAGGTTAGCCGCCCGTCACGCTCATGTGGCGCACCACCGCCGGCTTGTCGTGCCGCCGATCGATGATGAAATCGTGGCCTTTGGGCTTGCGCGCAATGGCGGCGCGAATGGCATCGTCCAACCCGTCGTCGTCGATTCCCGCCCGCAGCAACCCACGGAAATCGGCCGCGTCGTCCTGACCTAGACACATATACAGCGTGCCGGTGCAGGTAAGCCGCACCCGGTTGCAGCTCTCGCAGAAATTATGGGTCATCGGCGTGATGAACCCGATCCGCCGCCCGGTTTCCTTCACGTTGTAATACCGAGCGGGTCCGCCGGTTTTGTAGTCGGTGTCGTCCAAGGTCCAGGTTTTGCGCAGCCGGCCGCGCACGATCGACAGCGGCAGGTACTGATCCGTGCGATCGCCGGAGATGTCGCCCATCGGCATCGTCTCGATCAGGCAGAGGTCGAAGCCATGCTCCCCGCACCAGGACAGCATGCCGTCGAAATCGTCCTCGTTCACGCCCTTCATGGCCACGGCGTTGATCTTCACCGCCAAGCCGGCGGCTTTGGCCGCGAAAATACCATCCAGCGTCGGCTCGATTTTACCCCAACGGGTCAGCTGGGTGAATTTCGCCGGATCCAGCGTGTCCAGCGACACGTTCACCCGCCGAACCCCGGCCGCGTAGAGGGTCGCTGCGTGCTTTGCCAATTGGGTGCCGTTGGTCGTCACCGTCAGTTCGTTCAACCCGTGCCCGATCCGCGCGCCCAGGTTGCCGAACAGGCGCACGATATCGCGGCGGACCAAAGGCTCCCCGCCGGTGATCCTGATCTTCGTCGTGCCCAAACGAATGAACGCGCCGCAGAGGCGGTCCAGCTCCTCCAGCGTGAGCAGATCGCGTTTCGGCAGGAAGCTCATATTTTCGGACATGCAGTAGACGCACCGCAGATCGCAGCGATCCGTCACCGACACTCGCAAATACGTTATCGCTCGGCCAAAGGGGTCGATCATGGTAAGTTGATACTCCTGTAAGACATCAATTGCGCTATCCCGCCTGTGGTTCAAGGTCCCGCCAACGCATGGCACCCCAACGGAGCACACCATGACCGCGAGCGCGGAGGCATTGCGACTGGCGGAAAACATGGCCGCCCGCCTGTGCCACGACCTCGGCGGCTCGATCGGCAGTCTCAATCAGGCGTTGGAACTCGCCGCGCTCGAACTGGCGCATCAAAGCGAGGCCTTCGTGCTGGCGCGGCAGGCCGCTGCCGAACTGGCCCACAAGATTCGGCTGATGCGCGCGGCCTGGGGTCCGACTGGCAGCACGCTGGATCTGCCGGGCTTGCAAGGGTTCGCCAAAGGCCTGCGAGCCGAGGTCGATCCATCCGCACTACCGGCCGATATCGTGTGGCAGCCCAGCATGGGCCGCCTGCTGCTGAATGTGCTGCTACTGGCGAACGAAAGCCTGCCTCGGGGCGGGCGGATCGCGCTGGGCGGCGATGCGGCCGACATCGTCGTCGCGATCGACGGCCCGATCGCCACATGGCCCGTCGGGTTGGCGCGCTATTCGATCGACCGGGAAGCGGCAGAGGCTGCCATCGGCGATCCCCGTGGCCTGCAAGTGCCGCTGACGGCGCTGCTCGCCTTCGGCCTCGGGTTGCGATTGTCGTTGCTGCTGGGTGGGCCGCATGGGTCGGTGCCGCCGTTGCGCCTGTCGGAACGATAGCGCGATGACCGGAGGTGGAATCACCGGAGGTCTGATACCAGCCGACCGAACCTCTGACTCTCTTGCAAGCGGTCGGTCGGCTGGTATCCTCTTGATTTCGCGCGCAGCCGCCACGCCAACCCTGCGCGCATACCGGCCAGCCGTTCGGCCGACCGGTATGAATCGCGCGAACAGACAATAAGCGCGACCGGCCCCCAGTCATCGCCGGCAAGAAAAATACCACTGTACCCGCGTCCGTTTACCTTTCCTTAATATTTCCCTGGGTATCGTGCGGAACCGCCAGAACGCGGAACCTGCATAAGGGCACCCCATGGACGACTTGCTCGCGGACTTCCTGACCGAAACGAACGAAAACCTGGCGGAACTCGATGTCGCGCTGGTGACATTGGAACGAACGCCAAACGACGAAGCCACCCTGTCCTTCATCTTCCGCCTGGTGCACACGATCAAAGGCACCTGCGGCTTCCTCGGCCTGCCGCGGTTGGAGCGGGTGGCGCATGCGGGCGAGAATATCCTTGGCAAGATCCGCGACCGAGCGCTGTCCGTCGATCCGGATATCGTCAGCCAGATCCTGGCGGCGCTGGACTGCATCAAGTCGATTGTCGCGCATCTCGGCGCCACCGGGAACGAACCCGCCGGCGACGACTCGGCGCTGATCGCCACGCTGAATGCGACCGCCTCCGGCCAATCCGCCGGACCGGCCGCGCCCCCGGAACCGACGCCGGAACCCGCGCCCCCAACCATCGCGACACCGACCATTGCGACACCGGTCGCGCCGCAAGCCGAGACCATCGCCGCCGAGCCGGTCGCTGCGCCCCCGAGCGCCACGCCGACCGCCGCAGCGCAGACGATTCGGGTGACGGTCGATGTGCTCGAAGATCTGATGACTTTGGTCAGCGAACTCGTGCTGACCCGCAACCAGTTGCTCCAATTGGCGCGGACACAGGAAAACGGCGCCTTCTCCGTCCCGCTGCAACGCCTGTCGCACATCACGTCCGACTTGCAGGAAGGGGTGATGAAGACCCGCATGCAGCCGATCGGCAACGCCTGGAACAAGCTGCCGCGCCTGGTTCGCGATCTCTCCCGCGAAATGGGTAAAAAGATCGAACTCACCATGATCGGTGCGGACACCGAACTAGACCGGCAAGTGCTGGAGTTCATCAAGGACCCGCTGACCCATATGGTCCGCAATAGCGGCGATCACGGCCTGGAAACCCCGGAGGAGCGGCGAGCAGCCGGCAAACCGGAAGTCGGGCACATCGCGCTGAATGCGTTCCACGAAGGCGGATACATCATCATCGAGATCGCCGACGACGGCCGTGGCCTGTCGATCGATCGGATCAAAGCCAAGGCGCTCGCCAACGGCCTCGCGACCGAAGCCGAATTGCTCGCCATGTCCGACGATCAGATCGCTCGGTTTATCTTCCGAGCGGGCCTATCGACGGCGGCGAAGGTGACGGCGGTGTCCGGGCGGGGTGTCGGCATGGATGTGGTGAAAACCAACATCGAGCGGATCGGCGGGACCGTCGATCTGAAGAACAAACCCGGTCACGGCACCACATTCACCATTAAAATACCGCTCACACTCGCCATCGTGTCCGCCCTGATCGTCGAAGCTGGCCACGAGCGATTCGCGATACCGCAGCTCAGCGTCGTCGAACTGGTGCGCGCCCGGAAGGACGCGGACGGCGTTTCGGAAAGCGCGATCGAGCGCATCAAGGGCACCCCGGTACTGCGCCTACGCAACCGCCTGCTGCCGCTGGTGAGCCTTTCCGAACTGCTCGCATTGGGTGTCGCGGCTTCCGACGACGATGGCGCCTATATCGTCGTCGCCCAGGTGGGCACCAACATGTTGGGCATCATCGTCGATCGGGTTTTCGACACGGAAGAAATCGTGGTGAAGCCGGTGGCGCCGATCCTGCGGCACGTCACGATGTTCAGCGGCAACACCATCCTCGGCGACGGGTCGGTTATCATGATCCTCGATCCCAACGGCATCGCGCGCGCGACGGGTGTCGGCGCCGGGACAAGTGGCAACGACAGCAAGCAGATCGGCGTCGCGGCAACTGAAATCCCCCATTCCGACGAGAAGACCACCATGCTGCTGTTCCGCGCGAACGGCGAACAGAAAATGGCGGTGCCGCTCGGGTTGGTCGCGCGGCTGGAAGACATACCACGCGACCGGATCGAGCTGTCGTGCGGCGAGCCGGTCACCCAGTACCGCGGCAAGCTGATGCCGCTGGTGCCGATCTCCGGCATGCACGACCCCGACCGGGAAACCCAGTCGGTCCTGGTGTTCGCCGATCGGGACCGAGCGATGGGGCTGATGGTGGATCGGATCATCGACGTGGTGGACGATCGGCTGACGATCGAACTCGGCGGCGCCCGCCCCGGCCTGCTGGGAACGGCGGTCATCCGGGGGGAGGCCACGGACATCATCGATACCGGCTATTGGCTGACCCAGGCGGCGCGCGACTGGTTCGACGGCGCCGCACCGGCCGGGCAGGACGCGCGGCAACGGCAAGTGCTGGTCGTCGACGACAACGCCTTCTTCCGCCAGTTGCTGGTTCCAACGTTGGGGGCAGCCGGCTTCCTGGTAACCGCTGTCGGCGGGGCGGTGGAAGCACTGCGCCTGCGCGAGGCCGGTCGTACGTTCGACGCCATCGTATCCGATATCGACATGCCGGACATGGACGGCCTGGCCTTTGCACGGGCCGTGCGTGCCAGCGGCCCCTGGGCCTCGATTCCCATGATCGCCCTGACCGCGCGGGCCGAACAGCGCGATGCGGAGGCCGGTAAAGCCGCCGGCTTCACCGATTATGTCACCAAATCGCGGCGCGAAGACCTGATCGAGGCCCTGCGCGGCTGCCTGTCCGATCCGGCATTCCAGTAACGATAGGAAGGAAACCCAGCCATGTCCGTGGATGTTCTGGAGCGGCCCGACGTCGCCGCCGACAACGAACTGGTGTTCGTCATGCTGACCGTCGCCGGTCAGACCTGCGGCGTCCCGGTTGCCGCCGTGCGCGATATCCTGGGGGAACAAGCGATCACCCGCATTCCCCTCGCACCGCCGGAAATAGCAGGAAGCCTGAATTTGCGCGGCCGCATTGTCACGGCGGTGGACCTCCGCCGACGATTGAATTTGCCGGCCCCGCCGGACGGCCACAAACCGATGTCGGTCGTCGCCGAACACGGCGGCGAACTCTACGCCCTGCTGGTCGATCAGGTGTCGGAAGTCATGAGCCTGAAAGCCGAGGATTTCGAACCCAACCCACCCACTTTGGAACCGGCCTGGGCCACGTTCAGCACCGGTATCTACCGATTGAAGGACCGCCTGTTGGTGGTTCTGGATGTAAGCAAACTTCTGGCCTTGTCGGGGGAGGCGTAGGATCGGATGTCTCGGATGTGCCTTGTCGTCGATGACAGCCGCGTCGTGCGCAAAGTCGCCCGCCGCATCCTGGAAGCCAACGGCTTCGACGTGACGGAAGCGGAGGACGGCCAGAAAGCGTTGGACGCCTGCCGGAGCGATATGCCCGACTGCGTGTTGCTGGACTGGAATATGCCGGTCATGGACGGCATCACATTCCTGCGCAACCTGCGGGAAGAATTCGGCCCCGACGATCCGATTGTCGTGTTCTGCACAACCGAAAACGACATGTCGCACATCGAGATGGCAATCGAAGCCGGTGCGCAGGAATACATCATGAAGCCGTTCGACGATGAAATATTGGTCGGAAAACTGTCGCAGGTGGGGCTGTGAGGATCGCCCCCGCCAACGCCGCTCGGGTGATGATCTGCGACGATTCGACCGTCATCCGTGGCGCCATTGCCCGCATACTCGAAGCGGATCCCGGTGTGAAAGTCGTCGCCAAAGTGGCGAACGGTCAGGCCGCAGTGGACGAGCTGAAGCGCACCCGCGCGGACGTCGTGGTGCTGGACATCGAAATGCCGGTCATGGATGGGATGACGGCCCTGCCGCTTCTGCTGCGGGCGGATCCTGGGGTGCGGGTCATCATGGCATCGACCCTGACCACGCGCGGTGCCGATATCGCCATGCGCGCCATGCGGCTGGGTGCGGCGGATTATGTGCCGAAGCCGTCGTCGATCGGCACGGTCGGGGACGATCGTTTCCAGCGGGAGCTATTGGAGAAGGTGAAGGGCCTCGCCCGCCTGCGCCAACGGATAACCCGCGCCGCCCCGCCCGTCGCGCTGCGGCCCGCGCCGGCAATGCCAGCTCGGCTTCTGGCCATCGGCAGTTCCACCGGTGGACCCCAGGCGCTGTTCGCCCTGGTGCAGGGCCTCGGGCGGCAGATCAGTGTCCCGGTCGTACTGACGCAACATATGCCGCCGACCTTCACGCCGATTCTGGCCGACCACCTCAATCGCCTGGGCGGCCTGCCCTGCACCGAGGCAAAGGACGGCGAACCGCTGGTGAGCGGCCGCATCTACCTCGCCCCCGGCGATAAACATCTGACGATCGACGGCCGCCCCGGTGCGTTGCGCGCGCGATTGACCAACGATCCGCCGGAGAATTTCTGCCGACCCTCGATCGATCCGATGTTGCGGACCGCTTCGGCGGCGTGCGATGGGCGGGTGCTTATCGCGATGTTGACCGGGATGGGGCACGACGGTCTGGCCGGCACGAAGCAGGTCGTGGAAGCCGGCGGCTGCGCGATTGCCCAGGATGAGGCAACGAGTGTGGTCTGGGGCATGCCCGGAGCGATCGCCCAGGCCGGCCTGTGCCATGCCGTGCTGCCGCTGCAAGGGATCGCGCCGAAATTGCGCGACATGCTGAAAGCGGTGCGGGCATGAGTGCGATGTTGACCCCGGCATCCTTCGCCGCACTGGCGGACCTACTGAAGACCAAATCCGGCCTGATCATCGGGCTGGACAAGACCTATTTGCTGGAAACGCGCCTCGGCCCCATTCTGAAACGGGTCGGTCTGCCCGACCTCAATGCGCTGGCAGAACGTATCAAGCGCGCGCCGGCGGATCCCCTGGCGCGGGATGTGGTCGAAGCCATGACCACGAACGAGAGTTTCTTCTTCCGCGACGACAAGCCATTCCTGCATTTTCGCGCCCAGGCGCTGCCTCGACTCCTGGCGGCTCGCCCTGGCAACGCAACATTGCGAATTTGGTCGGCCGCTTCGTCGTCCGGGCAGGAAGCCTATTCCCTGGCGATGATCCTGGCCGAATGCAAAGCGCAACTCGGCGGTCGGACGGTCGAAATCGTCGGCACCGATATCGCCCGCGACCAGCTCCAGCGCGCGCAACTGGGCGTGTATACGCAATTCGAGGTGCAGCGCGGCCTGCCGGTTCAAATGCTCATGCGGTATTTCAAGAAGGACGAGGCCAATTGGCGCATCTCCGACACCATTCGTTCCATGGTGAAATTCCGCGAGTGGAATCTGCTTGGCGATCTCCGAGCGCTCGGTCGATTCGATGTCGTATTCTGCCGCAACGTGCTGATCTATTTCGACCAACCGACCAAAGCCCGGGTGCTCGATGCCATCGCCGCGCAGATGGCGGCCGACGGTGCGCTGTATCTAGGCGGGGCGGAGACAGTATTGGGCATCACGCCGCGTTTCGCCCCCATGCCGGGGGAACGGGGGGTCTACGCGGTAACGGCGGCCAAAGCCGCCGCTTGATTGCATTGCCGCGTGCGGGTCGGTTCAGCTGAAGCCGCCGCGTGCGGCGACGGGCCACAGGCATTCCACCCGCCCGTTGCGTACCCCGACATACCAATCGAACCGGTCCACGGTCGGATCGCAATGTCCCGGCACCAGTCGCATCTTTTCGCCCAGCTTCGGGGCGGCGGTTTCCGAACCGACGTCCAACTTGCCGTGCTCGTCGGAAGCGCTGACGTATTGAATATCCGGTCGCTGCCAAACCGTCGGCATGCCCGAATCGATCGAGACCGCCTTATGCCCGACATCCAACACCGCGACGCCGGGCCGGGATGCGCTCATGACGGTGCCCAGCACAAAAAGGGCGTGGCGGAAGGTGCTGACCGGGGCGCCGGATTCGTCGAAGTTGCGGGCGTAGTCGGCATCCATGAACACGTAGCTGCCGGCTTGCATTTCGGTGTAAACGCCCGACGCGGCCTCGATCTGGAAGGACCCGGTGCCGGCGCCGCCGACGATCGGGCAGGCAATCCCCTGCTGCTTCAACTGTTCCACCGTGCGACGGGATGCGTCGATCGCGGCCCCGATCAATGTGCGCCGTTCGGCGATGGTGCGCTTGTGCTGGGCGCTGCCTTGGTAGGCCTGCAACCCGCCGAAAATCAGGTGTTTCGACGCCGCGATGCGCTGACCCAGTGCCACAGCCTCGGGTCCCGCAGCGATCCCGGCGCGACCGGCCCCGACATCGATTTCCACCAGCACCGACATGCGAACACCAGCATCGGCGGCGGCGGTTTCGATCGCGGCGACCTGAGCGCCGTCGTCCACGCAGACCGCGACTTTGGCGATGGAGGACAAGGCGCAAAGCCGAGCGAGTTTGGCCGCCCCGACGACTTCGTTGGAAACCAGGATATCGGGAATGCCGCCCCAAGCGAGGATTTCGGCCTCCGCGACCTTTTGCACGCATTGTCCTACGGCACCGCGCGCCATTTGCAGCTTGGCGATGACCGGCGATTTATGGGTCTTCGCATGGGCCCGCAGCTTCACCCCGGTCGGGGCGAGCAGTGCCGCCATGCGGTCGAGATTGTATTCGAACGCGTCGAGATCGACGATCAAAGCAGGCGTGTCGACCTCGTCCTCACGCATACCGGGCTGGGCGGGGGGCGATTGCAGCATGACGATGTGTCCTTGCGATGAACGACGATAACGCGGTCCGAATAGCCTTTAATTACAGGCCCTATGCCGGTCTACCCCCGTAGGCCAGGTCGCCAGTGCCAGTAGCCGATCGCAGCGAAACGGTTTAGGACGCCGGGTAATAACCCGTTCGGAGCGACACGTGTCCCAACCTCTGCTTTTCCAGCCGCTGACCATTCGCGGCGTCACGTTGAAAAACCGCGTCGTGCTGGCGCCGATGCATCAATATGCCTCCAACCAAGGGTTTGCCACCGACTGGCACCTGATGAACGCCGGCAAGTTTGCTGCGGGTGGCTGCGGTTTGGTGATGGTCGAATCGACGAAGGTGGAGCGGCGCGGCTGCGGCACGGTCGGCGATCTTGGCCTGTGGGACGACAAATTCGTGCCCGGCCTGAAGCGCATTACCGATTTCATCAAGGCGCAGGGCGCGGTGTCGGCCATCCAGATCGGCCATTCCGGCCGCAAGGCCCGCCTGACCCGACCGTGGGAAGGCCAACAGCCGCAAACCGCCGACCATCCGGAAATGTTCGACTGGGAAGGCTGGGAACTCGTGGCGCCCAGCGCCATTTCGCACAGCGACCGCATGCCGGCCCCGCGCGCGTTCAGCCGCGACGAAATCCCCGATGTCGTGACCCATTGGGGGGAGGCTGCGGCCCGAGCCAACACCGCCGGCTTCGAAATCCTGGAAATCCACGGCGCGCACGGCTACCTGATCCACCAATTCCTGTCCCCGGTATCGAACCGCCGCAACGACGAATACGGCGGTTCCGACACCAACCGCATGCGTTTCGCCCTGGAAGTCGCAGAGTGCGTCCGCGCCAATTGGCCGGATGAAAAGCCGCTGTTCATGCGGCTGTCGTGCGAGGACGATGCCGGCTGGGGGCCGGAACAAAGCGTTGCCCTGTCCAAAGAACTGAAACTCCGCGGCGTCGATGTTATCGACTGCTCGGGGGGCGGGATGCTCGAACGCTCCCCGATGGATGGCATTCGCTCCCAGAAATACGGCTATCAGGTGCCGTATGCCGAGAAAATCCGTGCCGAAGCCGACATGTTGACCATGGCTGTGGGCCACATCGTTCATGCCGATCAAGCCGAAGCCATCTTACAGGAAGGCAAGGCCGATCTGATCGCGATCGCGCGCGAGCTGCTCTACAATCCGAACTGGGCCATGGATGCGGCGCAGAAACTGGGCGCCGATCCCGACTTCGCCTCCGTCCCGCCTGCCTATTCCTATTGGCTCGGCAAACGGGCGAAATCGAAGTTCGAAGGCGTGCCCTCGACCTTCAAGAAGGGCATGATGGCAGCGGAATAAACCGCCGCCCGATCGGCCGATCCTGCGACCGCGCTTCAGGCAAATGCATATGTGTCCATGCGCAGCACCCCGTAGGATGTGCTGGCATGCAGCCGCGTGGCTTTTTCCCCGCCGGCGCCCATCGCCACATAGAGCGGCAGTAGATGTTCGTCCGTCGGATGCTGGGCGGCGGCATAGGGCGCCTGCCGCCGGTAATCCAACAGATCGGCGGTCCGCCCGGCCATCAGCGCTTCGTGCATCCAATCGGCGAACGCATCGACATCGGGGGCTGCGGGGCTATTTTCCTCAGGCGCGCGTTGCCGGCGGAGGTTATGGGTCAGCCCGCCCGAACCGATGACCAGCACCCCCCGCTCCCGCAACGATGCCAGCGATCGGCCGAGTTGCAGATGGTGTTCCGGGCCGAGATAGGATTGCAGGGAAATCTGCATGACTGGAATATCGTGTTCCGGATACATCAGCAGCAGCGGCACCCAGGCGCCGTGATCCAGCCCGTGCTGCGGATCCAATGTCGCGCCGATGCTGTCCGCGATCTCGGCCGCCAGGGCGGGATTGCCGGGCGCGGGATAACGCAGCGCGTACAACGCGGGCGGAAAGCCGTAGAAATCGTGGATGGTGTCGTTGACGACGGCCTCGCCGATTTCCGGCCGTTCCGTGTCCCAATGGGCCGACGCCACCAGGATAGCTTTCGGCCGTTCCATCGAGGCGCCGAGTCCAAGCAGGAAATCGCGGGCGGGTTGATCGCGGAGGGGCATCATGGGGGAGCCATGACTGATGAACAGGCTGGGTAACATGGCGATAACTCCGACCGTTGCGGGCCTTGCAACCGGCTCGGCGGCAAAGGTGTCACGGCAGCCGAGACTGGCACAACGCCCGCCTCACCCGCCAGTGCGCACCTGCCGGACGCGCGCGGCCGATCGGTCCGCGCCGTTACCCATGCCCCGGTGTTGCTACAATTTTATCGACGGCATCGCGCCGCCGGCTTTGGACACCACGAATTTTCCCGGCTCGCCCACGATATTCAGCCGGCGTTCCAGGGCGAATTCATTGGCGGCCTGGGTCACGCCGGGCCAGATGATGTAATCGTCGCCGATCATCGTGCCATTGTCGGTCAGAAGGTCCCAATAAGCAACGAAATCGCGCTTGGCCGGGGCGTATTCGTGTGCCGCATCGATATAGGCCAGATCGAACGATATTTTCAGATGGGCCAGAACCACGGCGGCGCTTTCCGACGTCATCGGCATCGGCGTCACGATGTCCTGGAACCCGTGGCGGATCACATTGCTCATGAATGTGTAATAAAGCTGCGGATACCCGCCCTTCAAGGCCAGCGACTCGTACCAGCCCGGCCCCGCCCGCAACCAATGCTCCGGGGATCCCAACCAAGTATCCACGCAAACGATTTCGCACGCGAGGCCGAGCGCGCGGACAACCCTTGCCATGTTGATAGCGGAACGGCCTTTCCAGGACCCGACTTCGACGATCCGTTTCGGTCGCAGCTTTTCGATCGCTGCGACCAATACGGGGTGATCCGACCCCCAACCTTGCAAATCATCCGGATAATCGGCCGGATCGATGCCTTCGTACGGAGACACGGTATAGAGGATTTCACGCAAGGCTTGGGTCATTTGGGTTCCGGGGGCAGTGGCTAGCGGTCGAGCCAGACATCCTCCATCCGCCAGCCGTTGAAGATGCTGTTGACCATCACGGTCATGCCCTTGACCTCCGGACGGCGGCAGGTGCCGCCCCGCAGGTAATAGAGCATCGGTCGTACCGCGTCCGCTTGCAGTTTCCGATCAATTTCCCACACGATCTGCCGGCGTTTGGCCTGATCCGGCTCGACGGATTGCTTGTCGACAAGGGCATCGATGGTCTTGTCGCAATAGCCCATGTAGGTACGGGATCCGCAAACGTAACTTTCGTAGAATTGCTGATCCGGGTCGTCGACGCCGTTGCCGACCAAACTTAGGCCGATCTGATAGTCGCGCCGGATCAATTTCGGCTGCCAGATCGCCGTCTCGATCGGCTCCAGCTCTCCATCGATCCAGATTTCCTTGAGCTGTCCCAGCAAGATCGTCGCGGCGTCGCGGTAGGACGGCAGGTTGCGGGTGGAAAGCTTGATCGGCAGACGTTTGTCCGGCCCGTAGCCGAGATCGCGCATGATCCGGCGTGCGTCGTCGCGGTTCTTGGCGATATCGCGGCCGAAGCCCGGCAGTTCCCGCAACTGCTCCGGTGGCAGGCCCCAGGCACCGTTGGGGGCGGGCATCATCGCGCCGCCCATATCCGCTTTGCCCTCGAACAGAATATCGATGAACGCCTGCCGGTCGATCGCCAGCGCAACGGCTTTCCGCAGCGCCAGATTGTCGAATGGCGGCGCGAGGTTCATCACAATATTGGCGGCGACATTCTCGCTGGCGAGTTCGCAGATCGCCCCAGGATACTGGCTGACGATATCCGCCATCAGCGGCACCGTCACCTCGTACGGGAAGGTCATATCGAATTTCCCCGCCACGAAGCTGAGCATCGCCGTCGAACGGTTGGAAACGACGGTATATTCGATACCGTCCAGATACGGTCTACCCTTGCGCCAATAATTGGGGTTGCGCGTCACCTTCATCGATTCGTTCAGCTTGTATTCGACAAACTTGAACGGCCCCGTGCCGACCGGGTGAATGCGCATATCGCGCGGCGACACGTGGCACGGATAGACCGGCGAAAAACCCGAGGCCAACAACGCCAGAAACGCCGGTTGCGGTCGTTTCATGTGCATGGTGGCTTCGTGCGGCCCGTTGAGGGTGACTTTCTCCAGATTGAAATACCACCCCGAGCGGTTGTTGACCTTGAACTTTTCGGTGCCTTGGTTGGTCAGCAGGTCCCAGGTGCATTTCACATCGGCGCTGGTGAACGGCTTACCGTCGTGCCACGTCACGCCTTCCCGCAGTTTGAAGGTCAACGCGGTATAATCGTTATTCCACGACCAGCTCGTTGCCAGATCGGGAACGATCGTCTCCAGACTGTTCTGCGCCTTGTGCTGATCGTAGACGATCAGATTGTTGAAGATGCCCATCGCCGGCAGCACCGTCGAAATGGTGCCTTCCTCGTGAATCGACAAGCTGCCAGGGCTGTCGCGATGCTGCACGCGCAGGATGCCGCCTTGCTTTTGGCCCTGCGCAAGCGCAGGCAGCAAGGCTATCGCCATCGCCGTTAGAGTTGCCAGGAACCGCAGTCGCATCGAAACCCCCTACCACCATCGGTGGCGCGTTTATGGTTATACTACCTATGCGTGCATTCGTCCAGCAGGATTGCTACCGGTCGAGCCACACATCCTCCATCCGCCAACCGTTGAAGGTGCTGTTGACCATGATGGTCAGGTCCTTCACCTCCGGCCGGCGGCAGGTCGCCGCTTTGTTGTAGAACAGCATCGGACGGACCACGTCCTGTTGCAGTTTGCGATCGATTTCCCACACCAGCCGTTGCCGCTTCTCCCGATCCGGCTCGGCGGATTGCTGCGCGACCATCGCGTCCACCGTTTTGTCGCAGTAGCCGAGATACGTCCGAGAGCCGCAGACATAGCTTTCGAAGAAATTCTGATCGGGGTCGTCCACGCCGTTGCCGACCATGCTGAGAGCCATCTGGTATTCGCGACGGATCAGCTTGGGCACCCAATTGGCGGTTTCCACCGTCTCCATCTCGCCATCGATCCAGATTTCCTTCAACTGGCTCAACAAGATGGTGGCGGGGTCCCGGTAGATCGCCAGATTGCGCACCGACAGCTTCACCGGCAGGTGCTTGTCCGGCCCATAGCCGAGGCTACGCATGGTCGCCCGAGCAGCGTCGCGGCTTTTGGCGACATCGGGATCGAAACCGGGGAGATCGGTGAGCATGGCGGGCGGCAGGCCCCATTTCCCCTCCGGCGGGGGCATAAGGGCACCACCGGTATTGCCTTGCCCATTGGTCAGAATGTCGATGAAGGCTTTGCGGTCCACCGCCATGATAACGGCTTTACGCAAAATGAAGTTGTCGAACGGCGGGGCGTAATTCATCAACAGGTTGCCGCCGACATTGGTCGTTGCGATATCGCAGATCGCCTGCGGATATTGCGTAACGATATCTTTCAGCAACGGCAGCGTAACCTCATACGGGAAGGTCATATCGAATTTGCCCGCAACAAAACTCAATATCGCGGTCGAGCGATTGGGAACGATCGTATATTCGACCCCATCGAGATAAGGTCGCCCCGGCTTCCAATACTTCGGATTGCGGGCAACCTTGATCCCCTCGTTCACGCGGAATTCCACAAACCGGAACGGGCCGGTGCCGATCGGCGACACCCGCATGTCGCGGGTCGAGACATGGCACGGATAAACCGGGGAAAACCCCGACGCCAACAGTGCCAGCAAGGCCGGTTGCGGGCGTTTCAGGTGGAACGTCGCCTCCTGCGGGCCGTTCGTTTCGACCCGGTCGAGGTTGAAATACCAACCGGCGCGGCTGTTGATCTTGAGCGCATCCTTGGACTTGCCCATCAGCAAATCCCACGTGCACTTCACGTCGGCCGAGGTGAACGGCTTGCCGTCGTGCCACGTCACCCCGCTATGCAGCTTGAACGTGAGCGCGGTCCAATCTGCGTTCCACGACCAGGAATCGGCGAGGTCTGGCACAATGGTATCGAGGGCGTTTTGTGCTTTGTGCTGGTCGTACAGAACCAGATTATTGAACACACCCATCATCGGCATGATGGCGGAAATGGTGCCCAACTCGTGGATCGACATGCCGCCGGGGGAATCCCGATGATACACCCGCAATATGCCGCCCTGCTTTTGCGCGTGACCATGCATCGGCGCGAACAGGATCGCGCAGGCCGCCAAAGCGGACCATAACCATTTTCCCATTGTTGCCTCCCTTTGTTAATCCAATTGGATGTCGGATTGCTCGGCCCATTGCAAGCGACTCTTCGCGGCAACCGATAACGACATGCCACGATTGATCTATATCAAGGTCGTCGGCCGCGCGGCTTGGCAGCAATTGCCCAGTCCCCGTATCGTCGCGGCAAACATCCAAGGAAGGAGCGCCCACCATGGCGGAAATTTCGCAAGCAACCCGGTTCGCGATCGATCCGTTGACAATCGTCGTCCGGCACGAACTGTGGGACGGAAATGTCGAGGATCATGCCGATCAGGGCGTCTCCATCGATGTAGCGGCGGATGTCGATGGTCGAGAAACCGCGCTGCTCCGCTTCAACTGCTTCGATATCGAACGCAGCTATATCTACGGGCCGGAAAACCCCGATCTACAATTCGCCGCCCCGATCATGCTGGGCGATGTGAAACGTACCAGCGCCGGCGGGATGGGCCAGTTGTTCCGCATGGACCCGACGACCGACGGCAACCCGATCGGTTGGACCGTGCGTACCCTGGCGAAGAAGCTGCCGCAGATGCTGAACCGCGCGGGCTACAAGGACATCGCGGACCGGACCGATATGGATGCGCTGCGCCGAACGCTGCCCGACGTGGAAAACTGCGCCCACCTGCTGCACGGCTCACGACGCAACACCGTCAAACACAATCGCGGCACCGATATCTTCGAGGCCGGCAACATCCGTTTCGGTCTGGAAATGCGGCGCCTGCCGGTTGGCGACGGCGGATTGGCGATCCACGTGCTGGGCGACGTCGGCGGCTCCACCCGCAAGACCTACGTCGAAGAAACGGAATTGCTGGCCTTCGATTGTTTCTGGGACGGCGCGCATTACCATTATGGACCGCGCAACAAGAACCATCGCATCTACTGGGATACGACCTTGGTGGAGGACCCCTTGGATTGGGTCTTCGAACAGATCGAAGGGCGCAAGATCGCCGCCATGATTGATCGCGCCGGCTATCCGGGCATCGCGGCCGATGTCGATCTGGACAAGATCGCCGTGATCGTTCCCGCCATGAAGAAGCGCGCGTTCGAGATGTGGCAGTTGGGCGAAAAACTCACCGGGCGCAAAGGGTTGCCGTTGGAGCCAACGCCTAATCTGGTCGCGGGCTAAGACAAGCAGGGTAAAAGCAACCGGCGCACCCGAAGGTGCGCCGCACGCTTGTTCAGGCTGCGGCGCTGGGGCGCGCCTTCATACGCTCGAACCATGCCGCGATGTTCTGGTTCGCAGGGTTCAACGGCTGCTTGATCCCGGCAAAGAAATCCACAAACACGAACAGCAGAATATCGGCCAAGGTCAGCCGATCGCCGCAGACGAACTGCTTGCCGGCCATCAACCCGTCGAGCCAGGTCAGACCCTCCTGCGCCGTCGCCTTCAGATCGTCCGACGCGAGCGGAATGCAATGGATGCGGTTTTGAAACATCTTCAAACCCTCCCCGAAGCGGAAACCGTTCGCCATCGGTTCGAGGATGTTCAGATCGATGCGACGCATCCACATCCGAGTTTCCGCGCGTTCCTCCGCTGTGGACCCGATCGCCGACACGCCCGGCGTCACTTCGTCGAGGTATTCGCAAATCGCGGTGATCTCGGCCAGGATCGCGCCGTTGTCCAACGCCAGCGCCGGGCACTGACCGGCCGGATTGCGGGCGAGGAATTCCGGCTGCCGATTGGCACCGCCGCGAATATCGACCGTCTCGGTCGGAATGCCGGAAATGCCGCGTTCGGCCATGAACACGCGGACGACTTTGGGGTTGGGACCGATGGAATCGTAGAACAGCATGGAACGCCTCCCTGGTGACAGGTGGCGTGCTTACCACGCCAGACAACCGCGCGCATCACGCCGAGGCCGGCCCCTGTCGCGATGGTATCTCCCTCTTTCACGAACTGGCGTTACTATCGGCGGGACACGCCTGGAAAGGAACACTGCCGATGATCGCCCGACGCGCAATTCTGGCCGGATTGGGAAGCTTACCGCTGGCACGTGCCGCAGCGGCAGCCGAAATGCCATCCGCTGGCAAACGCGCCTGGGCCGCCGAGTTGCCCGTCATCCGCATGGGCTTGCTTGGCGGCGAGAACGATGCGGATCGGTTGGCACGCGTCGACGGCTACAAGAAACTCATGGAAACCATCTTCGGCGTGCCGGTGAAATTGATGGTCGCCGCCGATTATTCCGGCGTGATCCAGGCGTTCGCCGCAAAACAAGTCGATATCGCCTACAACAGCCCCGCCGCCTACGCACAATCCTGGATCCAAAGCGATGGCGACGTGCGCCCCCTGACCGTGACCCAGGAACAAGATGGCAGCACGTCCTATTTCTCGGTCCTTTATACAAGAGCGGATAGCGGCATCGCATCGTTGGCGGATATGAAGGGGCGGAGTCTGGCGTGGGCAGACCCGAACAGCGCATCGGGTTACCTGATACCTCGGGCCGAATTTCGCAGCATGGGAATCGATCCGGAGTCGGGGAAATATTTTGGCCGCACCGGGTTTGCCGGCGGCCACGAGCAGACCGTGATCGCGGTGATGAACAAGCAATACGACGCAGGGGTTACCTGGACCTCCGGCGTTGGCGATCCCGCCGTCGGTTACACGCGCGGCATGTTGCGGATGATGACCGACAAGAAAATGCTCGACATGAAGGACATGCGCATCGTCTGGAAATCCCGCCCCATTCTGAACGGCCCGCTGACGGTGCGGAAAAGCGCCCCGCTCGCGTTTCAGGAGGATATGCTGGCCTTCCACCTCGCGCTGCCGCAAGCCTATCCCGACATCTATCGCTCGGTGGACATGGGCAACGGCAAAGGCTGGGTCGCGGTCAAGCACGAAGATTTCCAGCCGTTTATCGACATGCTGAAACAGGAAGCTGCGGACCGGCGCAAGCGGTGATCGACGTCGAAGCCGCATTCCAGGCCCAGCGCCGCAGCAACCGCCGCCATGCCGCGATCGCCGGCGCGGCGCTGATCGCCTGCCTGTTCGTCTCCGCCTGGGTCGCCGAAGCTTCGCCCCAGGCGCTGCTGGCCGGCGCGCCCCGGGTTGGCGATTATCTGGGAAAGTTGATCCCCGATCTCCGAGCGCCGGTTCTTTTCGCCGATACGAAGACCGAGGGTTCGGTTGCTTACTGGATGTATCGGCTCGACATCTGGCTGTGGTTGCTGTTCGAGACCAGCCAGATTGCCGCTTTGGCAACGCTGCTCGGCACAATCGGCGCGCTGATCCTGTGCTTCCCCGCCGCATCCAATTTGGCGCCAAACCGAGCGATCTATATCGCCGCAAGACGGGTGCTGGAATTATTTCGGTGCGTACCGGATATAGTCTACGCTTTGATCCTGGTCTGGACCTTCGGCGTCGGCCCCCTCGCGGGGATTCTGGCAATCGCGCTGCACACGACGGGCGCACTGGGCAAGCTCTTCGCCGAGGCCGCCGAAAACGCCGACATGCGACCGTGGGAGGGGATGCGGGCCGTCGGGGCGAACTGGCCCGAATGCGTCCGTTTCGCCATCGTGCCCCAGGTCCTGCCCAACATCCTGTCCTATGTCCTGCTGCGCTTCGAAACCAACATACGCGGCGCCACCGTCATCGGGTTCGTCGGCGCGGGCGGCATCGGGCAGGAACTCTATTCGGTGATCAGTTTCAATTATTACCAGGAAATCGGGGCGATTATCGTGCTGGTCGTCCTCGCGGTGAGCACGATCGATCTGTTGTCGGAGCGGGTGCGTTCCCGCGCGATCTCCGGCGAGCGCAATCCATGAGGTATCTGGCCGCCCTCTTCGGACTACCGCTCCGCCAGATGCTCGCCCGCATGCTCGGCGGTTTGGCCTTTGTCGCCTGGACGATCGCGCTGTGCATCTGGTTCGAAATCGGACCGGCACGGCTGGCGCGCGGCCTGGACGGATTGTTCGCGATCCTGAGGGCGATGATCCCCCCCTCCCCCGGCGCGCAGTGGCAGGACATCCTGCAGGGCCTTGCCGAGAGCGTCGCAATGGCCTTTTTCGGCACCGTCGTCGCAGCCTGCCTCGCCTTTCCGCTGGGTTTTCTCGGGTCGCGCAACGTGGTGATGAACTGGTTGGCGCATTTCACCGTCCGCCGGGTGTTCGACGGGTTTCGCGGCGTCGATCAATTAATCTGGGCACTGGCCTTCGTGCGCGCGGTCGGCCTGGGACCGCTGGCCGGTGCCATGGCGATCGTTGCGGCCGAGGTCTTCGTTCTGGCCAAGCAATTCGCCGAAGCGATCGAAAACGCCGATACAAGCCAGCCGGAGGCCATCGTCGCGACCGGCGGGACCAGGCTCGCCGTCATCCGATTCGGCCTGCTGCCCCAGGTCCTTCCCGTCCTGCTGGCGCAGATATTGTATGCATTCGAGAGCAACACCCGCAGCGCCGCGATCCTGGGCGTGGTCGGTGCCGGCGGCATCGGGTTGCAAATCGCGGAACGGATCAAGGTGCGTTATTGGAATGAGGTTTCGTTCATCGTGTTGCTGATTCTGGTCACCGTGGCATCGATCGATTTCCTGTCCGCCCAGATTCGCCGGCGCGCGATCGGGGAAGCATCGCCGCGATGACAGGCGGTCCGAAACGCGGGACCGCGATGGCGCTTCGAAATACCCCTTGTGTCGGTGCGGACGATCGGGCGATAAAAGGTTTCGGCTTCGGCCGCTCACCCCTTGTGGGCTTCCCGGCAACGGGCTTTCCATTACGCCTTCGATGGCGCTGCCCTTTCGGGCAAATTGGGGGACCGCAAGGTCCCCCTTTCGCATTCAGCGCGCTAGCAAGGTTCGGACTTCGGCCGCCACGAACGCAGCGTCCTCTGGATTCGGAACCGGATTCCCCGCCCGGTGCCCCCAAATACTGGGAATTGGCCGCAGCACGGCGTCGCGCAGCAGCGGCAGTTCCGCAGCGTTATCGGCGACCCGGAAATACAGATCGGTCTCACCCGGCATCAGCAGCACTTTCGCTCGGATGGCCCGCAAGGCAGCGTCCAGATCGCCGTCGTACAGGTTGTTGGCCGAGATGTCGGCCGCATCCCAGGTCCGCAATTGCGCATACAAATTCGCCGCCGGCCGCGCACCGAATCGGTCCTCCCAATCGGTGCGCAGGAAGGTTTCGAGGTCGGGGGCACCAAGGTTCGGCATCGGCCCCGAGGCCAAATGCCGTTGCTCGCGGTAGAAATCCTGGCTCAGCGCCCAGCCTGCGTAGATGCGACCGAACGCCTTTTTGGCCGCCCTCGGTTCGGCCGAAAACCGGCCATTGCCGACGTGTTCCGGCGCGGCCTCCAGCGTCGCCATCAAACCCCGCAGAAAGACCTGGTTGTGGATCGAGGTGCGCGCGACGCCGCAGTTGACGACGATGCGCTCGACCGCGTCGGGATACATGGCGGCCCAGTGGTAGGCCTGCAGCGCCCCCATCGACCAACCGTACACGCAGGCGACCCGGTCGATGCCGAACAGCGACGCCAACGCCTTGCGTTGCACCGCGACGTTGTCGTGCACCGTTACCAATGTCGGGTAATCCGGCGTGTCGGCCGGGGACGACGACAGCCCGTTGCCGAACATATCGACGATGACAATGAACCAACGTGTGGGATCGAGCACGCGGTCGGGGCCGATGGCCCATTCCAGGTCCGGGTGCTGCGCGCCGTAGCTGGTGGGATGGACGATAACGTTGTCGCGCGCCGGCGACAGAGTGCCATGCGCTTTCCAGGAAAGCCGAGCGCGGCGCAGCACCGCACCGGATTGCAGCGTGACATCGCCGGCCTCGAAGACGCCTTGTTGCGTGGGCCAGTCCGGCATGGCGCGTCCTTTCGATTCCAGGAAACGGGCGATCCGAGGCCACCCGATCCCACCAGTCAATACAGGACGGTCGGAACAATGCCCAGGGTGCGCCGATTTCGGTTGACGCGCCCCTGGGCCGAGGCTCTTGAGGGGACATGGACCACACACCAGCCCTCCTTCGATGCATCTGATCGCAGTCGGCCGTTTGCGCGACGGGCCGGAAGCCGAACTGTTCACCCGTTACAATGCCCGCCTGCGGCCCGGTTTCACGTTGGTGGAACTCGCGGAAGGCCGCGGCGCTCCAGCCGAGGTCAAACGTCGGGAAGGTGCCGCCATGCTCGCGGCCATGCCGGACAATGCCTTCGCCGTGGCGCTGGATCTGGCCGGCGACATGCCGGACAGCGTCCGATTCGCGGGCTTGTTGGACCGGTGGTTGGGCACATCGCGCCGAGTCTGTTTCTTGATCGGCGGCGCCGAGGGGCTGGATGCCCCAATCCTGGCCCGCGCGGACGCGATTTTGTCGATGGGGCCGATGACATGGCCGCATTTTTTGGCCCGCGC
>JANXMB010000126.1 GCA_025354865.1 Acetobacteraceae bacterium | reverse complement strand
CGCCGCCGTTGATGGGCCTCTCTCCGGTCGGGCTTCGCCCGGCCTACGCGAGACCTATCAACGCCAACCCATGGGATCAATCGGCGGGGGGTCCACTTAACGGCAGCGTAACGCTGTTCAGACGAAGCCGACCACCTCTGTCCACACATGGTATAACGCCGCGTTAAATTAGTCCCAACGCGGCTCGAACGCTCCGGCGTTCCATCATGCGCTTGCGGTGGTCGGCGATCGCGGGGAAGCGGGCGGGGTCGATACCATCCGCCTCCATCCATTGCGCGAGGGTAAAAAGGTAAGGGTCGCAGATCGTGTAGTCCGCCCCCATCGCCCAGGGACCGACAAACAGATCGTTTTCGATCGTTTCCCAGCACTCGCCCACCGTCCGGGGGACGGCGCGGCGCATGCCCTCGATCGTCGCTTCGTCGTCGGCCCAGCGGTGGCCGCGCATGCGGTGGGCGTGGGCGATGTGCAAATTGGTGCAGAGATATTGGTTGAATTCCTGCACCCTGGCGAAGGCGAAGGGATCGTGCAGCGGGGCGAGTGCAGCTGTCGGATAGGTCTGCGCGATGTAGGCCAGCAGCGCGGGGGTTTCGGTCAGGATACCGCGCTCGACGATCATTGCGGGCACGCGGCCTTTGGGGTTGATCTTCAGATATTCGGGACTGCGCTGTTGTCCGGTTTTGAAGTCCACGGCGATGGTTTTGTAAACCGCGCCGGCATCCTCCAAGGCGATTTGCGAGGCAAGGGCGCAGGTCCCCGGTGCGGTATACAGGGTTATCATTCCGGCTTCTCCCACATGAAGGTCAGTTCGTGCTTGTTGTTGAACAGGTGGACGACTTGCCCGCCGGGAATGGCGGCGAAGGCCTCGGCGGTTTCGTGCGCGGTCTCGCCCTGGAATTTGATGGTGCAGACGATGTGTTTCGCCGCCCCGGCTTCGATCCAGCGTTGCACCAAAGCCAGCAATCGTTCGGGGTAGGCGATGACGTCGCTGAACAGCCAATCCACCGGCTCCGGCGCCATGGCGAAGGCGCTGTCGGGTCGCCAACCGACCCCTGGCATGGCCGCGACTTCCGGCGCCAGGGGGGCTTTGTCGATGGCTGTGACGGTGGCGCCGAGTTGCGCCAGTGCCCAGGTCCATCCGCCGGGGCTGGCGCCCAGGTCCAGACAGGTTTCTCCCGGTTGCGGCCATTTGCGAAACCGCGCCAATGCCTCCCACAGTTTCAGGTAGGCGCGGCTGGGTGGGCCGATGCGGTCTTCCTGCAACAGGCACTCGCCGTTGACGAAGGGGCTGGTTTTGGTCGGGCTGGCCAGCATCAGGTCCGGTGCCAGCAGTGTCCAACCGCCCAGATGGGAGGTCGGCGCGGCGGCCGGGAAGACCAGCGGGCGCACCAGGATCGGCGGCAGCCGTTCACCGATCAACGTCATGCGCCGGAAAATCTTCACCGCATACGCCGCCCAATTCCGCTGCATCGCCCGCAGTGCATCGGCGCCGGCTTTGATTGACGGCACCGGGATTTCGACCGGCGCGGTCCAGGCGTCCAGCGCCCAGGCGGCCGGCACCGGCGCATCCCGGGACAGCGCCATCAGGCCGTGCCACCGATCGATGGTGACCGCGCGGCGGGTGAGTTCCTCGACCAGTTTGGTCTCGAAACCGGGGGCGGCGAGGTAGGTGGATCGGATCATCGGGCGCGCACGGCGGAAATGCCGAGCATGGCCCAGCCGATCATGAGGAGGGTGCCGCCGGCCGGGGCGACGCCGGCCGCGACGATGCCTTGCAGCGCGAAGGCGTAGACGGAGCCGCAGAACAGCACGATCCCGGCGGTGAAGGCGAAACCCGCCGCATCGGCCCAGCGGCCGCCGCGCGGGGCCCAGATGCCGGCAGCCAGAAGTGCCAGCGCGTGCCAGCCTTGCATCTGCACCGCGCTTTCGACCATGTGCAGCGCCTTCGGGTCCAGCCAGGCCAGACCGTGTGCCGCGAACGCCGCCATTGCCACCGCGCCCAACCCGGCCAGCGCGCCCAATCCAACCCATAACCGACCCATCGACGAACCCTTTGCCCCGACCGCCGCGATGCCTATACCATCGGACCATGCCACGCGGTGACCTGTTTCCAGAGATCGGCCCCTACGAGACCGGCTACCTGCCGATGTCGGATCGTCATGTCATGTATTGGGAGCAAGCGGGCAACCCGCGCGGCCGCCCGGCGCTGTTCCTGCATGGCGGCCCCGGCGCCGGGGCGGGCGCGGTGCATCGGCGGTTCTTCGATCCCAACTACTGGCGCATCGTCATTTTCGACCAGCGCGGGGCCGGCCGATCCCGACCGCTCGGCGGGCTGGTGGAAAACACCACGCCGGCCTTGGTGTCCGATATCGAAATGCTGCGGCGGCATTTGGGGATCGATCGTTGGCTGCTGTTCGGCGGATCCTGGGGCTCGACCCTCGCCTTGGCCTACGCCCAGGCGCATGCTGATCGGGTGGCCGGCTGCGTGCTGCGCGGGGTGTTCCTGGGCCGCAAGCAGGAGGTCGATTGGTTCCTGCACGGTATGGGAACGGTGTTTCCCGACGCGCACGCCGATTTCGTCGGTTTTCTGCCGGAAAACGAGCGCGACGATGTGCTGGACGCGTATATGCGGCGCCTGACCCACCCCGATCCGGCGGTGCATTTGCCGGCCGCCCGCGCCTGGTCGGTGTACGAGGGCACTTGCAGCACGCTGCTGCCCAGCCCCGAAACCGTCCACGCCTTTTCCATGGATCGCAGTGCGCTCGGCCTTGCCCGTATCGAGGCCCATTATTTCGTCAACAATCTGTTTTTGCCGCCCGAGGGCCTGTTGGGCAACATGCACCGCATCGCCCATATTCCGGCGGAAATCGTGCAGGGTCGTTACGATATGGTATGCCCGGCCCGCACTGCGTTCGATCTGGCCGAGGCTTGGCCCAAGGCGCGCCTGACGGTGGTGCCGGATGCGGGGCACTCGGCGTTGGAGGTTGGGATTCGCCGCGCGTTGGTTGCGTCGGTCGAGCGGTTTCGCGATGGGGGGCCGAGTGCGATCGCCGCAGGCGTGAATCGCACGAGCGAATACGGTGTGCGATCACCGCAGGCGTGAATCGCACGAGCGAATACGATTTGCGATCGCGGCAGGCGTGAATCGCACGAGCGAATACGGTGTGCGATCGCCGACGTGACGGGCAAACGAAGGCCGTAGGCGCATTGTCCGTGCCTGCGGGATCCAGGAGAAGTTCGCAATGAAAGTCGGTGTTATCGGCCTCGGCACGATGGGGATGGGGGCGGCGTTGAACCTGCTCCGCAAAGGGCACGCAGTGACGGGGTGCGAAACCCGGGAAGCCGGGCGCGCGGACTTTATCGCCGCTGGCGGCGCGGCCGTTGCATCCCCCTCCGCTTTTCCGGCCGATCTGGAAGCCGTGGTCGTCTTCGTCGTCAACGCGGCGCAAACCGAAGCCGTGCTGTTCGGCGAAAGCGGCTGCCTGCCCGTGATGAACAAGGGCGCCGTCGTCCTGTGCTGCGCCACGATCGCGCCGGAAGCGGCACGCGCCCTTGAAAAGCGCATTTCCGAGGCCGGGTTCCTGATGCTGGATAGCCCGGTCTCCGGCGGCAAAGTCGGCGCCCATGCCGGCACCATGACCGTGATGGGGTCGGGGTCGGAGGCCGCGTTCGCCAAAGCCGAGCCGGTATTGGATGCGATTTCGACCAAGGTCTGGCGCCTCGGCGATGCGGTCGGCGTCGGCAGCACGGTGAAAATGGTCAACCAACTGCTGGCCGGCGTGCATATCGCCACGGCGGCCGAGGCCATGGCGCTGGGCATCCGCGCGGGGGCCGATCCGCAGACGCTATACGATGTGATCTCGGAATCGGCGGGGGCATCCTGGATGTTTCAGAACCGGGTGCCGCATATCCTCGCAGGCGACGACACCCCGCTCTCGGCCGTCAACATCTTCGTCAAGGATCTTGGCATCGTGCTCGATCAGGCTCGGGCGCTCACATTCCCGCTCCCGATGGCGGCGGCGGCGCACCAGTTGTTTTTGGCAGCGGCGGCGAGCGGCCATGGGATGAAGGACGATGCGTTCGTGATCCGGGTGTGGGAAAAATTGACCGGCATCGCCCTGCCGACCGGAGATAAGGGATGACCGAACCGCATACCCGCCTGGATTATCAGGCCAGTATCGACCGCCCCCACCTTGTGCTGCCGAACGGGGGCAAGGTCGCCGTCTTCCTGGTGGTGAATATCGAGCGGTGGGACATTGCGCGCCCTATGCCTCGGCAGGTGCTGACGCCGCCGCAAGGGGCCAGCGTTCTGCCCGATCTGCCGAATTGGGCTTGGCACGAATACGGCATGCGCGTCGGCTTCTGGCGGATCAAACAGGCGCTGGATGCGCTCGGCATTGCCCCCACGCTGGCGATCAATGGCGCGGTCCCCGCCGCTTATCCCCGGGTGACCCAAGCTGCGCGCGAGGCCGGCTGGGAATTCATGGTGCACGGTTTCCACCAGACCGCGACGCATAACCTGGAAGACCAGCGCGCCACGATCCGCGACGCGATCGCCGTGCTGACGGAAGCCGGGGGCCACAAACCGGTCGGTTGGCTGGCGCCCGGCCTGACGGAAACGCTGGAAACCCCAGATTTGCTGGCCGAGGCCGGCATCCAGTACTGCGCCGATTTCGTCGTGGACGATCTGCCGACGACGCTGCGCACGAGCTACGGACCCATGCTGACCATGCCGTACAGCGTGGAGTTGAACGACATCCCGATCATGATGATCCAGCATCATCGGGCCGAGGAATTGTTCGATCGCACCGTCGCGCAGTTCGATCGCCTGTATGCCGAGGCCGAGACGCAGGGCGCCAAGGTCATGGGCCTCGCGGTGCATCCCTATATCAGCGGCGTGCCGCATCGGATCGGCTGGTTCGAGAAAGCATTGGCCCATATGGCCGCGAAGCCCGGCACATTGTTTTGGCAAGGCCGGCAAATCGCCGACTGGTATCGCGGGGCAACGGCATGAACTGGGGCGCGCTGAGCCGGGCGGAGCGGGACGCGGCCTATAACAATCCGGCGGCGGTGCCAGACAATGCGGTGCTCAACGCCGCGCGGGAGGAGGCTTCGGCTCGGTTTCGGGCAGCGCACGCCGAGCATTTGGATGTGCGCTACGGCCCGCGGGCGCGCAACACGATGGATTTGTTCCCCGCCGCCGATCCGCATGCGCCCTGCATTGTGTTCATCCACGGCGGCTATTGGCAGCGGTTCGACAAGCACCAGTTTTCCAATTTGATCGCCGGCCCGCATGCGCGCGGTTGGTCGGCGGTGCTGCCGGGTTACACGCTGGCCCCGGATGCGACGTTGACCGAGATCGCCGCCGAAATGAACGCGGCGCTGGACTGGTTGGCCGAGCACGGGCCGGCGCATGGGATTCGTGGGCCGATCGTGCTGTCGGGGTGGTCGGCGGGCGGGCATTTGACGGCGCTGTGTCTGGGCCACAAAGCGGTGGTCGCGGGTCTGTCGATCTCCGGCATTTTTGAGTTGGGGCCGATCCGCGACACCTATTTGAACGAGAAATTGCGGCTGACCGATGCGGAAATCGCCGCGTTGTCGCCGCTGCGCCTGCCGCAAATCGGCAAGCCGCTGGCGATCGCTTACGGGACCGACGAATTGCCCCCCCTGGTATCCGACAGCCGCGATTTGCACGCCCTGCGCTCGGCTTTGCATCTGCCGGGCGCGCTGATTCCGGTGCCCAGCGGCAACCATTTCACCATTGTGCACGAATTGCGCGACGCCGACGGCATCCTGACCCGGCAACTGGA
>JANXMB010000060.1 GCA_025354865.1 Acetobacteraceae bacterium | reverse complement strand
CCCGCGCAGGACGTAGACGCGCAACAGCCGAAGCTGACGGACTTCGTGTATCCGCTGCATTGAGCGTCGGTTTGTCGCGAGCGGGATGGGTTGGTATCGTGTCGCTTCAGTCGCACGCCAAACTGGGGGATACCAACCGATGCCGCCTGCATCCATTTCGCCGCTCGGCGCATACGTCGCGCATTTGCAACGAGGAGAACTGGGCTACCAGTTCAGCCCGTCTTTGGGGAAGGCCGTGTTCTACCCTCGGGTTATCGCCCCGGTAACCGGCGCCGACGACTTGGAATGGCGGGTCAGCAAGGGTCTGGGCACCGTCCACGCAACCACTGTCACCCACCCGGCCAAGGGCGACCCGTACAATGTCTGCCTCGTGGACATGGACGAAGGATACCGGCTCATGAGCCGTGTGGAGGGCATCGACCCCTTCGCGGTAAAGATCGGCATGCGCGTTGTGTTCCACGCCCATCCGGCGGACGGCGACGACGACCCCTACCCCTTATTTTCGCCGATCGACCCGCAAGGGGAGGGCGCATAACATGGTCAAGCGTGGCAGTGTTGCCATTGTAGGCGCAGCTGAATCCGATATCGGTGCCGTCGCAGCGCTCATGAGCCCCCTCGATCTGATGGCGCAAGGCATAAGCCGCGCATTGGACGATGCGGGCTTGCGTTTGCAGGACGTGGACGGGGTGTTTTGCGCGACGACCCAGGCGCGGACGTCCGCCATGTCGCTGGTGGAATATTTGGGACTGCCGAACGCCTATACCGACTCGACGATCGTCGGCGGTTCGTCGTTCGAAATCCATGTCGCGCACGCCCACGCGGCGCTGGAGGCCGGGCTCTGCACCGTTGCCGTGATCGCCTACGGCAGCACGCAGCGCACCGTCGGCCGCCGTGCGTCCAGTGCGCGGGAATTCAACCCGTACGAGACGCCGTTCAAGCCATTTCTGCCAGCGACCGCCTATGCCATGGCGGCAAGCCGGCACATGCACGAATTCGGCACAACGCGGGAGCAGATGGCCGAGGTCGCGGTCGCGGCGCGCGGCTGGGCGCAACTCAACCCGGCCGCGTGGGAGAAGAAGCCCCTCACCGTTGCCGACGTTCTCGGTGCTCGGCCGATCAGCTTTCCGTTCACGGTCCGGGATATTTGTCTGGTGACCGACGGCGGCGGGGCCATTGTCATGACGCTTGCAGATCGAGCGAAATCGATGAAGCAGAAGCCAGTGTATGTGCTGGGGAGCGGGCAGTCGATCACCCATGCGTCGATCACCTCGATGCCGAATTTGACCCATACCGGGGCAATCGCCTCGGGTGCGCAGGCCTACAAGGCAGCGGGGCTGTCGGCGAAGGCCATCGATGTGCTGGCGCTCTACGACGCCTTCACCATCAACACGATTTTGTTCCTGGAGGACTTGGGCTTCTGTCCGAAAGGCGAAGGCGGGCGCTTTGTGGAGGGCGGGCGGATCGCGCCGGGCGGGGCATTGCCGGTGAATACCAATGGCGGCGGGCTGTCGTATTGCCACCCCGGCATGTACGGGCTGTTTATCTTGATCGAGGCCGTGCGCCAGTTGCGTGGCGATTGCGGTGCGCGTCAGGTGGCCGGAGCGAACACGGCGATCGTGCACGGCAACGGCGGTGTGCTGTCCGCCCAGGCCACGAATATCCTGGGCAACGCCGCGACGGTGTAGCGCGGGGCGTTCATCGAAGCCGGTAGCGGGTCCGCGTGACACCCGCTGTCGGGCGCCCCGCGTGTTGCTATCGGCCCATTGCCGCTACGACCGCCTCCGCCGAGGGGATCGGTGCAACCGCGCCGTATCCTGTGCATTTCAGGGCGGCGGCGACGCAGGCGTAGCGGGTCGCGACCTCTGGCGCATCGCCGGCCAGGATGCGGGCGAGGAACGACCCGCAAAACGTGTCGCCGGCGCCGGTTGCGTCCACCGCCTGCACGGCGAAGGCGGGCACGAGCACCCGTCGGTCAGGCGTCGCGCACCAAGCCCCGGCCTCGCCCATTTTCAGCACCACGACCTTGGACCCGAGGCGCAGGTAGAAGTCCAACATCGCCTCAGGTTCGGTCAGGCCGGTGAGGGTCCGCACATCTTCGATCCCCGGTAGAGCGTAGTCTACGGATGCCATGGCGGCGTGGATGGCCGCTGCGGCGCGCGCGGGGGGCCATAGGCGCGGGCGGTAATTGGTATCGAAGGCGACGGCGGTGCCATGCTCTCGGGCGATATCGATCGCTGCGAAGACAGCATCGCAGGCAGTGTTGGAAATGCCTTGGCTGATGCCGGAAACATACAGCATGCGGGCGGCGGCGATGGCGGCAACTGGCAGGTCGGACGGCCCCAGGAGCGAGGCAGCCGAGCCGGTGCGATAGTGCAGGAAATGGTGCCCCTGCGCGTCGTGTGTCACGAGGTAAACGCCGGTCTGCGCCCGATCGGAACGCAGCACGTGGGATGTGTCCACGCCTTCCCGCTGCCAAAGCGCGATGAAGCGATCGCCGGGCATGTCCCGACCGACCGCCGCGATCATACCGACATGCGCACCTTGGCGAGCGGCGGCGATGGCAGCGTTCGATGTGTCGCCGCCGTGCCCTTCCAGATACAGGTGCGCGCCGTCCGGTCCGGGCGGGCGCTGGTTGAACTCCAGCATCGGTTCGCCCATGCAGAGCAGATCGGCGGTCACGATTGTATGTTCCGAGCGGCGTTTTGGATGGCGGTGCGGTCGCCGGCGGCGATGCGTTTTTCGTCGACCAGCGCCCCGCCCATCCCGACGAAGGCGGCGCCGGCGGCCAGATAGGCGGCGACATTGCCGGGCTCGACGCCGCCGGTCGGGCAGAACGCGACGTTGGGCAGAACGCTGGCGAGGGCTTTGATGTGGCCGGGGCCGCCGACCGACGACGCGGGAAATATTTTCACCACGTCGGCCCCGGCGCCGAGGGCGGCCCTGACCTCCGATGGCGTCAGCGCACCCAGCATCAGCGCTGCGCCGGCTTCGCGACAGGGTTCGGACAGGGTTGGATCGACCCATGGCGCCACAATGAACCGCGCCCCAGCCGCGAGGCATGCTTCGGCCATCGCTCGGTTGCCCACGGTGCCCGCCCCGATCGTCAATGTCGGATCGGACGCGAGGTCGCGTATCAGCGCAGGCGCGTCGGGAATGGTCATGGTGATTTCGAAAATCCGCAACCCGGCTTCTCGTAGCCATGCGACGGCGGTTGCGGCGTGGGCGGCGGTGCTGGTGCGTACCACCGGCACCACGCGGGCGGCGCGCAAGGTTGCGATCATCTTGTGTTCGTGCATGCGGGGAGTCCTCCTGCCGGCACGAAGCAGAAATCAGTTGCCGGACGCAAGCGCGGCGTCGGCCCAGTTTTCCATGGCTTTGGCATCGGTGTTCAGCGACGCGACCTGTGTCCCCAGCCGCGCCAGACTATCCCGGTATTCCGTGAGGCCAGCGCCGAGGCCACCGACGACTCCGCGCAATTCCGTTAACGATTGGCGCCATGCCTGAACGGCCGCACGCTGTTCCGCGATGGCGATATCGAGCGCCGTCAGCGCGGTCGTCAAGCGATCGGACTGGCTGTTTTCTGCGGGTTTACGCGGAGGAAAGGGGATGATGTCGGCGGTGCGGACGGCTTGCATGGTGGTCTCCCTTCGGCGGATAATGGTTAACAAACCACAGGAGACGATTAAAAAACAAGATAATTCTCAGCATGCAATAGTATGTCGCAAATCCAGCCCATGCGTGCTAGACAAACGCCATCATGGCAACCGGCCTCGAAATTCTCTTTGTTATCCTGCTCATTCTGCTGAACGGTTTGTTCTCGATGAGCGAACTCGCCTTGGTCTCGGTACGCCGAGCGCGCCTGGCGGTGCTGGAGCGTTCGGGGACCCCGGGCGCGGCGGCCGCACGCGCGTTGGCCGAGGACCCGCAACGCTTTCTGCCGACGATCCAGGTCGGCATCACCTTGGTCAGCGTGCTGACCGGCGTGTTCGGCGGCGCGCGCATCGCCTCCCATTTGCAGGAAACGCTGGAAACCTTCCCCGCGCTCCGTCCCTTTGCCGAGACCCTGTCGCTGACCGTCGTCGTGCTGGTCACCACTTATCTGACCCTGGTCATCGGGGAACTGGTGCCGAAGCACCTCGCGTTGCGCAACCCGGAACTGACCGCCGCCAAGGTTGCCCGCCCGATCGCCTTGGTGGCCCGCGTCGGCGCCCCGGCGGTGTGGGTGTTGGGCTGGTCCTCGGGCTTTATCCTGCGGCTGTTGGGCGCGCATCGGGTGGCTGAGCAGACCGTGACGGAAGAAGAACTGAAGATGATCCTGGCGGAGGGCGCGCAGGCCGGCGTGCTGGAAACCGAGGAGCACGACATGATCGCCCGTGTGCTGCGTCTGGCCGACAAGCCGGTGCGAGCGATCATGACGCCGCGCACCGAGTTGGTATGGATCGATCGAACCGATATGCTGAAGGACATCGTTGCGACGCTGAAGGCGGCCCCGCATTCCCGTTTCGTGGTGTGCGATGGGTCGGTCGATAACGTCGTCGGTGTGGTGCAGGCCAAGGACCTGCTCGATGGCATCCTCAGCGGCGGGGAATTGTCGCTCGATGCGGCGCTGCGCCAACCGCTGGTCGTGCCCGACACCGTCACCGCCCTCGACGCCATGGAACAGCTCAAATCCGATGTGCTCGGTCTCGCTTTGGTCATGGACGAGTACGGTAGTTTCGAAGGTGTGGTGACGGCGGCCGATGTGCTCGAAGCGATCGTCGGCGATCCCACCGATGCCGAAACGGAAATCGGTGGAACGGGCGCCGAGGGCGAAACCGCGCTGACGATGGATGGCATGATGCCGGTGGACGAGGTCAAATCCCGCCTCT
The DNA here is from genome assembly GCA_025354865.1 of Acetobacteraceae bacterium. Taxonomy (GTDB): domain Bacteria; phylum Pseudomonadota; class Alphaproteobacteria; order Acetobacterales; family Acetobacteraceae; genus Rhodopila. The sequence goes on along the minus strand of JANXMB010000060.1, from coordinate 62,919 downwards.
CGCTGCCGGACCTGCCGGCCGAGGGCAGCTACCACACGCTCGCGGGCTTGCTGCTGGCGCTGCTGCGCCGCGTGCCCCGGGCGGGGGATCGCATCGTGTTTGCAGGCTGGCGCTTCGAAGTGCTGGAAATGGAAGGCCGGCGGGTCGAAAAAGTACGGGCGAGCCGCGAGGCCGCGGTCGAGGCAGTCTGATGCGCGCTTTGTTTCTGGACCGCGACGGTGTGATCAACGTCGATCGCGGCTATGTCGGCACCCGCGATCGTTTCGAATGGATCGAAGGTGCGCGGGAGGCAGTTGCCCATGCCACCGGACTCGGCTGGCGGGTTTTTATCGTCACCAACCAATCGGGCGTCGCGCGGGGATTTTACACCGAAGACGACGTGCGCGATTTGCTGGCCTGGATCGCTGCGGAATGTGCCGCGTGCGGTGGCACGATCGACGATAGCCGCTATTGCCCGTATCACCCGGATGCGCCGTTGGAGGCGTATCGACGCGCCCACGATTGGCGCAAACCGGCACCGGGGATGCTGCTGGATTTGATGCGGTCGTGGAATTTATCGCCGGATCGTTGCGCAATGATCGGCGACCAGCCGACCGACCTCGCGGCTGCGGCCAACGCGGGGATGCAAGGTTACCTGTTCCCCGGCGGCAATTTGCTGGAATTCGTGCGGCCGATCCTGGAACGATTGCCGGCGTAACCGGGTCGGCACAAAACGCCGCCTATCCGACCAATGCCATCGTCGCGGCGACGTCGGCCGGTGTCAGCGTATCGATCCGCGCCGCCAACGCAACGATCTGTTCCACCGTTGCCGTATCGAGCACGGTGCCGAGGCAGTCGCGCACCTTTACCAGATGGTCGGCATCGGCGATCGGCGGCTGGCCCCACATGCCGCGCGGGCCGTCGCAGCGGGTTTCCAACACCGTGCCGTCGACAAGCACGACGCGCAGCCGCACATGCATCGTTTCGAATCGTGCCGGGATCGATTTATCCATCTCCAACGTCGTTTTCCCAAGCAGGGCCTGCATCGCTGGGCGGCGCAATTTTTCCTCGGTGAAGGTGTGGATGCCGACATGGCCGTCCATCAGCGCGCTGGCCATCGTGTATTGCAGGCTGAATTTGCCGGACAGGCCGGTTTCGGGGAACGGCCGGTTCACATAGGGCATGACCGGGCCGGTCAAGGTCACCGCCGCAATGGCAGCGGTATCGGGCACCTGCTTATGCAGTTCCAATCCGGCGGTAATGCCGAAATGCGTGCCGAACTGGCTGGGGAACATTTTGATCGCGTAACCCGGCTGTGCGACGCGCCAAGCGCCGGTGCCATAGCCGAGCATTTCCTGGGGTTTGAAAGTGCCTCGGTAGAAGGAGTTGGCGTAGCCCAGGGGCGATTCGAATGTTTCGGTATCGCCGGTAAATCCGGCTTCGGCCAGCAGGGCGGATTCCAGACCCATTGCGGCAGCCTGCCCGCAATGGGCCGATTTCGTCATCGTGCCGACATTGCCGAACAACGAGCCGGCGCGGGAACCGGCGATGCCGAACGCGTTGGCCATCCGCAACGGATCCAATTTCAACAAATGGGAGGCGACGGCCACCGCGCCCATCGGTCCCACCAGTCCGGGCGGATGGAATTGCAGCACGTCGGGCGTGTATTGGCCGGATGCCTCACGCAGCCAACCCTGGATTTCCAGGCCCTTTACCAGGGCCGTCAGTACGTCGCGTCCCGATAATCCACGGGCCTCGGCCAGGGCCAGCGCGACCGGTAGGGTCACCGATAAAGCGTGGGTCGCCGGGCTCCACATCGGTTCGAAGTCGAGCACATGCATCGCCGAACCGTTGATGGCTGCGGCGCGGACGGGGTCGGTTCGGAAGCCGCAGCCGATTGCGGTGGAGACCGGATTGCCGCCCAGCGCATGCAGCGTGCGGGCCATGATCGGGATGGCCTCTTCCTGCGACACGCCGGCGACGCCGACCGCCAACCCATCGAGCACCAGCCGCCGTGCGGCCGCCAAAGCGGGTTCGGGAATGTCGTCGTAATCCAGGCTTGCGATGCGCGCGCAAAGATCGGCGGTCAGGCCCATGATGTTGGTTCCCCTTCGACGGTAGGCAGGATAATGCAATCGGCCGCCGCGAACGAGAGCACGACGGGCGCGCCCTCCGCCACCGCGACATTGGACAGCACCCGCAGCAACGACGGCCCCACGGCGACCAGATATTCGTAATGCCCGCCGAGATAGAGCCGCTGCTGGATCGTTCCGGATAATATATTGTCGGATGCCCCCCCGATCGTAAGCCGGTCCGGCCGGATCATTGCGATGCCGCCGGTTCCGATTGCCTGCAAAACTGTGCCGTCCGCCAGCACCGGCGCGCCATCGCGCATGGTAACCGGCAGGAAATTCGCCGCCCCCACGACGTCGGCGACGAAAATATCCAGCGGGGTGGCGTAGACCTCGGACGGGGTGCCCTGCTGGCGAATGACGCCTTCGCGCATGACCAGAATACGATCGGACAGCGACAAAGCCTCCGCCTGATCGTGGGTGACGTAGACCGTGGCGACGTTCAGATCGCGTTGCAATTTGCGGATTTCGGCGCGCGTGCGGTCCCGCAGTTTGGCATCGAGGTTGGAAAGCGGCTCGTCGAACAGCAGCACCGCCGGTTCGTGCACGATGGCGCGTGCCACCGCGACGCGCTGTTGTTGCCCCCCCGATAATTGCTGCGACGACCGATCCCGCAACGCCGTCAATCCCACCATCTCCAGTGCTCGGCTTACCCTTTGCGCGATATCGGCTGCGGGTCTGCGACGGATACGTAACGGAAATGCGACGTTTTCGAACACGGTTAGATGCGGCCAGATCGCGTAGGACTGGAACACCATGCCGATGTCGCGGTGATAGGGTTCCACTTCGATGCCCTTGGAGGAATCGAAGACAACCGCACCGTCGATGGCAATGTAGCCGGCTTCCGGCGTCTCCAGCCCGGCAATGCAGCGCAGTGTCGTTGTTTTACCGCAACCGGAAGGACCCAGCAGGGAGACGAGTTCGCCTTGCTCTATTTCGAAACTAATACGATCGACGATGGTCTTGTCGCCGTAGCGTTTGACCAGATCGCGGACGACGATGCTCATGCAGGCGCTCCTATACCCGCAACGAGGCGCGCCCGACGGCGGCCATCAGCGCGACTGTGACGATGGTTGCGACAATGGACAGCGCGCTGGCGACGCCCCAATTGGCGTTTTCGAAAAACGCCCAGATTGAAATCGACAGCACCTGGGTCGATGCGGTGTAAAGCAGCGCGGCAGCGGCGATTTCTCGGAAATAGGCGATGAACAGCAGGAAATAGCCGCTTTGCAACGCCGGGCGCAGCAGCGGCAACACGATGCGGCGGAAACTGTCGATTCTGTTGGCGCCGGATGCCCAGGCGGCTTCTTCCAACACCTTGTCGAATTGCACGATCTGGGCGCCGACCGTTTCGGTTGCGTAGGGCAGGAAACGTGCCATGTAGCAGAACACCAAAACCCAGAGCGTGCCGTAGATCGGCAGGTAGACGTAGGACCACAGGAAGCCCAACCCGATCACAATCCCAGGAATGCCGAAGGGCAAGGATGCCAGCACATCCAACGCTCGATATCCGGTGGGTTTGAGCCGATGGGTCGAATAGGCGATCAGGGTGCCGAGGGTCAGGCCCAGTACCGCGCCGCCGCCGGCCACGACGATGGTGTTCCAGAACGCCCGCATCGTTCCGGGGCTGTTCCAGATTTGCAGGTAGTTGCGGGCGGTATAGATGGCGTCGAACGGGTTCGCGACGAAGAATTTGATCGCCGATGTGTAGATCAGCGCCAGGGTCGGAACGACGAAGGCCATGGCCACATAGAACAGCGCGATCGCCGACGCGAGCCAGCGCCATTTACGCAGGCTCAAGGGCCGCACCCGGTAGCCCTTGCCGCTGACCGTCGGTGCGCTGCGGCTGGCGACGATCCGGCGTTGGGCGAAAATGGTCAGGCCGGTCACCGCGCTCATGGCCAAGCCGACCGCCGCTGCCAGGCCGGTATTCGGCGGTGAAAAGCTGGTCAGCAGATAGAGTTCCGTCGCCAGCGTATTCACATGGCCGGGGATGCCCACCATCGCGGGGATGGCGAATTGTTCCACCGACAACACGAAGCATAGCAGCAGGCTGGACAGCATCGGGAACAGCATCAGCGGCAGCGTCACCCGGCGCACCACCTGCCAGGGCGACGCGCCCGAGGCGTAGGCCGCTTCCTCCAGGCTGGAGTCCATCGAAATCAGCGGCCCACGCAGGGTGAAGAACGCGAACGGAACGATGTGCAGAACCTGGATCCAGACGATCCCGGCCTCGGAATAGATATCGAACCGGAAGCCTTCGACGCCGAAGACTTCCTCCAAGATGTCGTTGAAGATGCCGCCGGGGGAGCCGAGGATGACCCAGGCCATCGCGAGGATGAAGCCGGGGAAAAAGAAACTCAGCCCGACCGACGCCACCATGCTGCGCTTGTATTGAAAGTCGGTGCGATAGATCAGCCACGCCATCGCCGCCCCGCCCGCCGTGCTGAGCACCGCCGTCAGCAGCGAGATGACGCAGGTGGTCAGCAGCGTGTTGGCGATGGCCGGACTGCCGAGGTCCAGCCAGTTGCGCAGGGTGAACACCGACGGCTCGCCGGGGCCGGCGCTGCGGAAACTGCCGTACAGCAAGGACCCCAACGGCGTCAGTATCAGGCCGGCCGTGACCAGGAAGGTCGCGGCGAAGACGATCTGGACAGGCAACCGCCCCCCGCGCGTCGCCACCGGCATTCCCCCGCGCGGACGCGCCGGCATTCCCTCGCGCGGACGCGCCGGCATCATTGCAATCCGAACACGGTCCGCCATTCCTCGATCATGGCTTTCTGCATCGGCGGCGTGAGTAGGTCGGAACTGAGCAGGATCTTCTGCCCGTCGATGCCGGGCACCACCTTGGGGGCGCCGGCACCGGGGCGCACGACGGGGGATCCGACGGTTGCGACCAGCGCCTTTTGCCCCTCCAGGCTCAAGGCCCAATTGAGGAACACCTGACCGGCTTCCGGATGCGGCGCCTTGGCTGGCATGGCGACGACATTCGCGACCGCCGGCACGCCCGAGGCGGGGAAGATCGCGCGTATTGGCGCGCCATCGTTCAGGGCGGAGATGACCGGCGGGTCGATGACAGCGGCGACGGTAATATCGCCCCGGATCACCGCCTGCACCACGCCGGCGCTGCCGTTGAAGAAGCGCACGTTGTTGGCTTTGAGGCGCCGAGCAATGTCTTCGATGCCTTGTTGCTTCCAGACGGCGAGCATTTGTTGGACGGCGACCGATCGCCAGGGCGGGTCCATGCCGATTTTGCCCTGCCATTTCGGATCGAAGAAGTCGGTCCACTCCCTCGGCGCGTCGGCTTCTTTGATCTTGGTCTTGCTCGATACCAGGCAGGATCGGTTGAAGAACAGGCTGTAGATGCGGTCGCGGCTTTTGAAAGGCGCGGCGATGGCGGCGGCCTCGGGCGGGGTCCAGGCGCGCAACCAGCCTTGGTCCGCCCATTTCAGCAGCGTGTCGTCCCAGAGGGTGATCAGCAAATCGGCTTCCGACACGCCGGCCTGATATTCGGTACCGAAGCGTTGCATCATTTCGGTGCTGCCGAGCCGGGTTGCTTCCACCGCGATTTTGGGAAATGCCTTGGAGAATTCGGCAATCCACAGATCGCCGAGGGGCGGCGGGATGTTGTGCAACAGATTGAGTTTGCCGGCCTTCTGTGCCGCCGCGACCAAGGCTACCATGTCCGCTGGCATGTCCGCTGGCATGTCCGCCGCTTGGGCAACAGCCGTGGCAGCCAGAGATGGCGCGATCGCCGCGATCAGGGGTACGTGCAGCATGCTGCGCCGGAGCATTGTCATTCCTGTTCCTCCCGTCTTTCGTCCCGTCTTCTAGCAGCGGGCCGGACAGGTTTATAGTTCCCCCAACCAGAAGGGATCCACCCATGACCGCCACTGCCATCGCCGAGGGCCTAGCCGAACGCATCCAAAGCGTCGCCTTCGAGAATTTGTCCTCCGACGCCCTGCATTGGGCCAAGGTTGCGGTGCTGGATACCGTCGGCTGCACCCTGGCCGGTGCGCACGAAGAATGTGCCCAGATCGTCGGCCGGACCGCGACCATCGGCACGTCGGGGGGCGCGTGCCTGGTCTTCGGCACGGATCGGCGGGTCGGCCCGCTGGATGCGGCGCTGATCAACGGCACGGCGGCGCATGCGCTGGATTACGACGATTGTTCCAACACCTTGGGCGGCCACCCCTCGGCCCCGGTCGTGCCGGCGCTGTTCGCGTTGGCGGAAATGCATAAATCGTCCGGCAAGCAGTTCCTGACCGCCTATGTTGCGGGGTGGGAAGCGGAAACCCGGATCGCCCGTGGGGTGAATTTCCATCATTACGAAAAGGGCTGGCACCCGACCGCGACCCTGGGCGTTTTCGGGTCCGCCGCCGGGTGCGCGCATCTGCTGGGTCTGTCGGTCGCGCAAACAACCCGAGCACTGGCGCTGGCGGCGACGTTCTCGTCGGGGATCAAGGCCAATTTTGGCACCATGACGAAACCGTTGCATGTCGGCCACGCCGCCCGGAACGGCATGCTGGCCGCCCTCCTCGCGGCGGACGGCTTCACCGCGTCGGCCAATGTCTTCGAGCACAAGCAGGGGTTTCTGAACGTCTTCAACGGTGCGGGCAACTTCAACGCCGACGCCATTCTGGCGGATTGGGCCGAGCCCTGGGATATCGTGTCCCCCGGCGTGGCGATCAAACAATACCCGTGTTGCGGCAGCACCCATCCGGCGATCGACGCCATGTTGATGCTGGTGCGCGACAACAACCTGACCCCCGAATCGGTGGAGCGGATCGATTCCTGGACCCACCCCCGCCGCCTTGCGCACACCGATCGGCCCAACCCGCAAAGCGCGCTGGATGCAAAATTCAGCGTGCAATATTGCCTCGCGCGCGGGCTGATCGATCGGCGGGTGTCGATCGAGCATTTCGAGGGCGATTCCTTCCGCGACCCCGCCGTCCAGGACGTGCTGCGCCGGGTGCATGCCGCCCCGCACCCCGACATGAAGATGGACACATTCGAGCATTTCGGCGCGGAGGTGAAAGTGACCCTCAAAAACGGCGAGACCCTGGTGCAGAAAGTCCACCGACCGCTGGGACGCGGGCCGGAAAACCCGCTGCCGACCGATCTGCTGGAGGCGAAATTCGCCAACTGTGCCGGGCGGACGATGTCGGCCAACCGGGTGCCGGCGCTGTTGCAGGCATTGCGCGGGCTGGAACAGGTCGCGTCGATGGCGGCATTGTCCGAAACGATGCAGCAGGCCGTGCGATGATCGCCCGCCGCCGGGTCCTGTCGGGCGCCGCTGCGCTCGCCTCGCCCGCTTTCGTGCGCCCCGCGTTGGCGGCGCCCGACCATCGTTGGCGGCTGGGGCACACCGCGCCCGAGAGCTTTCCGATCCACAAGCGGCTGGTCGAAGCCGCCGCCGAGATCGGCGAAAAATCCGGCGGTCGCATCGAACTCTCCATCCACCCCGACGGTCTCCTCGGCGGCCAGCTCGGCTTGCTCGCCCAGGTCCGCGCCGGCTCGGTCGAGATGACGCCGGTCACCGGCCAGTCGCTGGCCGGCGTGCTGGGATCGGTGTTCGTGCAGTCGGTCGGTTTTGGCTTTGCCGGCTACGATAAGCTGTGGCCGGCGCTGGATGGCGACCTGGGCAAGGCGTTGCGCGGGCAGATCCAACAGCGCCTGGGCATGGTGGCGATGGAGCGTTGCTGGGATTTCGGGTTTCGCCAGATCACAACGCGGGCCAAGCCGATCGTGGTGGCGGCGGACCTGGAAAAGCTGAAAATCCGCACGCCGGTCGATCCCGATCTGGTGGCCATGTTCCAGGCGCTGAAAGCGGCGCCGCTGGGCTTGAACCTACAGGATTTGCTCCCGGCGCTGCAGACCGGTGCGGTGGATGCGCAGGACGGCATCCTGCCGTTGGTACAGGCCGCGCAGCTTTACGAACGGCAGCGCGCGTGCTCGCTCACCAACCATAGTTGGGATGGGCAATGGCTATGCGTCAACGCCAAGAGTTGGGGGCGCCTGCCGGACAACCTGAAGCAAGTGGTTGCCACGGCCCTGGATAAAGCCGCCATCCTGCAACGGGCCGATACCGCCGCGAGCGAGGCCGACATCCGCAAGGCGCTGACCGCGCAGGGCATGGCGTTCAACACCGTGGACCCCGCGTCCTTCCGTGCCGTGCTCCGCGCATCGGGCTATTATGAGAAAGCCCGCCAACGGGTCGGGGAGGAGATTTGGGGCACCCTGGAGAAGTACAGCGGTCGGCTGGCGTGACGGCGGTGCAACGCGGCGCTTGTCCAAGCGGGCGCGCTGCGCTAAAGCGCCGCGTTCCCGGTTGCGAGTGAGCCTTTGTCGCTCCGACCGGGAACGCTTGTTCCATGAAGGCCGGAGGCTGGGCGGCGCGGGCGTGGTGAAATGGTAGACACGCCAGATTTAGGTTCTGGTGGCGCAAGCCGTGGGGGTTCAAGTCCCTTCGCCCGCACCACAAGCCTTCCGGCGCGCGTTTAGTTATTGAGGATTTGCGGGCATATGCAGGTTACCGAGACTCTCTCCGACGGTCTGAAGCGCGCCTACGCGGTTATCGTGCCGGCCTCGGACATCGAAAGCCGCCGCATGGCGCGCCTGACCAGCCTGGGCAAACAACTGCGCCTGCCGGGTTTCCGGCCGGGCAAGGTGCCAATGCCGGTCGTCAAGCAGCGCTATGGCGTCGCCGTATCGGCCGAGATCGCCGACGATTCGGTGAACGAAGCGACCCGCAAGATCGTCGAGGACAACGGTTTTCGTCCGGCGATGCAACCGACGGTCGAAGGTGTCGATGTCGAGGCAGCCAAGGCCTCGCCGGCTGTCGATCTCGCTTTCACGGTCGCGATAGAACTGCTGCCCGATGTCGCGATGCCGGATTTCGCGTCCATTTCGCTGACCCGCCTCACGGCGGTTGTCGGGGACGGCGCGATCGACGAAGCCCTGGCGAACATGGCATCCCGAGCGCGCGCGCTGGTGGAGCTGACCGAGGAAGAGCTGACCGCACGGGGCGATAACCAGGGTGCGATCGCTGGCGACGTGCTGACGGTCGATTTCCTGGGTAAGATCGACGACGTGCCGTTCGACGGCGGTGCGGCGAACGATATCGATGTGGAAATCGGCGGTTCCGGCTTCATCCCGGGCTTCGCCGAAGCGTTGGTCGGCGCCAAGGCCGGCGAAGCGCCCACGATTTCGGTGACTTTCCCGGAAGACTACGGCTCCCCCAATCTGGCGGGGAAGGCTGCGACCTTCGATGTGACCGTGAAGCAGTTGCGCAAGCCGGTTCCGGCGGCGATCGACGACGCGCTGGCCCAGAAGATGGGCCTGGAGACGTTGGAAGAACTGCGCACGGCGATGACCGAACGCATGCAGGCCGAATACGATCGAATGTCGCGCCAGCGGCTGAAGCGCCTGTTGTTGGACGCTCTGTCCGATATGGTGTCGTTCGAGACCCCGGAAACGATGACCAATCAGGAATTCGACCAGATTTGGCAGCGCCTGTCGGGCGACAAGGAAGCCGGTAAATTGGACGCCGAGGACCAGGGCAAGGACGACGAGACCCTGCGCGCCGAGTACCGCAAGATCGCCGAGCGCCGGGTGCGCCTGGGCCTTTTGTTGGCGGAAATCGGTCGGACCAACGGCATCGTTGTCTCGCCGGACGAGCTGACGCGGGCGATGCGGGTCGAAGCCGGACGCTATCCCGGTCAGGAACAGCAGATGATGGAGTTCTTCCGCAAATACCCGCAGATGACCGAGTCGCTGCGCGGCCCGATCTTTGAGGAGAAGGTGGTGGACTTCGTGCTCGAACTCGCCACGTTGACCGACGAGGTGGTGACGCCGGAGGAATTGGCGAAGGAACCGGAAGCGCCGAAGCTGTCGGCACCGGCGACCGAAGCGGAATAATACGATTCCGGCCATTCGTGGGGGTGACTTCCGCGAATGGCCACCCCATCTGGCAGGGCGCTGCCCTTTCCAACCATGCGGCCGCCCGGCCCAAGACGTCAAAGGCGATACCATGATCGACCGCGATCCCGTCGAAATCTACGCCAACAATCTGGTGCCGATGGTGGTCGAACAGACCGCGCGCGGGGAACGAGCGTACGATATCTACTCGCTATTGCTGAAGCAGCGGATCATTTTTCTGACCGGTGCGGTCTACGATCAGGTCAGCTCGTTGATCTGCGCGCAGTTGCTGTTCCTGGAGTCGGAGAACCCGTCCAAGGACATTTCCTTCTATATCAACAGCCCGGGCGGCGTGGTTTCTGCCGGCCTCGCGATCTACGACACGATGCAGTACATCCGTAGCCCGGTCAGCACCGTGTGCATCGGACAGGCGGCGTCGATGGGCAGCCTGCTGTTGTGTGCCGGCGCCAAAGGCAAGCGCTATGCGCTGCCGAATGCCCGCGTGATGGTGCATCAGCCCTCCGGCGGCGCCCAGGGCCAGGCCACCGACATCGAAATCCAGGCGCGCGAAATCCTCTCGCTGCGCAAGCGTCTGAACGAGATCTATGTCCACCATACCGGCCAACCGATCGAGGCGATCGAGCGCAAGCTGGAGCGCGACAGCTACATGTCGGCGCAGGAAAGCCTGGAGTTCGGGCTGGTGGACGAAGTCGTGGAATACCGGCCGGCGTCCACGGACGATGCCTCCAAGGGCTGAGACGCCGATTCTGTTCCGGCCAACCGATATTTTCCAAGTGGCGGTAGCGGGAGCAGTGTGCCAATAGAATCAATGGTTTCCGTTGATTGAGGCCGGTTGGGGCTGGTCTCCCGTCACATAAGCGCAACAACAGCGCATCGTTCACCTTGTCCCCTGGCGCGAGCAAGGGGTAGAATTCCCCATTGTGCCCCCGGACGTCCCGGGGAGGAGTGCGCATGAGCAAGTCCGGCGATTCGAAGAACACCCTCTATTGCTCGTTCTGCGGCAAGTCGCAGCACGAGGTACGCAAGCTGATCGCCGGTCCGACGGTGTTCATTTGCGATGAGTGCGTGGAACTCTGCATGGATATCATCCGTGAAGAGCATAAGACCCATATGGTCAAATCGCGCGACGGGGTGCCGACCCCGCGCGAGATCTGCAAGGTCCTGGACGACTACGTGATCGGCCAGGAGCATGCCAAGAAGGTCCTCGCGGTCGCAGTGCACAACCACTACAAGCGGTTGGCGCATGGGGCGAAGAACAACGACGTCGAAATCGCCAAATCCAACATCCTCCTTCTCGGCCCCACCGGCTCCGGCAAGACCCTGTTGGCACAGACCTTGGCTCGGATTCTCGACGTGCCCTTCACGATGGCCGACGCCACGACCCTGACCGAGGCCGGCTACGTGGGCGAAGACGTCGAAAACATCATCCTCAAGCTGCTGCAAGCGGCCGACTACAACGTCGAGCGGGCGCAGCGCGGCATCGTCTATATCGACGAAGTGGACAAAATTTCCCGCAAATCGGACAATCCGTCGATCACCCGCGATGTCAGCGGCGAAGGCGTGCAGCAGGCGTTGCTGAAGATCATGGAAGGCACGGTCGCATCCGTGCCGCCCCAGGGCGGTCGCAAGCACCCGCAGCAGGAATTCCTGCAGGTCGATACGACGAACATCCTGTTCATCTGCGGCGGTGCGTTTTCCGGGCTGGAACGGATCATCGGCAACCGCGGCAAAGGCGCCGGTATCGGCTATGGCGCGGAAGTTCGCGATCCCGACGAACGCCGCATGGGGACCATCCTGCGCGAGGTGGAACCGGAAGACCTGCTCAAATTCGGCCTGATTCCGGAATTCATCGGCCGTCTGCCGGTCATCGCGACGCTGGAAGATCTGGACGAAAAGGCGCTAACCGAGATTCTGACCAAGCCGAAAAACGCCCTGACCAAGCAATACGGGCGCTTGTTCGAAATGGAAGGCGTGAAGCTGTCGTTCACCGACGACGCGCTGAAGGCGGTGGCGACACGGGCGATTTCCCGCAAAACGGGCGCGCGCGGTCTGCGGTCGATCCTGGAGCAGATCTTGCTGACCACGATGTACGACCTGCCGGGCCTCGAAGGCGTGGAAGAAGTCGTGATCAACGGCGAAGTGGCCGAGGCGCGGGCCACGCCATTGTATATTTATGGCAAGGAGCGGGCAGAACATTCTGCGTGATGCCTTGCACGCGGGTCCGATGACGGAATTTCAAGGTCTTGTGCCATGCCATCCGGCAGCCGATATGCAACTTTAACCGACGGGTGTGACAAACCCGTGAAGGCGCGGTCCGTGCCGCTGTTGGGCGGGCTGGGCGCCGACTGTCCTTTAGGAGGTCAACCATGACGGAAACCAACCGATCGATCCCGGAAAAGCCCCAACGCTCTGGTCGGGGCGATCTACTCGCCGTGCTGCCGCTGCGCGATATCGTCGTCTTCCCGCACATGATCGTGCCGCTGTTCGTCGGACGGGAAAAATCGGTACGAGCGCTTGAAGCGGTGATGAAAGAGGACAAGCAGATTCTGCTGGTGTCTCAGAAAAATGCCACGCAGGACGACCCGTCCGTCGATGATATTTATCGGGTCGGCACCGTCTCCACGATTCTGCAACTGCTGAAGCTGCCTGACGGCACCGTGAAGGTGTTGGTCGAAGGCGGCAAGCGGGCCAAGATCGCCGGCTTCAAGGAAACCGAATCCTACTTCGAAGCCATTGTCGAGCCGATGCCGGATACCGGCACCGACCGCAAAGACATGGAAACCCTGGGCCGTAGCGTGGTGTCCCAGTTCGAGCAGTACATCAAGCTCAACAAGAAAATCGCGCCGGAAGTGCTGGTTTCGTTGAACCAGATCTCCGAACCCTCGAAACTCGCCGACACGGTCGCGAGCCATTTGAATCTGAAAATCGCGGAAAAGCAGGATTTGTTGGAAATCGCCAAGGTCGGCGATCGGTTGGAGAAAGTCTTCGGCCACATGGAAGCCGAAATGGGCGTGTTGCAGGTCGAAAAGAAGATCCGCAACCGCGTCAAGAAGCAGATGGAGAAGACCCAGCGCGAGTACTATCTGAACGAGCAACTGAAGGCCATTCAGAAGGAGTTGGGCGAGGGCGAGGACGGCAAGGACGAAAACGCCGAGCTGGAAGCGAAGATCAAGAAGACGCGGTTCACCAAGGAAGCGCGCGAAAAGGCCATGCAGGAGCTGAAAAAGCTCAAGACCATGAGCCCCATGAGCGCGGAGGCCACGGTGGTGCGCAACTACCTTGATTGGATGCTGTCCATCCCCTGGAAGAAGCGCAGCAAGATCAACAACGACGTCATCGCCGCCGAGAAGGTGCTGGACGACGATCACTACGGCCTGGAGAAGGTCAAGGAACGCATCATCGAATATCTGGCCGTGCAGGCCCGAAGCCCGAAGGTGCGCGGTGCGATCCTCTGCTTGGTGGGACCACCCGGCGTCGGCAAGACGTCCCTGGGCAAATCCATCGCCAAGGCGACCGGCCGCAATTTCGTGCGGATGTCGCTGGGCGGCGTGCGCGACGAAGCGGAAGTGCGTGGCCATCGGCGCACCTATATCGGGTCGATGCCCGGTAAAGTGATCCAAGGCATGAAGAAGGCGAAGACATCGAACCCGTTGTTCTTGCTCGATGAAATCGACAAACTGGGCGCCGATTGGCGCGGCGATCCGTCCTCCGCCTTGCTGGAGGTGTTGGATCCCGAACAGAACGCCACCTTCGCCGATCACTATCTGGAGGTCGATTACGATCTGTCGGACGTGATGTTCGTCACCACCGCCAACAGCCTGCGTATGCCGCAACCGCTGATGGACCGCATGGAGATCATCCGCATCCCCGGCTACACCGAGGATGAGAAGGTCGAAATCAGCAAGCGCCATTTGATCGCCAAGCAAAGCGAGGCCCACGGGTTGAAGCCCGACGAATGGTCCCTGTCCGATGAGGTTCTGCGCGAACTGATTCGCTACTACACGCGGGAAGCCGGGGTCCGGAACCTGGAACGCGAAATCGCCAATCTGGCGCGCAAGGCGGTGAAGGAGATCGTCACCAGCAAGCCGGTCAAGAAGGTCGCGATCACCGCCAAGAACCTGGAAAAATACGCTGGCGTCAAAAAATTCCGCTACGGCGAAACCGAAGCCGAGGACATGGTCGGCGTCGTCACCGGCCTGGCCTGGACGGAAGTCGGCGGCGAGATTCTGACCATCGAGTCGGTGTTGCTGCCGGGCAAGGGCAACATCAAGCAGACCGGCAAACTAGGCGACGTGATGCAGGAAAGCGTGTCGGCGGCGCTCAGCTACGTGCGCAGCCGCTCGATCAAGTTCGGCATCAAGCCGACTTTGTTCGAAAAGCGCGACATACACGTGCATGTGCCGGAAGGAGCGACTCCGAAGGATGGGCCGTCCGCCGGGGTGGCGATGGCAACGTCCCTGGTGTCCGTGATGACCGGCATCCCGGTGCGCCGCGATGTTGCGATGACCGGGGAAATCACGCTGCGCGGCCGCGTCCTGCCGATCGGTGGTCTGAAAGAGAAACTTTTGGCAGCGTTGCGCTCGGGGATTACGACGGTCTTCATTCCCAAGGACAATGAAAAAGACCTCGCAGAAATTCCGGACAACGTGAAAAAAGGCCTGAAAATCATCGCCGTCGCCGATGCGGACGAGGTCATTGTCCAGGCCCTCGCGCGGCGGCCCGAACCCATCGAATGGGAAGAGCCGCCGGAACCGGTGGTGACCGCCGCACAGCCGGCCATCGGCTCCCTGCCGCACTGAACCGGGACGGCTCGCCGAAAAAACGTCGGCGAGCCGCTGTCCGTTCATTGACGCCAGGGCAAACCCACCCTTACTAACCCGCTCCGACCGGACCGTTTCCCGGCCGGCGGATTCCGTTTTCGAGAGGAAAGTGTAGCAGTGAATAAGTTGGACCTCATCACGGCCGTGGCAGCCGAAGCCGATCTCCCGCGCGCCAAGGCAACCGACGCGGTCGACGCGGTCTTCGCAGCCATCTCCGGCGCCCTTGCGAAGAAGGACGAGGTCCGTCTGATCGGCTTCGGTACTTTCGCCGCCGCCACCCGCAAAGCCAGCACCGGCCGCAATCCCCGCACCGGCGAGGAAATGCAGATCCCCGAATCCACCACCGTCCGCTTCAAGGTCGGCAAGCAGTTGAAAGACTCCGTCAACTAGGACGAAGCGACCCGCTCCGCAGCACCCCCAGCCCCTGTGCGCGCCGGGGGAGGCTCGGTGCGGGCATCGCGATCTAGGGGCGGTTAGCTCAGCGGTAGAGCGTCTCGTTTACACCGAGAGGGTCGGCGGTTCGAAACCGTCACCGCCCACCAACCGGGATTGTTGGCGTATGCGGGCGTGCCAATTCGGGGCACCGCAACTGGGGTTTTCATCTAACTTGGCATCCAGGCCGACAAAATGAAAAACCAGCCTTGACGTCCCCGGGCGCCCGGCTTAAACGGCGCCTCCTTGCTGCGGGAGTAGCTCAGTTGGTTAGAGCGCCGGCCTGTCACGCCGGAGGTCGCGGGTTCGAGCCCCGTCTCTCGCGCCAGTAGCAAGCATCGCGGCGAAGCCGATTTTCGGCGCCGCACCCGGCCAAAACAGGCCCATTCCCAGACCTTTCTTTGACACATGCGGCCCCCGCACGCGGTATGCAACGCGCGGATGTGCGATTGCTAGGCTGCGGCGGCGATAATTCCCGTTCGGTCCCCTATGGCGGTCGCGGCGGGATGGGGTTATATCCCGGGCGCTCTGTTTTTTGGCCATGCGCGTCCGCGCGCAACGAACCTGGGATGTGGAACGACGATGCAGCCAGTCCTCTACGGCTACTTGCCCATCCTGGTGTTCTTGGTGATCGCTGGCGGCATTGCGGTTGCCATGATCGGCGGATCGTTTCTGCTGGCCCGGCAGAAGCCGTATGCGGAAAAATTGTCGGCCTACGAATGCGGGTTCGAAGCATTCGACGATGCGCGCCGCCGCTTCGACGTGCGGTATTACCTTGTGGCCATCCTGTTCATCATCTTCGACCTGGAAGTGGCCTTCCTGTTCCCCTGGGCCGTGGCGTTGAAGGGAATCGGTGCATTCGGCTTCTGGTCGATGATCGCATTCCTGGGTGTGTTGACGGTTGGGTTTATTTACGAGTGGTGCAAGGGCGCCTTGGACTGGGAGTGACCGGCACATGAGCACGACGTTGGCATGGAACGGTCAGGCGCTACCGCCCGGGGCCGAACAGGACGCGGTGCTGAAAGGCATCACCGGCGAGATCGAGAATAAGGGCTTCATTGTCGCCAACCTGGACAAGGTGGTGAACTGGGCGCGCACCGGTTCGCTCTGGCCGATGACCTTCGGGCTGGCGTGCTGCGCGGTGGAGATGATCCACGCCTACATGCCGCGTTACGATCTGGATCGGCTCGGCGTCATCCCGCGCGCCTCGCCGCGGCAATCGGATGTGATGATCGTGGCGGGGACGCTGACCAACAAAATGGCGCCGGCACTTCGCAAAGTGTACGACCAGATGCCGGAACCGCGTTGGGTGATCAGCATGGGTAGCTGCGCCAACGGCGGCGGTTACTACCATTACTCCTATTCGGTGGTGCGCGGCTGCGATCGTGTCGTGCCGGTCGATATCTATGTCCCCGGCTGTCCCCCGACCGCCGAAGCGCTGGTGTACGGGATCATGCAGCTTCAGAAAAAAATCCGTCGGACAGGGACCATTCTCCGTGGCTGAGGAAATCGCCCCCGCCGAGGCCCCGCCGCCTCCGCCGCCGACGCCGGCCGAATTGTTCTCTGCGGCTATTGCCACGGTGCCGGGCGTGACCGGTTCGCATTGGCAGCATGGGGAGATAACCGTCGCTGCGTCGCGCGACTCGGTCGTGGCCACGATGACGGCGTTGCGCGACGATCCGCGCTTCGCCTGCGAGCAGTTGATGGATCTGTGCGGTGTCGATTGGCCGGAACGCGCCGAACGGTTCGAGGTTGTTTACAACCTGCTGTCGGTGTCGCTGAACCATCGCGTGCGGGTGATCGTGACGACCGACGAAACGACTCCGGTGCCGTCGGTCTTGAATGTTTGGCCGGCTGCCACCTGGTGGGAGCGGGAGGCATGGGACCTGTTCGGCATTATTTTCTCCGGCCAGCCCGATCTGCGCCGCATCCTTACCGATTATGGGTTTGAAGGGCATCCGTTGCGCAAGGATTTCCCCCTCACCGGCTATGTCGAGTTGCGTTACGACGAAGACCGTAAGTCGGTCGTTTACGAACCGGTGAAGCTGACGCAGGATTTCCGCAGCTTCGACTTCCTCTCCCCGTGGGAGGCGATGACCACCCTGCCGGGCGATGAGAAGGTGTTCACCGAGCGAGCAAAATCATGAGCGAAATTCTGCCCGCGCCGACGAAACGGTCGGTGGAGATCGACAGCCATTCGATCAACTTCGGCCCGCAGCACCCGGCCGCGCATGGCGTTTTGCGCCTGATTCTGGAACTCGACGGCGAAATCGTCGAACGCGCCGATCCGCATATCGGGCTGCTGCACCGTGGCACCGAGAAACTGATCGAGTACAAGACCTACATGCAGGCGGTGCCGTATTTCGATCGCCTCGATTACGTCTCCCCGATGTGCGAGGAGCATGCTTTTGCTCTGGCGGTCGAGAAGCTGCTGGGTATTACGGTGCCGGATCGCGGTCAGTGGATTCGGGTGTTGTTCGCCGAGATTACCCGCGTCCTCAATCATTTGCTGAACCTGACGACCTATGCGTTGGACGTCGGGGCGATCACGCCGGCACTTTGGGGCTTCGAGGAACGGGAAAAGCTCATGGAATTCCATGAAGCGGCTTCCGGTGCTCGGATTCATGCCAATTATTTCCGCCCCGGCGGGGTCGCCAAAGACCTGCCGGCCGGCCTGACGGACAAGATCGCGGCTTGGGCCGAGACGTTTCCGAAGTTCCTCGACGATCTCGAACAACTGCTGACCGGCAACCGCATCTGGCGGCAGCGGACGGTGGATATCGGCGTATTCAGCGCCGAGCAGGCGTTGGCCTGGGGATTTTCGGGTCCGCCGCTGCGGGCATCGGGGGTGCCGTGGGACCTGCGTCGCTCGCAGCCGTACGACAAATATGCCGAAGTGGATTTTCAGGTGCCCGTCGGGCGCAACGGCGACTGCTTCGATCGGTATCTGGTGCGTCTGGCGGAAACCCGCGAGTCGGTGAAGATCGTCCAGCAGTGCCTAGCCAAAATGCAGCCGGGTCCGATCAAGGTGCAGGATCGCAAATTTTCTCCGCCGACCCGCTCGGAAATGAAGCGGTCGATGGAGGCGTTGATCCATCACTTCAAGCTCTACACGGAAGGGTATCATGTGCCGGAAGGCACGACCTATACCGCTGTGGAAAGCCCCAAGGGCGAGTTCGGCGTGTACCTTGTGTCGGACGGCACCAACAAGCCGTACCGGTGCAAGATCCGCTCCACCGGATTCGCGTTTTTGCAGGCCGTGGACACGATGTCCAAGCGGCACATGCTGGCCGATGTCTGTGCGATTATCGGATCGCTGGATGTCGTGTTCGGCGAGATCGACAGGTAGACCATGGCAGCCGCAGCCCCTTCGAATTTTGAGCAGCCGGCGTGTTTCGCCTTCGACGCGCAGTCGGAAGCGGAATTGGCCATGCTGATCGGCCGCTATCCGGCTGGCAAGCAGGCTAGCGTGGTGATCCCCGGCCTTTATGTCGTGCAGCACCAGATGAAGCGCCAGACCGATAGCGCCTGGGTGCCGGTCAAAGGCATGGATGCGCTGGCAGAACGCCTGGGTATGGCGCCGATCCGCGTCTACGAGGTCGCGACCTTCTATTACATGTTCAACATGGCGCCGATCGGCAAATACCACCTTCAGGTCTGCACCACGACGCCGTGCTGGCTGCGCGGGTCCGACGAAATCGTGGCCGCCTGCCGCGCGGAAACGGGCATTGCCGGGTGGAAGGAAACCTCGGCCGACGGGATGTTCACAATGACCGAGGTCGAGTGTGTCGGTGCCTGCGTGAATGCGCCGATCCTCCAGGTAGACGACGATTTTTACGAGGACCTGAACGGGGAGCGGACGACCGCCCTGCTGGCGGCGTTGCGCCGGGGGGAGAAGCCGCCGAAAGGATCCACGATCGGACGGCAGAATTCCGCGCCCGAAGGCGGTTCGCAAACCTTGCTGTTCGCGCCGGAGGCTTAAGCGATGCTGCAAGACAAAGATCGTATCTTCACCAACCTCTTCGGCGTTCACGATCCCCTGCTCAAGGGTGCTCGGGCGCGCGGCGACTGGGACGGCACGGCGGCAATTTTGGCCCGTGGGCGCGACGGTATCATCGATGAAATGAAGAAATCCGGCCTGCGCGGGCGCGGCGGCGCGGGTTTCCCGACCGGCCTGAAATGGTCCTTCATGCCGAAGGAGTCGAAGCTTCCGGCCTATTTGGTGGTGAATGCCGACGAATCCGAACCCGGCACATGCAAGGACCGCGATATTCTGCGCCACGATCCGCACAAGCTGATCGAAGGCTGCCTGATCGCCGGTTTCGCCATGGGGGCCTGCGCGGCGTACATTTATGTGCGCGGCGAGTTCTACAACGAAGGCTGCATGCTCCAGGCGGCGGTGGACGAAGCCTACGAAGCCGGGCTGATCGGCAAAAATGCCTGCGGATCGGGCTACGATTTCGATGTCGTGGTCCATCGCGGCGCCGGCGCCTACATCTGCGGTGAGGAAACCGCCCTGATCGAAAGCCTGGAAGGCAAGAAGGGCATGCCCCGCATGAAGCCGCCGTTCCCGGCGGGCGTGGGTCTGTACGGTTGCCCCTCCACGGTGAATAATGTCGAGAGCATCGCGGTGGCACCGACCATCCTGCGGCGCGGCGCCGACTGGTTCCTCGGCATCGGGCGTCCGAACAACGCCGGACCGAAGCTGTTCTGCATATCCGGGCATGTGAACAAGCCCGGCAATGTGGAGGAAGAACTAGGCATTCCGCTGCGCGAATTGATCGAACGTCACGCCGGGGGCGTGCGCGGCGGTTGGGACAATCTGCTGGCGATCATTCCGGGCGGCGCCTCTGTGCGGCTGATCCCGAAGACGATCTGCGACGACATTCTGATGGATTTCGACTCCCTCCGGAACGTGCGCAGCGGTCTCGGCACCGCCGCCGTCATCGTCATGGACAAATCGACCGATCTGATCCGAGCGATTGCTCGGCTATCGAAGTTCTACATGCATGAGAGTTGCGGGCAGTGCACCCCGTGCCGGGAAGGTACTGGTTGGATGTGGCGCACCATGAACCGGATGGCCGAAGGGCGCGCGACGATTCAGGAAATCGACACGCTGGAGCAGGTGACGCGGCAGGTGGAGGGACACACGATCTGCGCCCTCGGCGATGCGGCGGCGTGGCCGATTCAGGGCCTGATCGCGCATTTTCGGCCGATGATGGAAGAACGCATTAACGCTTACAAGGCACGGATCTCGTCGCCTTCGCGCATGGCGGCGGAGTAGGGACATGCCGAAACTCACCATCGATGGGATCGCGATCGAAGTCCCCGCCGGGTCCACCATCCTGCAGGCTGCAGAAGCCGCCGGGATCGAAATTCCGCGTTTCTGCTACCACGAACGCCTGAGCGTCGCCGGCAATTGCCGCATGTGCCTTGTGGAGGTGGAGAAGACTCCGCCGAAACCGATCGCCTCCTGCGCCTATCCGGTGGGCGAAGGCATGGTCGTGCACACCGACACGCCGATGGTCCGCAACGGCCGGCGCGGGGTGATGGAATTCCTGCTGATCAATCATCCGCTCGACTGCCCGATCTGCGATCAGGGCGGCGAGTGCGATTTGCAGGATCAGGCGGTCGGCTTCGGCTCCGACAGTTCGCGCTACGACGAAAACAAGCGCGCGGTGAAGGATAAGGACCTCGGTCCGCTGGTGAAAACCACGATGACGCGCTGCATCCATTGCACGCGCTGCATCCGCTTCATCACCGAGGTTGCCGGCGTGCCAGAACTCGGCGCCACCGATCGTGGCGAGCATATGGAAGTCGGCACCTACGTCGAAAAGGCACTGTCGTCCGAACTATCCGGCAACATCATCGACCTCTGCCCGGTCGGAGCGTTGACGTCGAAGCCGTACGAATTCGTCGCCCGCCCCTGGGAATTGCAGAAGGTCGATTCGATCGACGTGCTGGACGCGGTGGGTGCGAACATCCGCATCGACTCGCGCGGGCCAGAAGTGCTGCGCATCCTGCCGCGGTTGAACGAAGACGTGAACGAGGAATGGCTGGGCGATAAATCCCGCTTCTCGATCGACGGGCTGAAGCGCAGCCGCCTCGACCGGCCCTGGTTGAAGAAGGACGGCAAGCTGCAAGCCGTGTCCTGGGCCGAGGCATTTTCTGCCATCGCCGATCGGACCAAGGGACTGAGCGCGGATCGGATCGGGGCGATCGCCGGCGACCTCTGCGATGCCGAATCGATGCTGGCGCTGAAAGATCTGATGACGTCCCTAGGGTCGGCGAACATCGACTGCCGCCAGGACGGCGCCCGCCTCGATGCATCGCGGCGGGATTTTTACAGCTTCAACACATCCATCCCCGGGATCGAGGAAGCCGACGCCGTCCTGCTGATCGGCACCGATCCGCGCAAGGAAGCGCCGGTTTTGAACGCCCGCATCCGCAAAGCGGTCGTAGCCAACAGGGCGCCGGTTGGATCGATCGGACCGGTCATCGATCCGACATACAAGACCGTTCATCTCGGGTTCGACCCGTCGGTTCTAAATGCGCTGCACAACGGATCGCACCCCTTCGCCGACACGCTTCGCAACGCCAAAAAGCCGATGATCGTCGTGGGGCAGGGCGCTTTGGCGCGGGCCGATGGCGCGGCAGTGCTGGCCGCAGCTTGGCGTTTGGCCGCTTCGGTCGGCGCGCTGACGGCAGATTGGCACGGGTTCAACGTGCTGCACACTGCCGCTGCCCGCGTAGGTGGGCTCGACCTGGGCTTCGTGCCCGGCGCAAACGGCAAATCCGTCGCGCAAATGCTCGATGGCGGCGTCGACCTCCTCTGGCTCCTCGGAGCCGACGAAATCGACACCGCTCGGGTTGGCGCCAATACTTTCGTGGTTTACCAGGGCCATCACGGCGATGCCGGCGCGCATCGTGCCGATGTCATTCTGCCCGGCGCCGCCTACACGGAAAAATCCGGCACCTATGTGAATACCGAAGGCCGGGTGCAGCGCGGTTTCAAGGCGGTGTTCCCGCCCGGCGACGCGCGGGAAGATTGGACGATCATCCGAGCGTTCAGCCAGTTGGTGGGGAAGACGCTGCCGTACGATACGATCGATGCGCTCCGGGCGCGGTTGGAACAGGCCAATGTCGCGTTCTCCCGCATCGGCTATCTGCCCCGTTTCGGCTGTTCCGACCTGACCGGGCCGTCCGGCGATCCGGCGGCGGTCGGCGACGCGCCGTTCGCGCTGGCTGTGGAAAATTACTACCAGACGGATGCGATCAGCCGAAACAGCCCGACCATGGCGGAATGTTCGGCGACGAAACCCGAACTCGCAGCGGCGGCGGAGTAGGGCGATGATCGATACTGTCGTCAACTTCCTGCTGCACAACGATATCGGTCGGGTGATCCTGACCGTGATCGAGGCGCTGGCCCTGATCGTGCCGCTGCTGATTTCCGTCGCGTTCCTGACCTTGGCGGAACGCAAGGTGATGGCGGCGATGCAACTTCGCCGGGGTCCGAATGTGGTCGGACCCTTCGGGTTGCTACAGCCTTTCGCCGACGCGCTAAAGATGATCACCAAAGAGACGATTATCCCGTCCGGCGCCAATCGCGTGCTGTTCGTGATGGCGCCGATGCTGACCTTCATCCTGGCGATCTTGGCCTGGGCCGTGATCCCGTTGAACGACGGCTGGGCGATCGCCGATATCAACGTCGGCGTGCTGTATCTGTTCGCGATCAGCTCGCTGGGCGTTTACGGCATCATCATCGCCGGGTGGGCGTCGAACTCGAAATACCCGTTCTTCGGCGCGATGCGGTCCGCCGCGCAGATGGTCAGCTATGAGGTGTCCATGGGGTTTGTCCTGGTCACGGTCATGCTTTGTACGGGGAGCCTCAATCTCACGGAGATCGTGCGGGCACAGGAGAAGATGTGGTACTGCCTGCCGCTGTTCCCGATGTTCGTGATTTTCTTCATCTCGGCGCTGGCGGAAACCAATCGCTCGCCGTTCGACATTCCCGAAGGCGAATCGGAAATCGTCGCCGGGTTCTTCGTCGAATACAGCTCCATGAGCTTCGGGCTGTTCTTCCTCGGCGAATACGCGAACATGATTCTCATGAGCGCGATGACCACCATCCTGTTCCTGGGGGGCTGGCTTGCGCCGTTCAATCTCGAACCGTTCACCTGGATTCCCGGCGTGTTTTGGTTCGTCGGCAAAGTGCTGGTTTGCCTGTTCGTGTTCATCTGGGTGCGTGCGACCTTCCCGCGCTACCGCTACGACCAACTGATGCGCCTGGGCTGGAAGGTCTTTCTGCCACTGTCGCTGGGCTGGCTGGTGCTGACCGCTGGCGCCCTCGTGGCGTTCGGATGGCTGCCCCATGCTTGATTCGATAGGAGCCCGCTAATCCATGGCATTCCTGGACCGCACTGCCCGAAGCCTGATGCTGAGCGAGCTCGTCTCTGGCCTGAGCCTGACCTTGCGCTACTTCTTCAAGCCGAAGGTGACGATCAACTACCCCTATGAAAAAGGGCCGATCGGCCCGCGCTTCAAGGGGGAGCACGCGCTGCGCCGCTATCCCAACGGCGAAGAACGCTGCATCGCCTGCAAATTGTGCGAAGCCGTCTGCCCGGCACAAGCGATCACCATCGAAGCCGAACCGCGTGCCGACGGGTCCCGCCGAACCACGCGCTACGACATCGACATGACAAAATGCATCTATTGCGGCCTGTGCGAGGAAGCCTGCCCGGTCGATGCCATCGTCGAAGGTCCGAACTTCGAATTCGCCACCGAAACCCGCGAAGAGCTGTTCTATAATAAGGACAAATTGCTCGCGAACGGCGATCGCTGGGAACCCGAACTCGCCCGCCGCCTCGAGCTGGACGCGCCCTACCGATGATCGTCGATTTCCTTTTTTATGTGTTTGCGACCGTGCTGGTGGCTTCCGCCGCGATGGTCGTGAGCGCGCGCAACCCGGTTCATTCCGTGTTGTTCCTGATCTTGGCGTTCTTCAACGCGGCAGCCCTGTTCCTGATCGTCGGGGCGGAATTCCTGGCGATGATCCTGGTGATCGTCTACGTCGGCGCGGTCGCGGTGCTGTTCTTGTTCGTCGTGATGATGCTGGATGTGGATTTCATCCAGCTTCGCAGCGGCTTTCAGCGCTATTTGCCAATCGGCGCGCTGGTCGGCGTCGTGCTGTTCGTCGAGCTGCTCAGCGCGATCGGCGGCTGGAAACTGGCGCCGCAAGCCGGGCAACTGCGCTTCGCGCCGATCGACGCCAAGGTTTCCAATACCGAGGCGATCGGACGCATCCTCTATACCGACTATGTCTTCTTGTTCCAGGCGGCCGGTCTGGTGCTGTTGGTCGCGATGATCGGCGCCATCGTGCTGACGCTGCGCGATCGCAAGACTTCGCGCCATCAGAACATCCGCCAGCAGACCGAACGCAAGGTAGCCGACACATTGGAAATGGTGACGGTGGGTTTGGGCACCGGAACCGGGACGGATTTCTACCGCCCCAAGGTCGCGGAAGTCGCAGCGTCCGACGAGGCGGTTCATGGGCATGAGGGGCATGGGCACGGGGGGCATGGGCATGGGCATTGAGATAAGGGGCATCGCGCCATGATGACGGTTGGCCTTGGCCACTACCTTGTCGTGTCGGCGATCCTGCTGGTGCTGGGCATCTTCGGCATCTTCCTGAACCGGAAGAATGTCATCGTCATCCTGATGGCGATCGAACTGATCCTGCTGGCGGTGAATCTGAACTTCGTCGCCTTCTCGGCCGCATTGGGCGACCTTGCCGGGCAGATCATGGCCATGCTGGTGCTGACCGTCGCGGCAGCCGAGGCCGCCATCGGGCTGGCCATTGTGGTGATCTATTTCCGCAATCGCGGATCGATCCAGGTTGAAGACGTCAACCTGATGAAGGGCTGATATGATCTACGCTCTCGCCGTTTTCGCGCCGCTTGCCGGCGCCCTGATCTCCGGCCTGTTCGGCCGAGCGATAGGCGACAAGGCTGCCATGGCCGCGTCCGTGATGGGCATGATTGTCGCGGCGATCTGCGGGCCGTTGGCGTTTTTCCAACTCACCAGCGGTGTCGCCCACCCCGAGGTCTTTCAACTCGGCACCTGGATGGAAGCCGGCAAATTCCACGTCGCCTGGGCGCTGCGTTACGACACGCTGTCCGCTGCGATGGTCGGCATGGTGTCCTTCATTGCCATGCTGATCCATGTCTACTCGATCGGCTACATGGGCCACGATGCCCGCCCGCGCTATCGGTTCTTCGCCTATTTGTCGCTGTTCACCTTCGCCATGCTGATGCTGGTCACCGCCGACAATCTGGCGCAATTGTTTTTCGGCTGGGAAGGCGTGGGCCTCTGCTCCTATCTGCTGATCGGCTATTGGTACGATCGTCCGTCGGCCTGTGCTGCTGCGATCAAGGCCTTCGTCGTCAACCGCGTGGCCGATCTGCCCTTCGCCGTCGGTCTGGCGCTGATCTTCTTCAAGTTCGGCTCGATCGAATTCGCCACCATCTTCCCGGCGGTCGGCGCCCATGTCGCCGACACCTATACGGTGTTCGGCCATAGCTTCGCCGCTATCGAGGTCATCGGCTTCCTCCTCTTCATCGGCGCCATGGGCAAATCCGCGCAGCTCGGTTTGCACGTCTGGCTGCCCGACGCGATGGAGGGGCCGACCCCGGTTTCGGCGCTGATCCATGCCGCAACTATGGTCACCGCCGGCGTGTTCCTGATGGCGCGCATGTCGCCGCTGATGGAATTCGCCCCTTACGCGTTGGGCTTCGTGACGGTCGTTGGCGCATCCACCGCGCTGTTCGCGGCAACCATCGGCTGCACCCAGAACGATATCAAGCGCGTCATCGCCTATTCCACCTGCTCCCAGCTCGGCTACATGTTCGTGGCCGCTGGGGTCGGCGCTTATCAGGCGTCAGTCTTCCATCTGATCACCCACGCCTTCTTCAAGGCGCTGCTGTTCCTATCCGCCGGGTCCGTCATTCACGCGATGTCGGACGAGCAGGACCTGCGCAAGATGGGCGGATTGGCGAAGCTGATCCCTTGGACCTGCACCGTGATGTGGATCGGTAATCTGGCACTGGCTGGCATTCCGCCATTGGCCGGGTCGTATTCCAAGGACGCCATCATCTCCGCCGCCTTTGCCGCGCATTCCGCCGTCGGCAACTATGCGTTCGTCTGCACCGTGCTGGCCGCGTTCCTGACCGCGTTCTACTCCTGGCGGCTGCTGTTCATGTGTTTCCATGGCCGGTCGCGGGCGGACCACCATGTCCTGTCGCATGTGCACGAAAGCCCGATGGTCATGGTGGGGCCGTTGCTGGTGCTCGCCATCGGTGCCGTCGTTGCCGGCTGGGCGCTGAACGGCTGGTTCATCGGCGAGGAATGGAAACACTTCTGGCAAGGCAGCATCTTCAACGGGCCGCATAACGAGATTATCGAACACCTCGAACATGTGCCGGCCTGGGTCGAGCATATCCCCTTGGTCGTCGGTCTCCTCGGCATCGGCCTGTCGTACTACATGTACATGCTCAGCCCCATGACCCCGATCCGGTTGGCCGAGCGGTTTGGCGGCATTTATAGGTTCTTGTTGAACAAGTGGTATTTCGACGAGTTGTACGATGCCATCCTCGTGCGGCCGTTGCTCTGCCTGTCCCGCGTTCTGTGGAAAACCGGCGACGTCACCTTGATCGACGGGGTGCCGAACGGCCTTGCTTGGCTGACCGGCAGCTCCTCCCGCCAGATCGTGAAACTCCAGACGGGGTCGCTCGCGGTCTATGCCTTCTCCATGCTGATCGGCGTCGTCGTGCTGGTCGGTCTCTTTATGATTTGCCGGTGAGCGCCATGAATGCAGGCAATATCCTGGGCTTCCCGCTCCTGTCATTGATCACATGGCTGCCGCTGGTCGGCGCCGCGATTATCCTGTCCATTCGCGGCGATGAGGAAACGGTCGCATCCAACGCCCGTTGGACCGCGCTGTGGACCAGCCTGATCGTGCTGATCGTCTCCCTCCTGATCTGGGTGAGGTTCGACCGAGCGGATGCGGGCTTCCAATTCGTGGAGAGTGTGGCGTGGCTGCCGGAATATAAGGTCGGCTACAAAATGGGCGTGGACGGCATTTCCGTGCTGTTCGTGCTGCTGTCCACCGTGCTGACCCCGATCTGCATTCTGGCAAGCTGGGAGAGCATCCAGACCAAAGTGCGCGAATACATGATCGCGTTCCTGATTCTGGAAACGATGATGGTTGGGATGTTCTGTGCCCTGGACTTCATCGTGTTCTACATGTTCTTCGAAGCCGTGCTGATCCCGATGTACCTGATCATCGGCGTCTGGGGTGGCCCGCGTCGCGTCTATGCGGCGGTGAAGTTCTTCCTGTTCACCCTGACCGGCTCCGTCCTGATGCTGCTGGCACTGCTGGCGATGTGGTTGCACGC
Source organism: Acetobacteraceae bacterium (assembly GCA_025354865.1). Lineage (GTDB taxonomy): Bacteria > Pseudomonadota > Alphaproteobacteria > Acetobacterales > Acetobacteraceae > Rhodopila. The sequence goes on along the minus strand of JANXMB010000060.1, from coordinate 35,163 downwards.
CGGCACGACCGATATTCCGACGCTGATGCACACCCAGTTCCCGGCCGCGATGCAGACCTGGCTGTTCCTGGCCTTCTTCGCCTCCTTCGCCGTGAAAGTGCCGATGTGGCCAGTCCACACTTGGTTGCCCGATGCGCATGTGGAGGCACCGACCGCTGGCTCCGTCATCCTGGCCGGGGTGCTCTTGAAGATGGGGGCCTACGGGTTCATCCGCTTCTCCATCCCGATGTTGCCGCTGGCGTCGCATTATTTCGCGCCCTTCGTCTTCACCCTGTCGGTGGTGGCGGTGATCTACACCTCCCTCGTGGCCCTTGCGCAGGAGGACATGAAGAAACTGATCGCTTATTCCTCAGTTGCACACATGGGCGTGGTGACGATCGGGCTGTTCACCTTCAACGAGCAGGGGATCCAAGGCGGATTGTTCATGATGCTGTCGCACGGCGTCGTGTCGGCCGCATTGTTCCTGATTGTCGGGGTGATCTACGATCGCATCCATAGCCGCGAAATCGCCCGCTACGGCGGTCTCGCCGACCGCATGCCAGGATATGCGCTGGCCTTCATGCTGTTCGGCATGGCATCCGTCGGCCTGCCGGGCACTGCCGGTTTCGTGGGCGAATTCTACGTCATCCTCGGCGCCCTCCAGGTCAATTTCTGGCTCGCCATGCTCGGTGGCGCCGGCATGATCCTCGGCGCCGTCTACACCTTGTACCTCTATCGTCGGGTCGTCTTCGGCAAGATCGTCCGCGACGATCTCCGGCACATCGCCGACCTGAGCCCGCGGGAGTGGGCGGTGTTCGCGCCGCTGATCGTTCTTACACTGTGGATGGGGATCTACCCATCCAGCTTTACCGGCTTCTGGGACGCGAGCGTGGCCGCGATGGTGAAACAACACACCGCTGCGCTCCTCGAATCCACGAAGCTCGCCGGGGTGCTGCACTGATGAATTGGACGATCGCGCTGCCTGAGATCGTGTTGGCCGTTATCGGCCTCGCGATCCTGATAATCGGGGTTCTGCGCAAGCAGGACGCGGTGACGCTCTGCACCATGCTGACCATCGGCGGCTTTGTCGTCGCCGGAATGCTGGTCGTGGGCGGGGCGCGCGGCGCCGGCTTCCACGGACAATTCGTGGCCGATGCCTTCAGTGTCTTTAACAAGGTGCTGGTGCTGATCGGCGCGTCCCTGGCTGCGATCCTGGCGCTGGACTTCAACCGCAAGCAAGGGATCGAGCGTTTCGAGTATCCCGTACTCATGCTGTTCGCCACCGTGGGCATGATGATCATGGTCTCGGCGTCGAACATGATGACGCTGTACGTTGGCCTCGAACTGCAATCCCTGTCGCTCTATGTCCTCGCCGCGTTCGCCCGCGACGATCTGCGGTCCTCGGAAGCCGGGTTGAAATACTTCGTCCTCGGCGGGCTTGCGTCGGGCTTGCTGCTCTATGGCATATCGCTGGTCTACGGCTTCTCCGGCACGATGGATTTCGCCCAGTTGGCGTCGCTGCTGTCCGAACCGACCAAAGCGTCCCCCGGCCTGATCGTCGGCGTGGTCTTCGTGCTCGTCGGGCTCGCGTTCAAAGTATCCGCCGTGCCCTTCCATATGTGGACGCCCGACGTCTACGAAGGCGCCCCGACCTCGGTCACGGCATTCTTCGCCACCGCCCCGAAAGTGGCCGCGATGGCGCTGCTGCTGCGGGTCATGTCCACCCCATTCGGCCACCTGCTCGCCGCATGGCAGAGCCTCATCGTCATCGTCTCCATCGCCTCCATGGTGCTCGGCGCCTTCGCGGCGATCGGCCAGTCCAACATCAAGCGACTGATGGCCTACTCCTCGATCGCCAATATGGGATACGCCCTCGCCGGTCTGGCAGTCGGCACCCCCGACGGCGTGCGCGGCGTGCTGGTCTACATGACGATCTACGTCTTCATGACTGCGGGCACCTTCGCCTGCATCGTCGCGATGCGCCGCCAAGGTCGGTCGGTGGAGCAGATTTCCGACCTCGCAGGCCTGTCGTCGAACGATCCCGGTCTGGCAGCATTGTTGGCCATCTTCATGTTCAGCATGGCCGGCATCCCGCTGCTCGCCGGGTTCTTCGGTAAGCTTTACGTCTTCCTCGCGGCGGTCCAGGGCGGCCTGTGGACGCTGGCCGTGGTCGGCGTGCTGAGCAGCGTGGTCGGCGCGTTCTACTACATCCGTATCATCAAGGTTATGTACTTCGATCCGCCCGCCGTGGCCTTCGATCGGCGGGCGCCATCCTTGTCGTTCGTCGCTGCGGCGACTGGGTTGTTCACTTTGCTGTTCTTCCTCTATCCCGCCCCCGTGGTCGACGCGGCGAACGTCGCGGCGCAGGTCCTCTTTCGGTAATGTCCGAAACGGCGGCTCGCCCCGCATCGGCGGAGGCACCGCCGATCGCGACGGTCGCAACCGAATCCAATCCGTTCGACCCTGGGGCCATGCGGATCGGCGATAGTTCTGTGCGGAAAATGCTCGCTTTCAACAGGCGCGGGTGGTGTTGGCGGTCTCGCTGTACAGCGGCGGCCAATATGGGGGAGCCGTAAGCCCAGCATTGCCCGGCTTACGGCAGTTCCGAGCCTATGGGCGCCCGACGGACGACATAGTGGATATCGCGCAGATCAAAGCCTTGATCGCTTTGGGGGAGGCAGCGATTGAAGCTGACTGATCCCATCCGACTGGTCGGCCGATCGGTATGCGCGCAGGGTCGGCGTGGCGGCCGCGCGCGAAATCAAGAGGATACTAGGCACAAATAAGCGATGGGGCGGGAAGAACCCCCGCCCCATCGCAAAACCCGGTCTCGCCATCGGGGAGAAGTTGGGGCAAGCCCCGCGTTCTCCCCGATGGATAAACGATTACTCGCCGCTGGTGGGCGGATCGACGTGATCTGCAACCATCGCTTCGGTGGTGATCATCAGCCCGCCGACCGACGCCGCGTGCTGCAACGCCGAACGCACGACCTTGGTCGGATCGATGATGCCGGCTTTGACGAGTTCTTTGAACACGGCGGTTTGCGCGTCGTAGCCCCAGTTGTACTCGTCGTTTTCCAGCGTCTTGCCGGCAATCACCGCACCGTCTTCGCCGGCATTCGCCGCGATCTGGCGCATCGGGGCCTGCAGCGCACGGCGGATGATGTCGATACCGACTTTCTGGTCTTCGTTGTCGCCTTTCAGCTTCGCGAGGACCAGGGAAGCGCGCGCCAACGCGACGCCGCCACCGGGAACGATGCCTTCTTCGACAGCCGCGCGGGTTGCGTGTAGCGCGTCGTCCACCCGATCCTTGCGTTCTTTCACTTCCACTTCGGTGCTGCCACCGACGCGGATGATCGCCACGCCGCCGGCCAGCTTCGCGAGACGCTCTTGCAGCTTCTCACGATCGTAGTCGGATGTGGTTTCCTCGACCTGCGCACGGATTTGGGTGCAACGCGCGACGATGTCGGCTTTCTTGCCGGCGCCTTCGACGATCGTGGTGTTTTCTTTTTCGATCAGGATGCGCTTGGTCTGGCCCAGCATAGCGAGCGTCACGCTCTCCAGCTTGATGCCCAGATCTTCGCTGATCGTCTGGCCGCCGGTCAGGATGGCGATATCTTCCAGCATTGCCTTGCGCCGATCGCCGAAACCGGGCGCTTTCACAGCGGCCACTTTCAGACCGCCGCGCAGCTTGTTCACCACCAGAGTGGCGAGGGCCTCGCCTTCGACATCCTCGGCGATGATCACCAGCGGACGGCCCGATTGTGCGACGGCTTCCAGCAGCGGCAGCATCGGCTGCAACTGCGACAGCTTCTTCTCGTGGATCAGGATGTAGGGGTTTTCCAGTTCCACGATCATTTTTTCGGCGTTGGTGATGAAGTAAGGCGACATATAGCCGCGATCGAACTGCATCCCTTCGACGACATCCAGCTCGGTGGCGATGCCCTTGGCTTCTTCGACCGTGATCACGCCTTCGTTGCCGACTTTCTGCATCGCTTCGGCAATCATCTTGCCGATGTCGGCTTCGCCGTTGGCGCTGATCGTGCCGACCTGCGCGGTTTCCGCCTGGGTGGTGATCTTCTTCGAGCGCTTCTTCAGCTCAGCCACCACCGCATCGACGGCTTTGTCGATGCCGCGCTTCAGATCCATCGGGTTCATCCCGGCGGACACGCAACGAATGCCTTCCTTCACGATCGCCTGCGCCAGAACGACCGCAGTGGTCGTGCCATCGCCGGCAATATCGTTGGTCTTCGAGGCCACTTCGCGCACCATCTGGGCGCCCATGTTCTCGAACTTGTCGGACAGGTCGATTTCCTTGGCGACGGTCACGCCGTCCTTGGTGATGCGGGGTGCGCCGTAGCTCTTGTCCAGAATGACGTTGCGACCTTTCGGACCCAGCGTCGCTTTGACGGCTTCGGCGAGCGTATCCACGCCCCGCATCATGCGCGCGCGGGCTTCCGCACCGAATCGTACGTCTTTGGCAGCCATTTACTTATTCCTTGTGAAACGAAGGTCGGGGTAACGGGTAAGGTCGGGTCGTGGCGGTCAGCTCTTTTTCTTGCTGGTCGGTGCCGCCGTGCCTTCGACGATGCCCATGATGTCGGATTCTTTCATGATCAGCAGGTCTTCGCCGCCGATCTTCACTTCGGTGCCCGACCATTTGCCGAACAGAACGCGGTCGCCGGCTTTGACGTCCAGGGCTACGACCTGGCCGGCTTCGTTGCGGGCACCCGGACCGACTGCGATCACTTCGCCTTCCATCGGTTTTTCCTGCGCGGTATCGGGGATGATGATCCCACCAGCGGTTTTCTCTTCGGCGGTCACGCGGCGCAGCACGATCCGGTCGTGCAAAGGACGGAATTTCACGGTGTCTTCTCCTGAAAGCGGGGGCGGGCGGTTGGAAACACGCCAGTACTAGGTATATTTCGCCGATACGATGGGATTAGCACTCTCGCCCTGGGAGTGCCAGCGATAAGATTGCCGTCACCGGCCCGGATGCGCCCCTTGGGTCCGGCCCAGCGCGAAAAGGAACGACCCTTTGACCGAAGCGCCCATGGGCGATGCAAGATTTTTCGCCCGTAACGGCCCGCACGCCCTTGCCGCCATCGTCGCGGCGGCGCGCGGGACGGCCCCACTATTGGATCGGATGTTTACCGGGGTCGCGCCGTTGCGGGCCGCCGGGCCGGGGGATGTCAGCTTCCTCGACAACCGGCGCTACGTCCTGGCGCTCGACCAGACTGCCGCCGGCGCGGTCATTGTCGCGGCCGAACTGCGCCATCGTGTGCCGCCCGGCGCGGTCGCCATCGTCACGGATGCGGTGTCGGAAGGATGGGCGCGGGTCGCCGAACTGTTCCATCCCAGGGCGGCGGTGCGGCCAGGGGTGCATCGGACCGCGACGGTGGAAGACGGCGCGACGGTCCATCCCAGCAGCGAAATCGGCGCCTATTGCTATATCGAGGCCGGGGCGACCATCGCTGCGAATTGTCGGATCGGTCCCTATGTCTCGGTCGGGCCCGGCGTCGCCATCGGCAGCGATGCCCGCATCGGGGCCCATGTCAGCATCAGCCACGCCAATCTCGGTCGCCGGGTTACCCTGTTTCCTGGGGTCCGCATCGGACAGGAGGGGTTCGGTTTCGCCGTGACCGCCACCGGTTTCCTCAGTATCCCGCAACTCGGGCGTGTCGATATCGGCGACGATGTGGAAATCGGGGCCAACAGCACCGTCGATCGGGGGTCAACCGGCGATACCACGATCGGCGCTGGCACCCGGTTGGATAATCTGGTGCAGATCGGTCACAATGTCCGCATCGGCCGCTGTTGCGCGATCGTCGCCCAGGCCGGCATCGCGGGATCGACGGTGGTGGAGGATTTCGTCCAGATCGGCGGGCAGGCGGCGTTGACGGGCCATATCCGGATCGGCACCGGGGCGCGGATCGGCGGGCAGGCCGGGGTCATCGGCGATGTCGCGGCCGGAGCGACGGTGATGGGCACGCCGGCGCAACCGCGCAAGGCGTTCTTCCGTCAGGTGGCCACGCTGAAGCGCCTGACGCGCGATCCCGGTTGATCCTGCTGTCCGCCTCGGCAATCCCGGCGTAAATGGGCGGCCGAGACAGGAATACTGCCACCGATGCCGTCCGACACCGCCGCTCCGACCCGCTTCGACCCCAGCCGCCTGCCAGCGGTCTGCGCCCGCGCCTGCGGGACGGCTGTCGCGATGGCCTCGCTTTTTCTCTTCATGCTGGCAATGCCGCCCGTCGCCTACGGGGTGTGGTTCCAAACCGAACCGACGACGGTGGGGCTGGCGGCGGTCGGGGTTGCTGCGGGCCTGAGCTTGTTCGCCCTCGACCTCACCGGCCATTCGATCGCCCTTCTGCTCGGGCGTCGTCACATCCAGGTGCTGCTGGCGTTCCTGCTCTGGAATGCACTGGTGTCGGCGGTGCAGGATTTCCCCGGCCGCAGCTGGTTCGGCACGCCGGAAACCGGGCAGGGTATGTTCAGCTTCATGGCGCTGGCGATGCTGACCCTGCTGACGATGGCGCTGTGGCCCTACCGCATGGCGCGGCTCGCGATGGTCGGTGCAGCGGCCCTGGCAGCGCTGACGATCGGCGGGTTGGACGCGCTGCTGCCGCCCGACTCACCCTGGAGGCCCGAGAAATATGCCGGCTACGCTGGCACCGTCGGCCCGCCGGTCGCGCTGATCGTCGCCGGGGCGTTCCGCCGAGCGGAGTGGCGGATGGGGGTGTTGGCGGTGGGGGTGGGGTTGGTGCCGGTCGCCTTCTCCGGCAACAAAACTGCGATCGTGCTGCTGTGCCTCGCCGCGCCGATCTTGCTCGCCGCCGTATTGCTGGGTCTGCGCGGCGTGCCGCTTCCGCGGGCGCGGCGGATCTTGGCCTGGATGCCGGTCAGCGCGTTGCTGCTGACCTGCGCGACCATCGCCGCCGCCATGGCCTATGGCGATTGGGACCCGCTCTATTCCGTCCGCTCCCGCGGGTTGCTGATCTGGGCCGCCCTGCTTGGCTTGCAGGATCGGCCGGCGGCCTGGCTGACCGGCTTCGGTTGGGGCAGTTTCAACGACGTGCTCTATTGGCACAATTACCTGCCTTCGGTGCGCGGCTTCGTCGACGGCGTGTGGAACCCGAATTGGGAGGGTCTCGGCGCCGGCGCGTTCCACGTCCATAACGATGTGTTCGAGGCTGTTTTGGGCGGCGGCGCGATCTCCGGCGGGCTGTATCTGACGTTCTTCGCCACGATCGTCGCGGGTGCCCGCCGGCGGATGCTAGGCATCGCCGCCGTCGGCTGGTTTCTGATTGTGGGATCGCTGTGCTTCTGGTTCCCGTTCATGCTCTGCTTCCCGTTTTTGGCGCTGGCGATCGCGGCAACAAGCGCGCCGGCCAGCGTTCTGCGATCGCCCATCCCGGTGCCGATGGGCGGTTGGATGCGCTTCCTGGGGTTGGCGGCGATCGCTGTGCTCGCCATGGGCGGGGTCGCGACCTGGCAGGACGCGCGCACGGGCGGCGATCGGCTCGCGGCGCTGGGCCGGCAGAATCCGGCCGAAATTCCGATCTTCGGTCGGTTCCCCGCCGATCGTGGGCGCGGTGGCGTGCATCTGTGGTGGCTGGCGTTGAATGAGGCCGCTTTCGTCGGCGCGCACCTGCAATCCGGCCAACCCGTCACGCCGGAGCAAGCGCAGTGGTATGGGCGAATGCTCGATGAGGTCGATACCTGGGCGGTCGCGGGTCGCGCCGGCACCCGGTTGCGCGCCCTGACCCTGGCCCTGCGCAACGATCTGATCGGCCAATACGAGCACACCGCCCTCGCGCCGCTGCGCGAACGGGAACTGCCACGGTGGGAGCCGGCGGTGCTGCGGCTGATCGCCCATGCGCCGGATCGGACGGATGTGGCGGTGCCGTTTCTGGCCTTCCTCGCCCTGACCAAACAGTTTTCCCGGATCGAGGGCGTGTGCGCTCGGATCGATGCGATGCACCCCGCCGATCGTGTGTGCCAGTGGTACACAGGGCTCGCGCGCCTGGGCAATCCGGCGACCGAGAAAGCCGGCGTGGCCTCGATGCGCGCCGCTTTGGCGCAGCACGTCGATGCCGTTGTGCCGGTGCCGAACACCGTGCGGGCCACGATCGATGCGTATCGCCCATCCGAATGAGCCGCCGGCCCGGCGTCTGGCCACCCGCCAGCCGGGTGGTGGCGCGCGCGTGCGGGTGGCGGGCGCGATGTTATTGCGGCTGTGGCTCGTCCTGCTCGTCGCGGCCTGCGCTAATGGGCGAGAGGCGCGATCGAACGCCGCGCGTCTGGCGGCGTCCGCTGGTATGCAGCGGGTGGATATCCAAACCCGCTTGTTCCATTTGGTCGCCTATGCCCGCTTCGGCGCCGATCCGGTTCTGCACGTTTATATCGAGGGCGATGGCCATGCGTGGTCGACCCGGACGCGCCCGTCGGACGATCCGACCCCTTGGTCGCCGATCGCATTGGAACTGGCGATCCGCGACCCCTCGGCCTCGGTCGCTTATCTGGCGCGCCCGTGTCAGTATATTGAGGCGGGGTCCGACCCGGCATGCGAGCCGTTCTATTGGACCGCCGGGCGCTATGCCGAACCGGCGATCGCGAGTGCCGATCTGGCTGTCGATCGGCTTTTGGCACGCAGCGGTGCGCAGTCGGTGGCATTGGTCGGATATTCCGGCGGCGGGGCGGTTGCGGCGCTGGTCGCGGCGCGGCGACACGATGTTGCGACGCTGCGCACGGTTGCGGCGAACCTCGATACCGCTGCTTGGACGTCTCGGCAGAGTTCAACGCCGCTTATCGGCTCCCTCAATCCAGCCGACTACACCGATAGATTGCAATTTATACCGCAATTGCACTTTGTTGGGGGTGAAGATTCGGTCGTCGGTCTGGATATTACCCGATCGTATGAATCGCGATTCCGTCGATTGCAGTGCATAAGGACGGAGGTTGTGTCGCAGGTCGGCCACGCCGACGGGTGGCCGGCGCGTTGGCCGGCGTTGTTGGGGCAGCGGGTGGCTTGCGCGCCGGCCGATGTCTCCAGAAATTGACTTCTGTTCAATGCATGACATTTGTAGCACTGGGCGATACAGAGCCGGTGCTTTGGCGGACTTCCGGTGGACAACCGCAACGGAACCATAGATAATCCGCAAAGCGCTGCCTCCTGGGGGACGATTCTTTGGCTCAGACATATTTTTCTTCGCGCCGTGCGGCCCTTTTGGCGTCGGTCGCGGGTTTCGCGATGGCCGGCGGATTGGGCGATGCCCGGGCACAAACCGCGACCACTGTCACAACGGCGCAGTCTGGCACAACGACATTCGTCACATTGGGCGCCGGCGATTCGCTGACCACGACCGGGGCCGGCAGCCTGACGATCACCGGCGCCGCGACCGGGTTCCAGCCGGCGGCAGCCACGGGTTCGGGGGCAGCGGCGTTCATTCTCAATAACGGAACGATCCAGTCGCAACAGGATCCCGGCGGCATCGGGATCGGCGTCGTCACCGCGACGTCGGTGGGCACGATCACCAACACCGGCACCGGGCTGATTCAGGCCAATGGTAGTCTGGGGACGGCGATCAATGCGGCCGGCGGGATCGGCAGCTTGATCAACAGCTCGATCGTCCGCGCCGGCGGCGCCTCCGGCATCGCCGTCAATGTCGTATCTAGCGGCTCGGTCGGCACTTTGACCAACCAGACGGGCGGCACCATCGCGGCGGCGGGCCCCCTGGGTTCGGCGGTTGTGGTCGCCGGCGGCACCATCGCCAGCCTCGGTAACACGGGTACCATCACCGGTTCCGCCGCCGGCGTGGTCGTCGGCACGGCAGGGGCCGGCGGTTCGGTCGGCACGATTACCAACAATGCGGCCGGTCTCATCACCGCGACCGGCACCAACGGCGTCGGGTTGAACATCGCCACGTCGGTCGGCAGCGTCAGCAATGCGGGCACCATTTCGGCGGCCGGCGATGGCGGTATGGCGATCAATGTCGGCACCTCGGCGATCGTGCCGAGCCTGGTGAACACCGCGACCGGGGCGATTATCGCGAACGGCACGTCGGCTGTTGCCGTGAACGTTGCCGGCGCGCTGTCGAGCCTTAACAACCAAGGGCAGATTACTGCCGACGGCGTCTCCGGCACCGGTATTAGCGTTGCCGCAACCGGCAACATGGGCACCCTGACCAACGCATTGACCGGCACGATCGGTTCGGCCGGCAGTCTCGGCATCGGCATTGCCGTCTCCGGCAATGTGACGACATTGACCAACCAGGGTCGGGTTCTCACCAGTGGCGCAGGCGGCACCAGCCTCAAGGTCGTGTCGGCGGGTTCCGTCGGCACCCTGAACAACACGGGCGGCACCATCCAGGCCACCGGCAGCGCGGGCATCGGCGCGAGCATCGTCGGCACCGTCACCACCTTGGGCAATACCGGCTTGATCCAATCGACCGGGTCGAATGGCGCGGGTGTCAGCGTCGGCCCGACGGGCGCTCTGCTCAGCGTCACCAACACCGGGACGGTCGATGCTTCGGGCGCGGGCGGCACGGGTATGACGATCGCCGCTGGCGGATTGGTGCAGGCGGTGACGAACGCTGCGGCTGGCACTATCTCTGCCAACGGCTCGAACGGCACGGCCCTTGGCGTGTCCGGCATTCTCGTCGGGTTGGTCAATAACGGGCAGGTGGCCGCGAACGGCAGCAATGGCGTCGGTGTCAACGTCTTCACCGGCGGCAACATCGGTAGCTTCACGAACAACGCCGGTGGGACGGTGATCGCCACCGACACCGGCCTGAAGATCGGCGGCGCGCTCGGCACCCTGACTAATACCGGCTTGTTCCAAGGCACGACTTCGGGCGTCACGGTCCTCAGCGGCGGTTCGCTGACCGTCCTGACCAACAACAGCGGCGGCACCCTGGCCGCCACCGGACCCGGCACTTACGGTTTGAATGTCGCCGGCAACACCGGCACACTGACCAACAACGGCCTGATCACCGGTCCGGGTGGCGCGATCAATGTTGCGACCACCGGAACGACCGGTCCGATCGTCAACGGCGGCACCCTCTCCGGCACCGGGGCGGGCAGCCAGGCGGTGAACGTCGCCGGCAATACCGGGTCGCTCACCAATAGCGGCACGATCGTGGGCTTGGGCGGCGGTGTCACCATCGCCAGCACCGGAACCGTCGCCGGCATCGGCAACACCGGCACCATGTCGGGCACCGGGGCGGGCGCGTCGGGCCTGACCGTTGCAGGCAGCGGAGGTTCGCTCACGAACGGTGGCCTGATCACTGGTCTGGGTGGCGGCGTCACCATTGCCAGCACGGGAACGCTTGCCAGCATCGGCAACACCGGCACCATGTCTGGCACCGGGGCGGGCGCGTTGGGCCTGACCGTTGCAGGCAACGCAGGTTCGCTCACCAACGGTGGCCTGATCACTGGTCTGGGCGGCGGCGTTACGATCGCCAGCACCGGAACCGTCGCCGGCATCGGCAATACCGGCACCATGTCTGGCACGGGTGTGGGCACGTCGGGCCTGACCGTTGCAGGCAGCGGCGGCGCGCTGAGCAATAGCGGCATGATCACCGGCCCAGGCGGCGGCGTCACCATCGCCAGCACCGGGTCCGTTGCCAGCATCGGCAACACCGGCACCATGTCTGGCACGGGCGCCGGCACCTTCGGGTTGACCGTCGTCGGCAATGGCGGCTCGCTCACCAACGGCGGCCTGATCACCGGCCCCGGCGGCGGCGTCACCATCGCCAGCACCGGAACGGTCGCTGGCATCGGCAACACCGGCACAATGTCCGGGACCGGCGCCGGTAGCACGGGGCTGAGCGTCGCGGGCAATACCGGCTCGGTCGTCAATAGCGGCCTGATCACGGGCCTTGGCTCCGGTGTGACCATCGTTAGCGGAGGCACCGTCGCCGGCCTGACGAATACCGGAACCGTGCTGTCCACCGGGGGGGCGGCCATCGGTGTCGCCGCCGGCGGTACAGTGTCGGGCACGATTTCCAATGCCGCGAGCGGGCTGATCCAGGGTGGGGCTGCGAATGGCAGCGGCACCGCGATTGACCTGTCCGTCTCCACCGCCGCAACCGTGTTCACGAACAACGGCTCGGTCGTCGGGGGCATCGCGTTGCAAAGCGCCGGCGCAGGGCAAACCGTCAACCTGAACGGCGGCACGCTGACCGGCAATATCGTCGGCAATAACGGCGCCAACACCGTCAATATGAACTTTGGGTCGGGTGGTACTATCGCGGCAGGCTCGACGATCTCGACGGTCGGGACGGTCAATTTGAACACCGGGGCGCTGATCGTCGGCTCCGGCGGGATCGCCATGACCAACAATGGCACGTTCAATATCGCGGCCCCCGGGTCCGTTGCGCTGAACGGGACCATCGGCGCGAGCGTGGTCTCCAATCTCGGCATGCTCAACATTGGGACGAACGCCGCTGGCATTACCGGCAGCTACAACCAGGGCACGACCGGACAACTCGGGGTCACCGTCGCCGGCAACACCACGGGGTCGCTGACCATCGGCGGCGGCGCGAGCTTCGCAAGCACCGGCACCGGTGTGGCGCTGCATTTCGTCGGCCCCAGCACCCTGACATCCTTCGTCGCGGTGTCCGCCGGCGGTGCGTTGACGCTCTCGCCGACCCCGACCGTATCCAGCGACAGCGCCGATCCCTGGCTGCAAAACCCGCTGGCGTCGAAGGCCGCCAACACCTTGGTGATCAGCTTCGCCGCCCCCTCCACGCAACAGATCGATACCGCGTATCAGGCTGCGGTCGTCGGGACCGGACAAGGCCTGATCAGCACGGGTCTGCAAAACGAATTGAATGCCGCTCGCGGCTTGCAAGGGTTGATCGATAGCCTCGCGAACAACCGTTCGGCGGGCGAATCCATCCTGAACAGCTTGAATGCCATGACGCCGGCGCAAAAGACCCTGTTCTTCTCGCAATTGCAGCCGTCGCAGCTCGGCACCGCGCAAGCGCTCCTGAGTTCGGCTCTGACCAACAATGGCGGTCTGACCACCTCGGTCGATAATCGCGTCTACGCCCTGCTGCAAAACGAGGGCATGTCTGCCGGCGACGAAACCGGACGCGGCTTCACCGCATGGGCGCGCCCCTTCGGCGAGAGCTTCAGCCAAGGCGTCAAAGAAGGCGTGGCCGGCTTTACCGCGACATCCTACGGTGTAGCGGCGGGTGCCGACACCCTGATCCGACCCGACATGCGCCTGGGTGTGGCGCTGTCGCTGTCGAACACCGATGTCAGCTTCTCGGGCCTGCAGGCCGGCAACAAAACCGGCGATCTGCTCGCGCAGGCCGGCGTCTATGCCACCTGGTTCCAGAACGGGTTCTTCGTCGATGGCATCGGTGCCTTCGGCTACCACTGGTACAACACCAAGGAAAATATCAGCGCCTTCGGCACGCAGCGTAACTCGGATTATACCGGTGTGCAGTTCAGCACGAAGATTACCGGCGGTTACGACTGGCACGCGGCCGGTCTGGTGTTGACGCCGAACGTCACCTTCCAGCAAATCCACCTCGATGTGGACGCGCACCGGACGTCCGGTGCCGGGCTGTTCAACCTGAATGTCGCGGACCAACACCTCGACGTCATGCAGCTCAAGCTCGGCGGTCGCGCCGCCTATCCGCTGACCCAGACCTCCGGTTGGACCTTCACCCCCGAGGTGCACGCCTATTACGTGCGTAACCTGATCACCAGCCGCATCACGACATCGGCGTCCTTCCCATCGGGCGGCGCGTTCAACGTGACCGGCCCGGCACGCGATGCCGATCTGGCCAATGTCGGTGCCGGTCTGACGATCTCGCAGGCAGGGCCGTTCGTCCTGAGCGCGGTCTACGACTACACCTACGGTCAGACCACGACCGACAACGCCTTCTTCCTGCGCTTGAAGACGGACTTCTGATCGACGCCTAACCCCCGCGCGCCCATTCGATAGACGCGCGGGCCAAGGCATCGATCGTATCGACAACCGGGGCGTGCAGGCCGTCGGCCGGCCCCGCTTGAATACCCAATGGGATTTCGGTGCAACCCAGCACCACCGCCGTCGCACCGCGCGCCGCGAGGTCGTTGGCGACCTTGGCCAAGGGTTCGTACGCCTCCGCCACCCGATTGGCCTTCACCAAGCCGATCGACGGGGTCACATAGCGGGCCATTTGCTCGTCGTCCGGCACGATGCACGTCCATCCCCGATCCGACAGCTGTTCCTGATAGAGCCGCATCGCCAGCGTCGCGGCCGTGCCCATCAGACCGATCTTGCCCGGCCGGATTCCCAAACGCGCCAGATCGGTGGCGGCGGCATCGACGATGTGCAGGATCGGCATCGCCGCAGCCTCCGCCATTTCGCGATACCAGCCGTGCGCGGTGTTGCAAGGAATGGCGATCGCACCCACCCCGGCTTGCTTCAAACCCTCGATCCCACGGATCAGCCAGGGCAAGGGATCGGCGCCGCCGGATAGTTTGCCACGGGTGCGATCCGGCACCCTCGGGTCGGACCACAGGACTGCGGGGATATGATCCTGGTCGCGATCGGCTTGGGTCAGCAAGGTCAGGCGGAGCATGAACTGGGCGCTGGCCAACGGGCCCATGCCGCCGAGAACGCCGAGAACCTTGTCAACCATGCCGTTTACCCCCGTTTCGCCGCCTGTACGGCGCTGTCCAGCGCGCTCAGGAAGCGGGAACGGTCTTGTTTCGTCAATGGGGCGGGGCCGCCGGTCGCCATGCCGAGTTCCCGCATATGCTGGGACACGGCGCGCCCGGCGAGCGCGTTGCCGATATTGTCGGCGGTCCAGACCTTGCCGTTCGGTGCTAAAGCGCGGGCCGATTTGGCCAGGCAGCGGGACGCGAGCGGAATGTCGGACGTCACGCAGACATCGGTCTGCTCGATCCGTTCCGCGATCCAGTCGTCGGCGATATCGGCGCCGGCTTCGACGGTAACGAGTTGCACCAGCGGCCGACCCGTCGGGCGGATCGGCCGGGAGCCGTTGGAGACGACGAAGACCGGCAAACCCAGGCGGTCGGAGATTTTGTAAACCTCCTCCCGCACCGGGCAGGCATCGCCATCGACGTAGATGGTCGTCGTCATTTACGCCGCAGAGCGAACGCCGCGCTGAACGTAAGGGCGCCGCTGGCCTTGCGCCGGCTTCGCCCCTTGGTTGGGCTTGGGCCCGCGATTGCGATTTTGACGCGGATCGATCGGCGCGGTTTGCGGTTGCGGCGGGCCGCTGCCCTCGGCCACCGGGATCGGTCCGCCGATCAGACGCTCGATCGCGCGGAGCGTGCCGCGTTCCGATCCGTCGCAGAACGTGATTGCGTGGCCCGCAGCGCCGGCGCGCGCGGTGCGGCCGATGCGATGGACGTAGCTCTCGGGCTCGACCGGGACGTCGTAGTTGATGACATGGGTCACGCCGGTCACATCGATCCCGCGCGCGGCGATATCGGTGGCGACGAGGACCCGAGCGCGACCGGAGCGAAACTGGTCGAGCGCTTTTTCGCGCTGCGGCTGGCTTTTATTGCCATGCAGGGCGTTGGCACGATGTCCCGCCGTTTCCAGGGTTTCGCAAACCTTGTTGGCCCCGTGCTTGGTGCGGGTGAACACGATCACCCGGCTGAGCGCAGAGTCTTCCAGCAGCCTGCCCAGCAGCGGCAGTTTGCCGGAAATCGCCAGATGGTAGACGGTCTGGTCGATCTTCGGCGCGGTGGCTTCCACCCGCTCGATCTCGACCCGAACGGGGTCGCGCAGCAGGCCGTTGGCCAGAGTGGCGACTTCCGACGGCATGGTGGCAGAGAACAGTGCGGACTGGCGTTGCGCCGGCAGCACGGCAACGATCTTGCGGATGTCACGAATGAAGCCGAGGTCGAGCATCCGATCCGCTTCGTCCAGCACGAACTGGCGCACGTTCGACAGGTTCAATTCGCGCGTCTGCATCAGATCGCAGACCCGGCCCGGGGTGCCGATGACGATATCCGCGCCGCGCCGCATGGCTTCGACCTGTTTGAAACGGCTGGCGCCACCGATGATGACGACAGTGCGCAGGCGGGATTGGCTGCCGAAGGTGCGAATGGCTTCGTCGATTTGCAGGGCCAGTTCGCGGGTCGGCGCCAGGATCAGCGCGCGCGTGCCGAACGCCATCGATCGGACGTTTTCCGCCGACAGATGCTGCATCAAAGGCAGGGAGAACGCGGCGGTCTTGCCGGAGCCGGTCTGCGCGAGGCCGAGCAGATCGCGCTTGGCGAGGAGGGCGGGGATCGCTTGTTCCTGGATGGGCGTGGGAATGGAGAATTTATGCGCAACGAGCGCGCGTTGAAGATCCTCGGCCAAGCCGAGGGTCGCAAACGTAGTTTGGGTCACGATGTATGGTAGCTCCAGCGCCGCCGGACCCTTGTCCGGATGCGGTCGCCTGAATGTCCGTCGCCCCGCGCGATAATGGGGACGAACGCGTTTCGACTGAGATATTCCCGGGAGGGCCCGCCGAAAAGGGCAGGCCAATCGCGCAATCGCGGAAAGACCAGCGGCATATGCCGGGGATCGGCAGAAATGGCAAGAAAATTCCGCACCGCAGCAAATGCGGGTCAGGCACGCGGTGGCGGTAGTTGCAGTCCGACGCCGCGCAGATGGCCGAACAGGGTCGCGAGGCGGGCGCGATCGGCGTCCGGCAAGGGCGGTTTCAGGATGGATTGGATGTTGGTGCGCATGTGTTCGTGGCTGCCGGTGCCGAACAGCACGACATCGACGCCGGGCTCGTGGCGCACATAGCGGTAGGCTGCGTCGGTCACGTTGCTCGCCCCGCCCTCGTGCACCAGGAAATCCAACGGATTTCCGCGCTGGGCGAGTTCGGCCGGCACCAGCCCGGCGGCGGCGAGGCCCTTCATCGTGTCGGATAATTGGTCTGGGCGGGCGAAGATCGATCGGACTGCAAACATCGTCAGCGTGCCGACGCCGTGTGCCATGGTATGGGGAAACACCTGGTTGCGGGCGACCTGATCCATCAGATGGAACGCCAGCATCGCCGTGTCCCAAATCCCATCCTGGCTTGCTCGGCCCAGCATTTCCTGCTCGTGGTCGTTGGGGGCGGTTTCCGTGATGCCGAGGAAGCGGAATTTTCCCTTTTCCTTTTCCCGCAGCAGGGCCGGCGCGATTTCCGCGCGCACATAGTCATAGGCATCCGGCGGAACGGCGTGCAATTGGAACACGTCCACATGGTCCACCTGTAGCCGCTTCAAAGACGCGTCTAGGCTTTCCAGTATCTTCTCGACGCTGAAATGTTTGTCGCCGGCGGGCTTCGAGGCCTTGGTGCAGATGACCACGCTGTCGCGGGGGACGTCGCGCAACGCCTTGCCCACGACCTCTTCCGTGCCGTAGACCGATGCGGTATCGACGATGTTTACCCCTAAATCCAACGCCCCGCGCACGATACCGATCGCGTGGTCTTCGCTCGCACCGGCCGTGAGTCCCAGGCGGCTGAACCCGCCGCACCCCAGGCCCGCGACGCTGACGCGCAAACCTGTCCGCCCGAACGTGGTGTAGTCCATACTGGTTTCTCCGAGGTCCCGTTTGCCCCATTCTAACATTGTCTTGCCGCTCGGTCTTCAAGGTCACCGCGGTGCGCGCGGATTATTCCCCGAGAATACGATCGAAGGCTTCCGCGCGGCGCTCGCACTGGGCATCGATGCGATCGAACTGGATGTGGGGCTGACGGCCGACGGCGTGGCCGTGGTGTCGCACGATCTGGGTTTGAACCCCGATATCGTGCGCGACGCGACGGGCGTGTGGTTGCCCGGACCAGGATCGGCGCTGCGCGATCTGACCTGGGAGGCGCTGCAAACGTTCGACGTCGGGCGGCTGCGGCCGGGGGCGGCCTATACCGCGCAATTCCCGCTGCAACAGCCCTGCGACGGCGCCCGCATTCCTACATTGGCGGAGGTTCTGCGGCTCGATGCGGCGATGCGTTTCACGATCGAGTTGAAGACCGATCCGCGCTTTCCCGATCGCACGGCGTCGCCTGCGGATTTGGCCGACGCCACCCTGGCCGTGGTCGATGCGGCCGGGGCAGCATCGCGCATCGATTTGGAGTCGTTCGATTGGCGCGGCCCACGTCATGTGCGGCGGACCCGCGCCGACATCCGTTTGGCCTGGTTGACCCGACCGGAGACGGTGCGCGACGCCCATCTCTGGTGGGGCGGCCCGGTTCCCTCGGATTTCGGCGGCTCGGTCCCCCGCGCGGTGGCGGCCGAGGGCGGGGCGATCTGGGCACCGGAGTATGCCGCGTTAACCCAGGACGAAATCGCGGAGGCCCACGACCTCGGTCTTCTGGTGCTGCCGTGGACGGTCAACGAGACTGCGGCGATGCGGCGGCTGATCGGTTGGGGTGTGGACGGGATCATCACCGACCGGCCCGATTTATATCCGCGCTGACCTCGGTCGCGGGCGCCGATCGCCGCAGCGGTTCGGGCACCCGACATTATCCCGATGGCGGTCAGCAGCGTAGGAAGTTGGCGGTGATCGAGGCGCGCTTGACCAAAGCGCGCAAGGCCGGATTCTGTTCGCTGTTTTCCTCCGTCAGCGTTTCCAGCGGCATGAAGAATTCGTGCGCATGGGCAAGCTGGGTGCGTATGAACCCCGTGTAGTCCCTGCTCTTGAGTCCGTAGAGCACCCGCATCTCGCGCACCGGCAAGGTGGCGGGCTGCGTGGGTTGTTCCCGGAAGATGCCGGTGATGCGCCAGCGCGGGGTCGGATCGCCGGGAGTCACCGGGGCCAGCAGCCAGGGGATTGGGCAGAAGGCCAGCATCGAATGCGTGCTCGGGGCGAAACGCGACCGCTTATCCAACAGGTTTTGGGTGGTGCTGCAGGCCTCGATTGCAAAGATATCCACAAAGGGATCCTCCGGCGTGCCTCCGAAATTGAGCCACAGCCCATCGGGCAAGGTGCGCCAATTGTTGCTGCCCGGCAGCTTGAGAAACGGGTGTACTTGCTTGGAATCGGCGCTCGGCCGGCAGCGAAGCCACGCATTTTGGCCGGGCCGTTGCTTCAGTCCCGGCGGGCGTTGGGGCCATTGCTTCAGTCGGCTTCTGACCAGGTTATCAAGCGCTAATCGGTCGCTCACACATGCCTCCCGTTACAAAATCATAGGAATACAACCTATAGATGTATTTTGAAGAGCGAGGCGCCGGATTACAAGGCATAAATTAACCATCGGTTAAGCCTTTGCCGTCGTGACGAATCGAGACTGCGTCTTTTGTGGGCGCTGTTCTTTTTATGTTCAATATTACAAAAATGGCATTTTTTATTCTAATTTTAGAGTTTGTTGCGTTGCGATAGACTTGATAGCCGTTGCTACAGCAATCTATCAACATCCTGTGGATAATTTTGTCCCCAGCCTGTGGATAATTCTGCCGAGCCGAACGCAAAAAAAAACCGGGGGACTGGCCCCCGGCTTCTTCGGTTCTGGAATCGAGTCCGGCAGGACGCGACCTGCCGTGCTCGCGGTTTAACTCCGCGCCGACAGCGGCACGAAATTGCGTTCGGCAGGGCCGGTGTAGATCTGGCGCGGACGGCCGATGCGCTGTTCCGGGTCCTCGATCAGCTCGTTCCACTGGGTGATCCAGCCGACGGTGCGCGAAAGGGCGAACAGCGCGGTGAACATGCTGGTCGGGAAGCCCATCGCCTTCAGGATGATGCCCGAATAGAAATCGACATTCGGATACAGCTTGCGTTCGACGAAGTACGGATCGGTCAACGCGATCTTTTCCAACGCCATCGCCAGATCGAGCAGCGGATCGCCCTCGATCCCCAGCTCGTGCAGAACGTCGTGGCAGGCCTTCTGGATGATCTTGGCGCGCGGGTCGTAGTTCTTATAGACGCGGTGGCCGAAGCCCATCAGCTTGGCGTGGTTGTTCTTGTCCTTCACCTCGGACAGGAATTCGGGGATGTTGTCGACGTGGCCGATATCGGCCAGCATCTTCAACACCGCTTCGTTCGCACCGCCATGCGCGGGGCCCCACAGGCTGGCAATGCCGGCGGCGATGCAGGCGAACGGATTGGCGCCCGTCGAGCCGGCCAGACGCACGGTGGACGTCGAAGCATTCTGCTCGTGGTCGGCGTGCAGGATCATGATCAGATCCATCGCCTTCGAGAGCACCGGGTTGACCGTGTATTCCTCGGTCGGCACGGCGTGGAACATGTACAGGAAGTTTTCCGCGTAGGTCAGGTCGTTGCGCGGATACATGAACGGCTGGCCGACCGTGTATTTGTAGGCCCAGGCGGCGATCGTCGGCAGTTTGGCGATCAGGCGGAAGGCGCTGATGCGGCGGCTCTGCAGGTCGTTGATGTCCAGGCTGTCGTGGTAGAAGGCGGACAACGCGCCAACCACGCCGCACATCACCGCCATCGGGTGGGCGTCGCGGCGAAACCCGTTGTAAAAGCTGCGGATTTGTTCATGCAACATGGTGTGGTGCATGACGCCTTTGTTAAACTCCGCCGCCTGCGCCGGGTTCGGCAGTTCGCCGTTCAGCAGCAGGTAGCAGACTTCCAGGAAGTTCGACCCTTCCGCCAACTGCTCGATCGGATAGCCGCGGTACTGCAACACGCCGACGTCGCCGTCGATATAGGTGATCTTGCTTTCGCACGATGCGGTGGCGCCGTAGCCGGGATCGTAAGTGAACACGCCCAGCTCGTTGTAAAGCTTGCGAATATCGAACACGTCCGCACCGGCCGTGCCGTGCATAAGCGGAATCGTCAGCTTGCGGTTCGTACCATCGAGGGTGATGGTCACGGTCTTCGGGGGGGTGCCACTCATGCGCGTATCCTCATGCTGCTAGGGCGGTCCGAGGCCGCCGCATCCGGTAATCCACCTTAACCCTATGGCGGCAACAGGAAAGAGGCAACCTTCGCGCACGCAGCATTTTGCGCTATTGGACGGAATGACCGATCGATCCGAAGCACCGCGCACTCTTGGTATTCTCGCCGGCGGCGGCAGCCTGCCGTTTCAGGTCGCCTCTGCCGCCCAGGCAGCAGGTCGCGCCGTTTTCGTCGTCGGCTTGGAAGGTTTCGTCGATACCGCCCGCCTGCCGCCCTGGCCGCACGAGGTCATCCGTATCGGCGCGATGGGGCGTATCCTGACCGCGCTGCGGACAAACCTGTGTCAGGACCTTGTTATGATCGGCCCGGTGCGCCGGCCCGGCCTGTTCGACCTGCGCCCCGATGCCACCGGCACCAAATTATTGGCCCGTGTCGGGCGGGCCGCGTTCGCGGGCGACGACGGGCTGCTGGCAGCCGCCATCAAAATCCTCGGTGAGGAAGGCTTCTGCGTCATCGGCGCCCACGAAATCCTACAAGAAGCCCTCGGTCCCCGCGGTCTGCTCGGTCGGGTCGCCCCCGACGCCACCGCGATGGCCGATATCGCGCGCGGCGGGACGGTGGCCCGAGCGCTGGGGGCGGTCGATGTGGGGCAGGGGTGTGTGGTGCAGCAGGGCTTCGTCCTCGCTGTCGAAACCGTCGAGGGCACTGACGCCATGCTCGCCCGCTGTGGCCCGCTGGCTCGAACCGGACCCGGCGGGGTGTTGGTCAAAGTCGTCAAACCCGGGCAGGAACGGCGGGCCGATCTGCCGACGATCGGCCCGGATACCGTCGCCGTCGCTGCCGCCGCCGGGCTGCGCGGCATCGCCTTCGAAGCGGGCGGCGTCATTCTGGTCGATCGCGATGCGACCGTCGTTGCGGCAGACAAGGCCGGGTTGTTTCTGCTAGGTCTCGATCCGCACGAGATCGATCGAGGGAGTTCACCAACATGAGCCGTTTTCTGCATACCATGCTGCGCGTCGGCGACCTGCAGCGCAGCGTCGATTTCTATTGCAAGGCGTTCGGGATGCACGAACTGCGCCGCCGCGACGTGCCGGACGGCAAATATACCCTCGCTTTCGTCGGCTACGGGAACGAGGACGACAACACCGCAATCGAGCTGACGTACAATTACGGCGTCGAGAAATACGAACCCGGCACGGCGTTCGGCCATCTGGCTGTCGGCGTACCCGACGTCGCCGACGCCTGTGTGCGTGCTGCGGCCGCCGGCGGTGCCGTCACCCGTCCCGCCGGTCCGGTGCAATTCGGCACCACGATCATCGCCTTCGTGCGCGATCCCGACGGTTATGCGATCGAACTCATTCAACGGCCATAATCTCGTCCCGCTGTTGGGGTTACCGTTTACGGGTCCTCGATGGGCGGATGCCCCGAACATAGCAATTGGCGCGGTTTTTGCCTGCGACTTCAGGTCCCCTGCGCCTGGAGCGAGAATGCTGCGCGACCCGAACCCCGAAACCGGCAGGCTGCCATGGCTTGCGCTATGCGCCCTGCTGCTGCTGTGCGCCGCGCGCGGGCTATGGTTCGCACACGGGCTGACCGTCCCGACCGATGCCGATACGGTGCGCGATATCGGCTTCATTCGCGGCATCCTGGACGGCAACGCCTGGGGCGATCCTGCCATGGCCGGCGCCTGGCGTTGGTATCCGCCGCTGTTCCACGTGATCGCGGCGGCCGTCGCCTTTCTGTCCGACAGCGACCCCTTGCCGCTGTGGAACGCCGCCGGAGTCGGGCTGAACCTCGCGACGCCGGCTGCGTTTTTCCTGCTGAACCGGCAATTGTTCGGCACCTGGGCGGCGGCGGCGGCGGCTGGGGTCATGGTGTTGTTCGGCGGATCGGTCATGAGCGGGGACGAAGCCGCCGGCTACACCCCATGGACCTTCACCCCCGCCTTGGCCTGGCCGCTGTTCTTCCTGGCCACGATGGCCATTCACCGCCTGACGCCCGCGCTGCGGATCGGCGGCGCGATCGGCATCGGCTGCTCGATCGGGGTGGTTTTCCTGGCCCATACCGTCCCGGCGATCCTGTTGACCGGCATGGTCTCGGCCTTGGCCCTCGCACAGCCCGGACGACGGGGCCGCGCGTTGCTGTGGTTGGTCGGCACCGGGGCGGTCGCGCTGCTGTGGGCGCTGCCGTTCCTCGCGCCGCTGCTGATCGATTACCGCCTGCACATCGCCAATCCCGTTCCGGGCGCCTGGATGCATCCGCTGTTCGCCGCACCCGGGCGGATGGCATTGCTCAGTCTGCCGGCCGTGCTGTCTCTCGGCTGGTTGGTGTATACCCGAGCGCGGGTGCCGGCCGGGGTGCTGGCGTTGTTCGGTGCGTGGGTCGGTATTTGCCTGGTATTTCTTGCCCGCCGGTCGCTTTGTGCCGATGGAGTGATCGACGGCACCGCCTGCCGGGTGCTCGCGATCGCCCCGCACCATTTCCATGTCTACCTCCAAGCGGCGGAGGCTTGTGCGACCGGCTATGCCCTCTCGCTGCTGGCCACCCGGCTGGCGCCGCGCATGCGGCCGATCGCCGCCGCTGCCGCAGGTCTTGCGATCGCGGCCGGCGTTGTGGGCCTGTTCGTCCAACCGTGGGATCGCGATGCCCGCGCCGGTACGTTGGTGCGGCCGGGGGCGATTATGGATCGGGCGGCCTATGCCTGGATCGTTGCCAACACCCGTCCGGCGGCCCGCTTCGTGACCCTGCTGCCGCCCGAGGCCGACCAGATGGGCCCCGCCGCCGCGACGGTGATCGCCGCCGGCCGGCAATTGGTCGCCCCGCCGGAAATCCACTCCAACCCCTATATTGCCTGGGCGCCGCTCAATGCGCAGCGCCGGGCCTATCTCGCTGCCGGCCCGAGCGGGGTGGCTACAGGGGCGTATTTCCTGCTTCCCGCCGATATGCCCTGGGAGGGTGAGGTGTTGTTTCGCACCGAGGATCACGTCGTTTACCGCGGCGCAGAGGCCGCGCCTGCGGTCGCGCAAAACCGGCCGGATACGATATCGGCTGCGCCCTTGGCCAAGCCGGCGAGCGATCCCCACCCATCGCCCCGCGCCCGGCGCGGCTGATTTTGCCGCCCGCTTTGCCTGTGCCAAAATCTCTTTTCTCATCGCCTCTGGCGGCGGTGCTGATCGTCGCGCTCGGCATACGCCTGTGTGCCTTTGCGACGCACACCTATATCGCCTTCCCCGACGAGACGTTTCAGTACCTGGAACCCGCCCAACGCCTCGCGTTCGGCAGCGGGGTCGTGACCTGGGAGTATATCGACGGCATTCGGTCCTGGCTGTTGCCGGGCGGCATCGCCGCGATCCTGCGCGCGGTTGCTCTGCTCGATCCCGATCCCCGCACCGGCATCGCGGTGCTGCGCATCCTCTGCATCCTCGCCTCGCTCGCCATTCCCTACGCCGGCTACCGGATCGCCGAGCGGAGCGCAGGACGGGGCGCGGCGCTGGCGGTGGGGGTTTTGTGCGCCCTGTCGCCACAAGCGATCTATTACGCGCCGGTTATCATGACAGACGGGCTGGCAACCGATGCGGCCATGCTGGCGATCGCCTTCGCCCACCGGCCGGCGCGGGCGGGGCTGCTGTTCGGGCTGGCCTGCGCCCTGCGCTACCAATACGCGCCCATCCTCGCCGTTGTTGCATTGTGGCAATATGCGCCTACGCCCCGAGCGCTGGGCACGGTTGTGCTGGCGGGGCTTGCGGTCGTTGTCCCGACGTTGGGGTTGCTCGATCTGTTGACCTGGGGGGCGCCCTTTCAGTCGGTCTGGCTGAACTACCTGCGCAATGGTCCGCAGGGTTTCAGCCAGGCAATGGGGGCGGAGCACTGGTCGTATTACCTGCAATATTTCCTGGTCGCCTGGGGGGCAGCGACCCCGGTGGCGGTGGGACTGGCGATCCTGGGCGCTCGGCTTGTCCCGGCGGTGGCATTGACGGTGGCGCTTACCATCGGCCTGCACATGCTGCCGGCGCACAAGGAGCTTCGCTTTATCCTGTTGGCAAACGTCGCGTTGCCGGTCCCGATCGGCGTAGGGATTGCCATCCTGGTCGAGCGCTACGCGCCCAGCCGAGCCGCATGGCCGATCCCGACTGTGCTGGCACTGGTCCTCGCGCTCACGCTTGGCTGGGGCACTTTGTCGCGCGCGACCGCGGCCGACGATTGGCACCGCGATGCGTCGATGCTGGCGGCAACCGCAACGGCACGCTCATTCGAGGGCGCTTGCGGCCTGGCGATCCGCAGCATCTGGGTCTACCGAACGGGCGGCTACACCTATTGGCGGCGCGATCTGCCGATTTATTTCGAAACATGGGACCGCGCCCAGACCATCCCGGGCTCGCCCATCGTCCTACCCCTGGAGAGCATGCTGCTCGGGCGCTCGGTGCCGCAATATCCCGGACCGGCGCTGGCCGAGCATACCGATGCATTCAACGTCTTGATGGGATCGCCTGCCGACGGGTTGCCGGGCTTCGTCCGCCACCGCTGCCACGGCACCGGCCATCTCGACGACCCGACCGTCTGCGTGTTTGTCAGACCGGGTGGGTGCGCCGGATAGCGTGCAGCCCCACCCCGCGATACACTGGTCGGGAGGGAGAAATCGCCATGTCGTCCGATGTCGTGAAGCTGGAAGTATCGAATTATGTCGCGGTGGCGACGCTGAACCGCCCGCCGGTGAATGCGATCGACGCCGAGATGCGCCATCGCCTGATCGATATTTTCGACGAGGCCACCGATCGCCCCGACATCCGGGTGGTGGTGCTGACCGCGCAGGGTAAGATTTTCTCGGCCGGTGCCGATCTGAAGCAACGGCCGGACGCCGGCGTGCCGGGCACCTATTGGCACCACAACCGCGTCACCCGGGAAACCGGGAATTCGATCAAAGAATGCCTCAAGCCGGTCATCGCTGCCGTCAACGGTGCGGCACTCGGCGCCGGCTTCGGGCTGATGGCCGCGTGCGACATCATGATGGCCTCGGAAACTGCGGTGTTCGGCATGCCGGAGATCGACGTCGGTCTGGCCGGCGGCGCGGCCATGCTCAATCAGTTATTCAGCAAATCCTTCGTGCGTCGGCTGATGTTCACCGGCGATCGGCTGCCCGCCAGCGAGTTGTATCGGCTGGGCATCCTCGACTCGGTGTGGGCGCCGGACGAACTGCTGCCGGCGGCGTTGAAAATGGCCGAGCGGATTGCGTCGAAAAGCCCGACGGGGATCAATCGGGCGAAGCTGAGCACCAATCTGGTGGAACTGATGCCGCCGAAAGACGCTTACCGGTTCGAGCAGAATTTCACCTACGAGCTTTCCAGGACCGAGGATGCCAGGGAAGCGCGGCGCGCTCAGTTGGAAAAGCGGCAGCCGGTTTTCAAGGGACAGTAGACGCTGCGGCTGGCGCGGCGCCTGCGGGCTGAACTGACAATGATCCGAAGGCTCCGGACTTGCCGCAAGACCGCATGCGGACGTCGACGGAGAAACTGGCGCGCCCGGAAAGACTCGAACTTCCAACCCCCAGATTCGTAGTCTGGTGCTCTATCCAATTGAGCTACGGGCGCAACCGAGGGGCGGTGTCTAACCGAACCGCCCCCCCAGGGCAACCCCCTTTCGGGGATTTGTTAGGCGGCGAGTTTTTCCAATTCCCGCAGGATCGACTCGCCCATCACGCCCGTACCGACGCGCGCGGTGGCCGGGCCCATGATGTCGGCGGTCCGCAAGCCGGATCCCAACACGTTGACGCAGGCTTTCTCGATCAGCGCGGCGTCTTCGTCCATGCCGAAGGAATAGCGCAGCAGCATCGCGAAACTCAGGATCTGGGCCAACGGATTGGCGACCCCTTTGCCGGCGATATCGGGGGCGCTGCCGTGGATCGGTTCATACAGCGCATGCCGTTTGCCGGACGGCTGGATGGCGCCCAGCGTGGCGGATGGCAGCATGCCGAGGCTACCGGTCAGCATAGAGGCGAGGTCGGACAGCAGGTCGCCGAAGATATTCGATGTCACGATCACGTCGAACTGGCGCGGGTTGCGCACCAACTGCATGGCGCAATTATCCGCGTACATGTGCGACAGCGCGACATCCGGGTATTCGGCGGCGCCCAGCGCGGCGACGGTCTGGCGCCAGAACAGGCCGGATTGCATGACGTTGGCTTTTTCCACGCTGCACAGTTTGTTCTGCCGCTTGCGGGCCAACTCGAACCCGACCCGCGCCACGCGCTGGATTTCGCCGGTGGTGTAGGTTTCGGTGTCGAAGCCCCGCTTTTCCCCGTTGGCCATGGTTTCCACGCCGCGCGGCTCGCCGAAGTAGATGCCGCCGGTGCTTTCCCGCACGATCATCAGGTCGAGGCCCTTGATGACATCGGCCTTGAGGGTGGACGCATCGACCAGCGGGTCGAACACGATCGCCGGGCGCAGATTGGCGAACAGGTCGAGTTCCTTGCGCAGCCGCAGGATCGCGATTTCCGGCCGCATGTCGAAGCCGAGCTTGTCCCATTTCGGGCCGCCGACGGACCCGAACAGGATGGCGTCGGCGTCTTTTGCTGCCTGCAACGTGTTGTCGGCGATCGGGGTGCCCTTGGCATCGATCGAGGCGCCGCCGACGAAGTCCTCGGACACATCGAAGGTGACCATGCGGCGGCGGTCCATCCAGTCGATGACGCGGCGGACTTCGCGCATCACTTCCGGGCCGATGCCGTCGCCGGGCAGGATCAGCAATTTCTTGTTGGCGGCCATGGTATCTGTCTTTCCCGGATCAGGCGGCGGTCATGGTGGTCGGCATCCAGGATCGATCCTGCTCTTGCCGGGCTTCGTAGCTGTCGATGGACGTGCTGTGTTGCAGCGTCTGCCCGATATCGTCGAGGCCGTTCAGCAGCAGATGTTTGCGAAAGGCGTCGATTTCGAACGGGATTTCCTCCCCGTTCGGGCGGACGACGACCTGGCGTTCAAGGTCCACCGTGATGCGGGCGTTGCCGCCCATCTTGGTGTCCTCGATCAATTGGTTGCAGACCGCGCGCGGCAGCCGCACCGGCAGGATGCCGTTCTTGAAGCTGTTATTGAAGAAGATATCGGCGAAATCCGGCGCGATAATGCAGCGGATGCCGAAATCCAGCAGCGCCCAGGGGGCATGCTCGCGGGAGGACCCGCAGCCGAAATTCTCGAAAGCGACGATGATTTCGGCCTTGCGGTACGGTTCCTGGTTCAGCACGAATTCCGGCTTCTCCGACCCGTCCTTGTTGAAACGCAGCGGGTCGAACAGATGCACGCCGAGGCCGGACCGCTTGATGGTCTTCAGGAAGCGGGCCGGGATGATCTTGTCGGTATCGACGTTCTGCATCGGCAGCGGGGCGGCGATGCCGGTCAGTTTGGTGAAGGGTTCCATGGTCATTTCTCCTGGCAGGAGGCGTTAACGGCGTCGTGCAGCGATCGGCTCAACCCATTTGCCGGACGTCGGCGAAACGCCCGGTGACGGCGGCGGCAGCGGCCATTGCCGGCGACACCAGATGCGTGCGTCCGCCGATGCCCTGGCGGCCTTCGAAGTTCCGGTTCGACGTGCTGGCGCAGCGTTGGCCTGCCGTGATCTTGTCCGGGTTCATGCCCAGGCACATCGAGCAGCAGGGATCGCGCCATTCGAACCCGGCTTCCAGCAGGATGCGGTCCAGCCCCTCGGCTTCCGCTTGCGCCTTGACCAAGCCGGAGCCCGGCACGACCAGCGCCTGCACCCCGTCGGCCACCTTACGCCCCTTCGCAACCTGCGCCGCCGCGCGAATGTCTTCGATGCGGCCGTTGGTGCAGGACCCGATGAACACCACGTCGATCGCCAGATCGGTCATGTGCTGGCCGGGGGTCAGGCCCATGTATTCCAGCATGCGTTGGTGCTGCGCGCGCTTGCCTTCGTCTTCGATATCCATCGGGTTCGGCACGATGCCGGTGACCGGGACGACCTGTCCGGGGGTGGTGCCCCAGGTGACCATCGGCGCGATTTCGGCCGAGGTCATGAACACCTGCGTGTCGTAATGCGCGCCGGGATCGGTCGGCAGGGTCTTCCAATACGCGAGCGCCTTGTCCCACGCCTCCCCCTTGGGGGCGAATTCACGGCCCTTAATATAGTCGAACGTCGTCTGGTCCGGCGCGATCAGCCCCGCTCGGGCACCCCCTTCGATCGTCATGTTGGACACGGTCATGCGACCGGCCATGTCCAGCCCGACGATGGTATCGCCGGTGTATTCGATCACATGCCCATTGCCGCCGGCCGTCGTGATCTTGCCGATGATCGCCAGCACGACGTCTTTCGCCGAGCAGCCGAGGCCGAGAGTGCCGGTGACGTCGATGCGCATGTTTTTCTGCGGCGCTTGCAGCAGGGTCTGGGTTGCCATGACATGCTCGACCTCGGACGTGCCGATGCCGAACGCCAGCGAACCCAGCGCCCCATGGGTGGAGGTATGGCTGTCGCCGCAGACCAGGGTGGTGCCGGGCAGGCTCAGGCCCAGCTCTGGCCCGATGATGTGCACGATGCCCTGGCGCTTATCCAGAATGGGAATGTACGGCACGCCGAATTCTTTGACGTTCTTTTCCAGGGTTTCGACCTGAATGCGGCTGTCTTCTTCCTGAATATCCTTCGGGATGCGGGATCCCTTGGTCGGGATGTTGTGGTCCGCGACGGCGATGTGCAGGTCGGGGCGGCGCAGCTTGCGGCCGGCGGCGCGCAGGCCTTCGAACGCCTGCGGGCTGGTGACCTCGTGCAGAAGATGCCGGTCGATATAAAGGATGCAGGTTCCGTCCGGCAGCCGCTCCACGACGTGGGCATCCCAAATTTTGTCGAACAGAGTCCTCGGCTTGCTGGCGGACATGGTTTTTCCCTCAATCGCGCTGTGGCTGCCGATTTGAACCAACCGCCGGGTTTGTGCAAGTTCGCCAAGGTTGTTGCCGGGGTTACCAGGGTTGTTGCCGGGGTTGTTGCCGGGGTTATTGGACGTCGGCGAGGGCCGGCCTATATTGGATTCATGGATCTGGATTTCTCCGAAGACGAAATACGCCGCTACTCCCGCCACATCCTGTTGCAGCAGGTTGGCGGCACCGGGCAGGCGAAACTCAAGGCCGCGAAGGTGCTGGCGATCGGCGCCGGGGGGCTGGGTTCGCCGCTCGCGCTGTATCTGGCCGCTGCCGGCGTCGGCACGATCGGGCTGGTGGACGACGACCGGGTGGAGCTTTCCAACCTGCAACGCCAGATCGCGCATACCACCGCCCGCATCGGGGTGCCGAAAGCGCTGTCGGCCGCCGAAGCCGCGCGCGCCATCAATCCGGAGGCGAACGTCGTCCCGCACGAAATCCGCCTGGGTCCGGACAACGCGATCGACCTGATCCGGCAATACGATATCGTCTGCGACGGCACCGACAATTTCGCCACACGCTTCCTGATCGCCGACGCCTGCGCGCTGGCGCAGCGCACTTTGGTCTCGGCGGCAGTGCTGCGGTTCGACGGGCAATTGTCGGTGTTCAAGCCGCATACCGGCGGGCCGTGCTACCGCTGCCTCTATCCCGAACCGCCGCCCGACGGGCTGGTGCCCTCCTGCGGGGAAGCCGGGGTGCTTGGCGCCGTCACCGGGGTTATGGGCACCCTGCAGGCGACCGAGGTGCTGAAGGAAATCCTGGGGATCGGCGATTCGCTGTCCGGGCGGCTGCTGGTCTGGGACGCGCTGGCAACCCGCTTCCGCACCATCAAGCTGCGCCCCGACCCGAAATGCGCGCTGTGCGGGCCGCATGCGACGATCGCCGACCTGTCCGCCCATGCCGCAACCGCAGGGCCGGTCTGTGCGGTCTGAGCCGCTGGGCATCCTGCTGATATCGGGCACGCACGAACGCGCCCATTATGCGTTCGTCATGGCCTCGGGCGCGGCGGCGCTGGGGCGCGATGTCGTGCTGTTCGCCACCAATGCCGGCTGCAAAGCCCTGCTGCGCGACTGGCAGGCGCTGGACGACGCCGCCCGCGACGCTCGCATCCGCCCGTCCGGCGTCGCCGGTCTGGAAGAACTGCGGGAGGCCGCTTTGGAACTGCATGTCCGCACCATCGCCTGCGAGGCCGGGCTGCGCGCCGAAAACATCGATCCCGCCGGGCTGCTACCGCAAACCGAGGTCGCGGGCGTCGCCACCTTCCTTTCGGCCGTCGGGGCGGGTCAGATTGTCACGCTGTAACCCTTCCGGCTTGGCTGCGGCCGCAACCGTCGATGCGAGAGGTCCCCGCATGCGTGTCACTTCCGTGCTTGCAACCGTCCGGACGCTTTTGCCGCTGACCGCGCTGCTGCTCGCGCCGGTTGCCGGCTGGGCGCAGCAGCCGACCCCGTCCCCGGCGCAACCGGCCGCCCCGGCGACGAAAAAGCCGCCTTCCGTGCCGCCAATCCCCCCTTTGGCCACCACGTCTGGCGCGCACCGCACCCCGGTGGTCCAGCCGCAAGGCCAGACCCATGCGCAGAAGCCGGCCATCCCGCCGGCCGCCGCGCCCGCCAAACCGGCGCCGCCCGCAGTGCCGGCCGTCGTCGCGCCCGCCGTCGTTGCGCCCACCGCTGCCGCTGCCGACAACCCGGCCGCGCCCCCGGTCGCCACGCCGGCCGATGCGGCCCGCGCCGCCAAGGCTGCCAAAGCCGCCGGCGCCCAGCCGGTGCCGCGTTTCCAATCGCTGCGATCGAACGAGGTGAACCTCCGCGCCGGCCCCGGCGTTCGTTACCGGATCGACTGGGTTTACAAACGGTCCGATCTGCCGGTGGAGGTGGTGCGCGAATTCGAGCACTGGCGCGCCATCCGCGATGCCGACGGGATCGAGGGCTGGGTCAATCAAGCGACCTTGAACGCGCGGCGGAATTTCATCGTCAAAGGCGGGGAGGCCACCTTGCGCGACGATTCCAACGATAAAGCGCCGCCGGTCGCCACCCTCAAGCCCGGTGTGATCGGGCGCATCAAAGCCTGCCCGAAGGACTCGGCCTGGTGCCACGTCACCGTGGCCGGCCATGCCGGCTACCTCCGCCGCAACCAGTTCTGGGGCACGCTGCCGAACGAGGAAATCGCTCCGTGAGCCCCAACGGCCCCCTGAACCTGGATGGCCCCCTGAACTTCGATGGCACGGGAGCATCCGTGCCCCTGGGAGCAACGACGCCTGGGTTTGTTTGGCCATTGAAGTCCGGGCCGGGAAGGACCACTTTGCTGCGCAGTGACGGTCGAAACCGCGGACCCCGAAGGGACCCACCATGACCAACGAAGAACGCGACATCATCACCCAGTTCATCGTCCGCGTCAGCGGCGCGCAGCGGGCGGCACCGCCCAGCTTCGCCGGATCGGTGCCGGCGACGGTGCAACCGCCTTTGCCGCCGGTCGATCGGGAGGCCGACGGCCTGATCGGCGGCCTGTTCCAACAATACCCCGATGCTCGGTATCGCCTGACGCAGACGGCGTTCGTGCAGGACCATGCCCTGGCGGAGGCGCAGAACCGCATCCAACGGCTGGAGTGGGAACTGCAACAGGCGCAACAAGCGGTGCAGCAGGCGCAGCAGGCCGCGCAGCAGGCGACGGCGCAGGCCGCGCAGCAACGCCCGGCCTCCGGCGGTATGTTCGGTGGCCTGTTCGGCGGCGGTCGGACGCAGGCCCCGTCGGCCCCGCAGGCCCCGCCGCCGGGTCCGGCATGGAACGCCGCACCGCAGCCGGTTTATCAGCAAATGCCGCCGCCCCAACCGCAATATGCCCCCGGTTATCAGCAGGGTATGTTCCAGCAGCGCCCGGGCGGTGGGTTCCTATCGTCCGCGTTGACCACGGCGGCCGGGGTCGGCGGCGGCATTCTGGCGGCGCAGGCGATCGGCAGCCTGTTCTCCGGCCATCATGGCAGCGACAGCTTTGGCGGCGGCTTCGGCGGCGGTGCCCAAGCGGGCGGCCCCTGGGCGGCGCCGGCGGCGCAGCAGGATTACGTCGATAACGGCAGTTGGGGCGGCGGTGGCGCGGCACCTTCGGGCAACCAGGATTACGTTGACAACGGCACCTGGGACCAGCCGGCGGCCGATCAGTCGTCTTGGTCGGACAACAGCGGCGGCAGCAGCAGCTGGGACTCGGGTGGCGGTGGTGGCGGCGGCGGGTCCGACGACACGTTCTGAACGCCGCTCGACCGCGCGTCCCGACCGGACCAGCGCCGGTCGGTGCCGATCAGCCGTTTTTCCCCGCGCTCATCGCTTGCGACAGGGCCACCACCGAACCCAGGCTGTTCGCCATGTCGGTCGGGATCAGCACCGTGGTGCCGCGTTCCTTGTTCATCTCATACAGTAGATTCATCTGCCGCAGCTTCAGCGCGTTCGGATCGTCGCCGTAAAGCCGAGCGGCGGCGAGGATTTGCCGCGCGATCTCCAACTCGGCCGAGGCCAGCGTCACCCGCGCATCCTTCTCCCGCTCGGCTTGGGCCTGTCGGCTCATGGCGTCTTGCAATTCCCGCGGGATGGTTACGTCCTTGATTTCGACGCTGTGGGCGGTCACGCCCCAGTCTGCGGTTTTGGCGGTGATGTTGGCGCGTAACTGCTCGTCGGCCGATTTGCGGTCCGAAAGCAGGCGGGACAAATCGGTGGCGCCGATCATTTCCCGCAAAGTGGTTTGGGCCACACGCTCGATGGCTTCGCGGTAGTTGGCAATGCGGATCGCGGCGGCGGCGGGGTCCTCGACCTGCCAGAACACGATCGCATCCACCCCCACCGCCACCGTATCGCGCGTCAACGCCTGCTCGGCAGTGATCGTGGTGGTCTGGATGCGCAGATCGATGGTCTGGGCAACACGATCGACGAACGGGAACAGGAGATAGACGCCCGGCCCTTTGGCCTTGTGGAATCGCCCCAGGCGCAGGATCACCGCGCGCTGCCATTCCGACGCGATGCGGACGGCGCTGATGACAATGACGGCCAGAATGACGGCAACGATCCCGAGGATAGCAAGCATGGTCGTCTGCTCCCGCTGACCGGCGGTTGTGTGCCGGGGCCTCACCATCGCATAACCGCAGCGCGCAACCAACCGGTTCGCAGAAAGTTCAAGTCGGAGGCAGCCCTGTCGGACCCAACCTTGGGCCTTTTCGCCGATCCGTTCACTCCAGACGAGTGGCAGGCCATTCGCCTGACCCTGATCGTTGCCTCGCGCGCGGTGTTGGCCGATCTGCCGTTGGCCTTGGGGCTGGCCCTGCTGCTGTCGCGCGGGCGCTTCCCCGGCCGAGCGGTGTTGGACACCGTCGCGCATTTGCCGTTGGTGTTGCCGCCTGTGGTGGTCGGATGGCTGCTGCTGTTGCTGCTGGGGCTGCACGGGCCGATCGGGGCGGTGCTGTTCGATTGGTTCGGCGTGCGGCTGGTATTCACCCAAGCCGGCGCGGTCCTGGCGTGCGCGACGATGATCTTGCCGTTGATGCTGCGGGCGATACGCCTGTCCTTGGAAGCCGTCGATCCCGGGTTGGAGGCAGCGGCCCGCACCCTCGGGGCCGGCCCCTGGGACCGTTTCGTCTCCATCGCCCTGCCTTTGGCCGCGCCGGGCGTGCTGGTCGCCGCCATCACCGGGTTTGCCGCAGCCTTGGGGGAATTCGGGGCGGTCATCACCTTCGCCGCCAATATTCCCGGCCAGACGCAGACCTTGCCGCTGGCGATCTACAGCGCCCTGCAAAGCCCCGGCGGGACCGAGGCAGCCGCCCGCCTGTCCTTGGTATCGGTCGGACTGGCAATCGTCTTTCTGACTGCGGCGGAAAGCCTCGGCCGGCGGTTGCGGGCGCGGGTTGGTCGGTGAGTCCGCCCAGACACACCGTAACGGCAGCGCATCGTGCACTATGGATCGACCTTGGGGTGCCTTGGTATAGAACGGCGCCGCAGCGTGCAGCCACCGGGATCGTCCGAGGCACGCCGGTCGGGCAACGAGGAAGACAATGATCGTTATCGAGGGCGACTCCTGGACCAACCCGCCGCGCTGCCTCGCCTTCGTGCTGGCGCCGTCCGATCAAGGCAGCCTGATCGTCAACCGGTTCGATCGGCAGGAGGCGCCCGACGGCACCGGCTTCGGCGTCGGTCTGATGGTGCTAAGCAACGGCAGCTACGACCGGGAGGATATCGCCTTCGCCCGCATCCTGCTGGGCCTGCGCCGCCGCCATTTCGGCGACGGCGTGGTTGCGGTCGATTGCGGCGCCAATATCGGTATCATGACCCTCGAATGGGCGAAGGCCATGACCGGCTGGGGTTCGGTGTTGGCGATCGAGGCGCAGGAACGCTTTTTCTATGCGCTGGCCGGCAATATCGCCCTGGGTAATTGTTTCAATGTCCGAGCGATCAACGCGGCGGTGGGGGCGGAACCG
>JANXMB010000015.1 GCA_025354865.1 Acetobacteraceae bacterium | reverse complement strand
GTCGCGGCCGGGAACCATGAAGGACAGGTGGTTGCACACGCCCTCGTGCAGGCCGAGGCGCGCGGCGGCACGGAAGCAGGCGGCGAGATCGACGCGGGCCTGCCACACTGCGGGGCGGTCCAGATCGCTAAGGCGGGGTGTATTCATGCGATGCAGGCTTGCAGGAAGCGGGCGCGCGGGCAAGATGCGGCACCAGCTTTACCGGAGAATTCCCATGGCCGCCGTTCAGACCAATCAGCGCATCGATGCCAAACGCCTGTGGGACACGCTGATGGGCTATGCCGAGATCGGCGCCACCGCGAAGGGCGGCGTGCGGCGGCTGGCTTTGTCAGCGGTCGATAAGCGCGGACGCGACCGGTTTCGCGCCGATTGCGAGGCTTTGGGCCTGACCGTCCGGGTCGATGCGATCGGCAATATGTTCGCCCGCCGCGCCGGGCGCGATCCGAATCGGCTGCCGGTGCTGTTCGGCTCCCACCTCGACAGCCAGCCCTCGGGCGGCAAATTCGACGGCGCTTTGGGCGTGCTGGCCGGGTTGGAGGTCATGCGCAGCCTGAACGATCTCGGCATCGCCACCGAAGCGCCGGTCGAACTGATCAACTGGACCGATGAGGAAGGCGCCCGCTTCGGCCGCAGCCTGGCCGGATCGGGCGTGTGGACCGGCGATTATCCGGAAGAACAGATCCTCGGTCTGAAAGACGTGGACGGGCGCAGCGTGGGCGAATGCCTGGACGAAATCGGCTATCGCGGGACGGAACCGGCCACCCGCTTCGCCGCCGATGCCTATTTCGAACTGCATATCGAGCAAGGCCCGATCCTGGAGCGGGAGCAAAAGACCATCGGCATCGTCACCGGGGCGCAGTCGCAGATCTGGTACGACGCGGTGACGACGGGCCAGGACAGCCACGCCGGGACGACGCCGCCCTCCGCCCGCAAGGATGCGCTGGTATGTGCCGCTCGGATCATCGATCTCGTGGACCGCACGATGCGTGCCCGGGGCGAGGACGGGCGCGGCACGGTGGGGCAGGTGCTGGTATCCCCCAACAGCCGCAACGTGATCCCGGGGGAGGTGCGATTTTCGGTCGAATTCCGCCATCCCGACAGTGCCGAGGTGGATCGGATCGAAGCGCAATTCCCGCACGACGCCGAGGCCATCGCCCGCGCCTGCGGCGTCGATCTGCAACTGACGACGCTGTTCAAATACGCCGCCCAGCCCTTCGATCCCGCCTGCGTCGAACTGGTGCGCCAAGCCTCCGCCCGGCTGGGCTATCCCGCCCGCGAAATCGTCTCCGGCGCCGGGCACGATGCTGTCTACGTTGCTCGGCATATCCCCACGGCAATGATTTTCACCCCCTGCAAGGACGGCCTGTCGCACAACGAGGCCGAGAGCATCGAGCCTTCGGAAGCCGAAGCCGGCTGTCAGGTGCTGTTCGAAGCCATCGTCGCCCGGGCGAACCGGACGCTCTGAGGTCTTCTACCTCGACGGGTTGGGGCCGTTGTGTTGCGGTAGGGATGGGCGGAGGCGCGTCTGGATCGATGCAGAATGCGGCATATGCTCGATCTATCGGCCATTCCGCCGCCGATATGCGGTGGAATATCCGACAAACGATCGATAATCGTTCAAAACTGCCTTAAATTACGCCATTCAATCCCAAGCCAATCTGCCTAAACCGCGATCATATGCACAAAACAAACTTGGCACGGCTCTTGCTGCATAAGCGAACAGGGTTCCACCGAACCCCGGACGCGAAACAACGACGGATCGCGTGACACAGGGGGGCCAGCGTGCCCCACCCCATCGACCGGCGGGTCAACGGCGCCCCGCCTGCATCGAGACCGATCATGCACAAAGGTTTTCTCAAAGCCGGCCATCTGCCGACATTGTTCTCGGCCTTCCTCTATTTCGACCTCAGCTTCATGGCCTGGGTGCTCCTCGGCCCGCTCGGCGTCGCCATTGCCAAACAACTGCATCTCGATCCCGCCCATAAGGGGCTGATGGTCGCAACCCCGGTGCTGGCCGGTGCCGTGCTGCGGGTGCTGATCGGTGTGCTGGTCGATCGCTACAAGCCGAAGCGGGTCGGCATCGGCGCGCAGATCGTCGTGATTGTCGGGCTGCTGGCGGCCTGGACGATCGGCATCCAAAGCTTCGAGGCAACGTTGATCGTGGGCTGCGTCCTCGGTTTGGCTGGCGCGTCCTTCGCCGTTGCGCTGCCCATGGCCTCGGCCTGGTATCCTCCCGAGCATCAGGGCACCGCTTTGGGTTTGGCAGGGGCGGGGAATTCGGGGACGGTGTTGGCGGCGTTGTTTGCGCCCGGTCTGGCCTTGGCTTTCGGTTGGCAGAATGTGATCGGTTTGGCCGCCATTCCGCTGTCGATTGCCCTGCTGGTGTTCGTCGTGTTCTCCAAAGACAGCCCGAATCCGGCGCCGCGCAAATCCTTTGCCGCCTACCTCGATCTGCTGAAGGTCGCCGACGCCTGGTGGTTCATGTTCTTCTATAGCGTGACCTTCGGCGGCTTCGTCGGGCTGGCCTCCTCGCTGACGATCTACTTCAACGACCAATACGGGGTCAGCCCGGTAGTGGCGGGCTATTGCACGGCGGCGGTGGTGTTCGTCGGCTCGATGGTGCGGCCCCTCGGCGGCGCGGTGGCGGATCGGTTCGGCGGAGTGCGCGCGCTCACCATCCTGTACGCGGTGGCGGCGTGCGCCTTCGCGACCATCAGCACCGGCATCCAGGCGCTGGCGCTGGCCATGCCGGTGTTCCTGATCGGGATGCTCTGCCTGGGCATGGGCAACGGCGCGGTGTTCCAGTTGGTGCCGCAGCGCTTCCGGCGGGAGATCGGGGTCATGACCGGTCTGGTCGGGATGACCGGCGGCCTGGGCGGGTTCTACCTCGCGTCCAGCCTCGGCTATTCCAAGCAGCTCACCGGCAGCTACGGCCCGGGCTTCCTGATCTTCGCCGGTCTCGCCGCCGTGGCATTGGTCTGCATCGGCACAGTGCGCAACCGTTGGCGCACGACTTGGACCGAGCTTTACGGCGCGGCGCGGGTTTGATCGCGGGCGGGGGGGCGGATCGATGAACCACATCGCACCCAGGCGCCGGCGGCTGGTCCTTATCGGCAACGGTATGGCCGGCGTCCGCACGCTGGAGGAAATCCTGCAACGCACACCGCATCGGTTCGACATTGCGGTGTTCGGGGCGGAACCGCATGGCAATTACGATCGGATCATGCTGTCGCCGGTCCTCGCCGGGGAGAAGCGGTTCGCCGATATCGTCACCCACGACCGCGATTGGTACCGCAGCAACGGGATCGCGTTGATCGCCGGGGAAGCGGCCGTCGCCATCGATCGCGACGCCCGCACCGTCACCGGGGCGCTGGGCAGCGTTCGCCCGTACGATGTGCTGCTGATCGCGACCGGGTCCACGCCGGTCGTTCTGCCCATCCCAGGGCATAAGCTGCCGGGCGTCGTTGCCTTCCGCGATATCGCCGATGTCGAATCCATGATCGCGGCGGCGGGACAAGGCGGCGGCAACGCGGTGGTGATCGGCGGCGGCCTGTTGGGGCTGGAGGCGGCGAACGGCCTGCTGCGCAACGGTATGCACACCACCGTATTGCATCTGATGCCCAGTCTGATGGAACGCCAACTCGATCCCGTCTCGTCCGAGATGCTGCGGGCGGATCTGGTGGACCGGGGCCTGCGCACCATCCTGCAGGCCAACACCGCCGCGTTCCTCGGCACCGATCGGGTGGAGGCAGTGCAACTCGCCGATGGCACCGTTCTGCCGGCCGATCTGGTGGTGATGGCGGTTGGCATCCGCCCGGCCGCTGCCCTCGCCCGCGACGCCGGTTTGGCGTGCAACCGAGGCATTGTCGTCGACGACGGCATGCGCACGTCCGATCCCGCGATCTATGCGGTGGGCGAATGCGTGGAACATCGCGGCGCGCTGTTCGGCCTTGTGGCGCCGTTGTGGGACATGGCGAAGGTCGCGGCCGACCGGATTTCCGAAGTTGCCGAAACCGACTACCGGCCGGCGGTGTCGGGCACACGCTTGAAGGTGACGGGGATCGACATGTTCTCGGCCGGCGATTTCGTGGGCGACGACACGACCGAAACCGTTGTCTACCGCGACGCCGCCGCAGGCGTGCACAAGAAGCTGGTCCTGCGCGACGATCGGCTGATCGGTGCGGTGCTATACGGCGATGCCAGCGATGCCGGATGGTATTTCGGGCTTATCCTGGATGCTGCGGATATCGCCGAACAGCGGGATTTGCTGGTGTTCGGGCCGCCGCCGGAGGGGGGCGCGAGCGATCCCGTCGCCGCCGAGCTGGCGGTGGCGTCATGATCCACACCGCCTGCCCGTATTGCGGTGTCGGCTGCGGCGTCGTCGCGAGACCCGACGGCGCCATCGCCGCCGATATCGCGCATCCCGCCAATCGCGGGCGGCTCTGCTCGAAGGGGGCGGCGCTGGCGCAGACATTGGACGACAGCGGGCGGCTGACCCAACCCCAGATCGGCGGCAAGCCGGCATCGTGGGACGACGCGTTGGGGCTGATCGCCGCCAAATTCCGCCGCACGATCGAGCGCCACGGGCCGGATAGCGTTGCCTTTTACGTGTCGGGGCAATGTCTTACGGAAGATTACTACGTTGCCAACAAGCTGATGAAGGGTTTCATCGGCAGCGGCAATATCGACACCAATTCCCGCCTGTGCATGGCGTCCTCGGTTGCCGGGCACAATCGCGCCTTCGGGGAGGATATCGTGCCCGGGGTGTACGAGGATTGGGAGGAAGCCGATCTCGTGGTCCTCGTCGGCAGCAATGCTGCCTGGTGCCATCCGGTGCTGCATCAACGGCTGCTGGCGGCGAAGGCGGCGCGGGGGACGAAGATCGTCGTCCTCGATCCCCGCCGCACCGCGACGGCCGAGGCCGCCGATCTGCACTTGCCCCTCACCATCGGCAGCGATGTTGCCTTATTCAACGGGTTGCTGGCATTTCTTCATGCGGCGGGACGGGTTGATCGGGATTGGACCGCCCGCCATACCGCCGGCCTGGGCGCCGCAATCGCCGCCGCCGGCCCGGACGATATCGAGGAAACCGCCGCGCGCTGCGGCCTGGATCCGGAGTTGGTGGAGATCTTCTTCGAGATGTTCGCCCGCACCGAACGGGTCATGACAGTGTATTCGCAGGGGGTAAACCAGTCCTCGGTCGGGACCGACAAGGTCAACGCCATCGTCAACTGCCATCTTGCCACCGGGCGGATCGGGCGGCCGGGCATGGGGCCGTTCTCGGTCACCGGCCAGCCCAATGCGATGGGCGGGCGGGAGGTCGGGGGCTTGGCGAACCAGCTTGCCGCGCACATGAAATTCGACGATCCCGCCGATCGCGACGCGCTGACCCGGTTCTGGCAGGCGCCGGCCCTGACCCCGAAACCCGGCCTGAAAGCGGTGGAACTGTTCGAAGCCGTGGCTGCCGGGAAAATCCAGGCGCTGTGGATCGTCGCGACCAACCCCGCCGACAGCCTGCCGCGCGCAGATCGGGTGCGCTCGGCGTTGAGCGCATGCCCCTTCGTCGCGGTATCGGATTGCTGGCCGACCGATACCTCGGTCTACGCCGACGTGGTCCTGCCTGCCGCCGCTTGGGGGGAGAAGGATGGCACCGTCACCAACTCCGAACGCCGCATCTCCCGCCAGCGCCCCTTCCGTCCCGCGCCCGGCGAGGCTCGGCCCGATTGGTGGATGTTCGCCGAGGTCGGCCGGCGGATGGGTTGGGAAGCCGCCTTCGCCTGGGAAAGCCCCGCCGCCGTGTTCCGCGAGCACGCCGCTTTGTCGGGGTTCGAGAATGCGGGGCGCCGGGTGTTCGACATCGGCGCATTGGCGGATGGGGACGACGCCGCCTACGACGCGATGCAGCCGGTGCGCTGGCCGCTGCCGGCGGGGGCGACGCAGGAGGGCGGGCGCCTGTTCGCCGAGGGCGGATTCCCGACCCCAGACGGCAAAGCGCGCTGCGTGCCCACCCCGTTCCAGGGCCTGCCGGATCGCGGCGGACACGGCTTCCTGTTGAACACCGGGCGGGTGCGCGACCAGTGGCACACCATGACTCGCACCGGGTTGGCGCCGTCGCTGATGGCGCACACCCCCGAACCGCTGGCGACCTTGCACCCGGCCGATGCCGCCGCCTTGGGCATCGAACCCAACGCTCTCGTGCGGCTGTCCACCGATGAGGGGGAGGTCGTGCTGCGCGCCGACCTCCGCCATACCCAGCGGCGCGGGGAGGTTTTCGCCCCGATGCATTGGACCGATCTGTTCGCATCCACCGGGCCGATCGGTCGGGCGGTGAGCGCGCGCGTGGACCCGGTGTCGGGGCAGCCGGAAACCAAGGCGACCCCGGTCAGCCTGTCCCCGGTCGCCACCCATTTCCACGGATTGCTGCTGCGGCGGTCTGGCTTGGCTTTGAACCGCGATGCGTTCGCGTTCGCGCCCGTATCGCAGTCCAACCCGTTGTTGGATCGTGCGATTCAGACCTCCGCCGATTCCGCCTCCGATCATCGCGCGTTACCGGATATCTGCCATTGGGTGCGGGTGCCGGTGGACACCGGGCAGTTGTTTCGCCTGACCGGCCTGCGGGCGATGCCGACCGGGGACGATCTGGATCGCTTCGCCCGCGTGCTGCTGGACCCGCCGCCTGCTGCGGACTGGATCGAGGCCGCCGACCCGGCACGCGGTATGCTGCGTGTGGCCATCCTGGTCGATGGGGTCCTAGAGGCCTGCTTGTTTCTGGCCCGCAACCCCGTGGGTCTTCCCTCCGAGGCCGCCGTCGTCCCCATCCTCGGCACCGCGATCCCCGACGCCGGACGGGCGCGTCTGCTGGCCGGGCGGGGCGA
Organism: Acetobacteraceae bacterium; assembly: GCA_025354865.1. Lineage (GTDB taxonomy): Bacteria > Pseudomonadota > Alphaproteobacteria > Acetobacterales > Acetobacteraceae > Rhodopila. Next base: position 37,897 of record JANXMB010000015.1, on the reverse strand, counting down.
TGCCGGGACAATGTCGGAGGGGCCGCGGATCTGCGCCTGTTTCGCCGTCTCCCGCGACGCCATTCGGCACGCGGCCGTCACCCACCGGTTGCGTTCCGTCGCCGAAATCGGCGTGCGGCTGCGCGCCGGCACCAATTGCGGGTCTTGCATTCCCGAGATCGAGGAGATTCTGCGCGATGTCCGCATGCCCGCCAGTTGAAACAGGCCCAGTCGGCGTAACCCTGGCCCGATTGGGGCGTGCAACCCTGGTCGGTGCGGGTCCGGGGGACGCCGATCTGCTGACGGTGCGCGCCGTGCGGGCGATCCAGTCGGCGGATGTCGTGCTGTACGACGCGTTGATCGATCCCGCGATCCTCGACCTCGCACCGATCGGCGCAAGGCGGATCGATGTCGGCAAGCGCTGCGGCCGACACGCCATGCAACAAACCGCCATCAACCGATTGATTGTAAAAGAAGCACTGGCCGGTGCGCATGTCGTGCGGCTGAAAGGCGGCGACCCCCTCGTGTTCGGGCGCGGCGGGGAGGAGTTGGATTCCCTGCGTCTGGCCGGCGTCCCGGTCGCGGTCGTGCCGGGCGTCACCGCCGCCTGTGCGGCCGCAGCCTCATTGCAAATTCCGCTGACCCATCGGGATATGTCCCGCTCCCTGCATTTCGTCACCGGCCATGGCAGCGATGGTAGCCTGCCGAACCACGACTGGGCGGCCTTGGCGCGGTCCGGCGGCACCCTGGCTGCTTACATGGCGGGTCGGACGCTTCCGGCGGTGGCGGAACGGCTGATCGCGGCGGGCATGTCTGGTGCTACGCCGGCGGTCGCGGTGGAGAACGCCGCCCGCCCGAACGAGCGGCGGCTGTTCGGCACGCTGGCGGATTTACCGGCGGCACTGACAAAGGCCGGTTTCGTCGGCCCGACCCTGGTGCTGATCGGCGCAGTCGTCGGTCTGGCCGAGGAGCGGACGGCGCTGGAGCGTTTGGCGGCGTAGCGATTGCGCCGGCCGCCGATCGCCTGTCAGCCGCGCATACCCAGGCGTTTGGAGGCGATTTTGGCGCCCTCGACCATGGCGGCCAGCTTGGCCCAGACGATTTCCTCCGGCACCCGGCCGCGCCCGGCCGAGGTGTCGAAGCCGCAATCGGTGCCGGCGATCAGGCGGGTGGGGTCGCCGATGGTGAGAGCCACACGCTCCAGCCGATCGGCCACGGTTTCCGGGTGCTCGACGAAGTTGGTCAGCGGGTCGATCACGCCGGCAACCACGACCTGACCCTCGCCGAACGGTAGGTCCTTCAGACAACGATACTCGTGCTGATGCCGCGGATTCGCGATCGGCAGTACCCAACCGCCCACCTTTGCTCGGGAAATCGCCGGCAGGATCTCGTGCATGGCGACGTCGCAGTCGTGCGGGGCCTCGTAATTGCCCCAGCAGGCGTGAATGCGCACGCGATCGCGCGGGATGTTGATCAGTGCGTCGTTGATGACGCCGACCACTTTCTCCGCGAAATCGATGAAATCGCTCAGCGGTTGGTCCTGGAACGCCACATGCCGTTCCAGCGCCAGATCCGGCGCGTCGATTTGCAGCAGAAAACCGGACCGGACAATCGCTTCGTATTCGACCTGCAAAGCCTTGCCGAGGGCGGCGAGATACTTGTCCTCGGTATCGTAATAGGCGTTGCGCATGGCGGTCGCGACGATGCCCGGCGACGGCGCGGTCATGAAGGGTTCGGCGAATCCGCCCGGCGCCGCTTCGCGCAGCGTGGCCGAGAATTCGTCGCATTCCTCCTGCACCAATGCGGGGTCCAGGTATTCGACGGCGCCAATCGCTTCCGGCACGCCGTCGCGGTTGCTGACGGATGGGCGGTTCTCGGCGTGGCCCCAGGCGGCGAAGCCGGGGTATTTGGCGATATCGGCCATCGGTTTGCGGTTCCAATTGCCGCCGAAGCCGGTCATGCGGCGGCGCACATAGAGGAAAAACGCCTCCCGCATTTGTTCGCCGTTGTTGCCGATATCGATCCCGGCCTCGATCTGTTTGGCGACGACATGACGGGTGGCGGCCTTGCCGGCGGCGGCCAAAGCAGCTTCGTCGATCGCCGCCCCGGCAGCGCGCTGCGCATACAGCGTCGTCAACGCCAAGGATCGCGGCAGCGACCCGGTATGGGTGGTGAGAATGCGGTGTTCGCTGCTGAGCATCAGGCCATTGCCCCTTCCAGGTAGCTGGTATAGCCGAACAGGCCGACAGCGCCCCCGGTGTGCAGGAACACCACGGTCTTTGCGGCGCCGATTTTGCCGGTGCGGATCAGATCGATCATCCCGGCCATCGCCTTGCCGGAGTAGACGGGGTCCAGCAGGATGCCTTCTTCCTGGGCGAGCAATTGCACCGCCTTGGCCATGCCCTCGGTCGGGATGCCGTAGCCGGCGCCGACATAGTCGCAATTGGCTTCGACTGCTTCGCGCGGGATGCCGCCCTGCATGCCCAGATACGCGGCCGTCGCTTCCGCCAGCTTATGCACGTTGGCTTCCTGCCGGTCCTTCGGCAGGCGCACGCCGATGCCGAGCACGGGAACCCCGGCGTTGATGCCGTGGAGGCCGACGACGAGGCCCGCATGGGTGCCGGCCGAGCCGGTGGCGGTGACCAGCAGATCGATCTTCAGCCCCATTTCGTCGGCCTGCTGCATCAGTTCCTGGGCGCAGGACACATAGCCCAGCGCGCCGACGGGGTTCGAACCGCCGCCGGGGATGACATAGACATTTTCACCGGCCGCGCGCAGTTCGGCGCCTTTCTTCTCGGCCTCGGCGTTCATATCCAGCCCGCTCGCCCGATACTCGATCGTGCAGGCAAACAGCTTATCCAGCAGCACGTTGCCGCTGTTGAGGTAGTCGCGGTCGTTGGTTTCGATCCGGTGTTCCAGCAGCGCCGTGCATTTCATGCCGAAGCGGCGGACCACGGCGGCGGTCTGGCGCACATGGTTGGACTGCACCGCGCCCTGGGTCACGATATGGGTGGCGCCTTGCGCCCGTGCCTCCCCGATCAGCCATTCCAGCTTGCGGACCTTGTTGCCCCCGGTGGCGACGACGGTGCAATCGTCGCGTTTGATCCAGATCTCCGGCCCGCCGTTGGGGCCGGCGACCGCGCGCGAGAAATTCTCCAGCTTCTCCAGCGGGGTCGGCGACGGGAACAGGCGAACGCGGGGAAACCGAGCGAGATGCATTTTCGTATCCTGAGCAGGGAAGGGGTGTAATGTTCCTTATTCTGGTGCGTCATACAATCGGAACTACACACCGGACAGGAGCCAAGACATGCTTATCGCCCGCCGCCGCGGATGGGAAATCCCCGAAAGTCGCGTGACATCCGAATCCGCCATGCTCAACCGCCGCGGTCTTTTGGCCGGTGCTGGCGCGCTGACGATCGGCGGCGGCTTCGCGGCGCACGCCGAGTCGAACCCGAAATTCGTTGCCGGTCGGGATATGACCGAGGAAAAATACGCCACCACCTACAATAACTATTACGAGTTTAACGACAGCAAGAACGTGGCGAAGCAGGCGCAGGCGCTGCCGCAGCGGCCTTGGACGATCGAGCTGAAGGGTTTGCTCAAGACGCCGCGCACGATCGACCTCGACGATTTGCTGAAGCAGGTGCAGACCGAGGAACGTATCTACCGCCATCGCTGCGTGGAAACCTGGGCGATGACGGTGCCCTGGACCGGTTTTTCCCTGGCGCAGTTGCTGAAAATCGCCGAACCGCTGGCTTCGGCGAAATACGTGGTGTTCGAAACCGCGTCGGACAAAAAGAACATGCCGGGCATCGCCAGCCCGTTCTATCCCTGGCCGTATATCGAAGGTCTGGCGATGGATGAGGCGGCGAACGACCTCGCGTTCATGGTCACCGGGCTGTATGGCAAGCCAGTGCCGCCGCAGAATGGCGGGCCGTTGCGCATCGCGCTGCCGTGGAAATACGGCTTCAAATCGGCCAAATCGATCGTGAAGATCACCTTCGCCGAGAAGAAACCGATGACGTTCTGGGAAGGCATCCAGCCCAGCGAATACGGGTTCTGGGCGAACGTGAATCCCGCCGTCTCCCACGCCCGCTGGTCCCAAGCACGCGAACGTCTGCTCGGCTCCAACGAGATGGTGCCGACGCAGATTTATAACGGCTATGGGGAATTCGTCGCCGGCTTGTATGAAGGGCGAAAGAGCGAGAAACTGTTCATGTGAATACCCAACGCTCCCTGGCCGTTTTCGCGGCTGTCATGATCGTATGCGCGGTGGCCCTCGGCACGGTGGAGGTCCATCCGATCGCGCTCGACCGGTTGCTGGTCCGGATGGACAGCGGCTTGCTCGACCGCCTGCACGATGTCGTGGCGCGGTGGTTCGGCAATTGGGCCTGGGCCCGGATGGCGCTGCCGCTGCTGCAACGCCCGGCTTGGCTGTTTCCCGTCGCGTTGGCGGTGGTGGCGGTCGGGCTGGCTCTTTCGCGGTCGGGGCGTAAGACCGCCCAACGTTCCCGCCGCGGGAGCTGACCCAGGTGGCGGACACGCCGGAGCGGGGGGCTGACAGCGACATTGCGTTGGGTATGGGCGTCACGCGGCATGGGTTGTCGATCGCGTTCGTCATGTTCGCGACTTTGTTGATCGTCGGCGCCGGGCTGGCGATCTGGGACTCGCGGCAAACCGCCATCGCCCAGTTCCAAACCAACCAGACCAAAATGGGCCTTGTGCTGGCGGAGCAGACAACCCGAGCCTTGCAGGTCGTGGATCTGGTGGTGCAGGGGATCAGGCAGGAAATCGTCGATGAGGGCATCGACAGCCCCGAACGGTTCCGCGCCTTCCTGTCGAACGAGGCAATGTTCCAGCACCTGCAGATCCGACAGGAGCGGATGCCGCAACTCGAAGCCCTCGCGGTGATGGACGCCACCGGGCGCACGATCGCCGATTCCCGCGCCTGGCCGCCGTCCGGTTCGGTCGATGCGGATTCCGATGTTTTCGTGCATTTTCAATCGATCAGCGATAACGGCGCCTATATCAGCAGCCCGCAGAAGAACGACGTGACCCAGGATTGGACCGTCTATCTGGCGCGCCGCGCGGTCGGTCGAGACGGGCAGTTGCTGGGCATCGTCACGGCGGCGATATCGCTGCGCTATTTCCGCGATCTGTTCGAAGCGGCGCGGCCGGATGCCGAAGGCAGCGTGTCGATCGTCCGCGACGACGGCACCATCCTGCTGCACCATCCCGACGACGGGCGGGTGACGATCGGTGGGCGCATCCCGACCAGCTTCGGTTGGTATCGCGTCGCGGCGGCCGGCGGCGGGCATTACATGTCCGACGGGCTTGGCGATAGCGAACTGCGATCGGTCTGGGTCCAGCGGCTACGCGATTTTCCGCTGCTGATCGATGTCGTGGTCGGGGTGCACGCCGCGCTGACGCCCTGGCGCCATCAGACGTTTTATATCGCTGCCGGCACCGTCGCGATGATTTCGTCGCTGTGCGTCCTGTACACCATTCTGCGCTCCCAGTTCAGCCGGTTGTCGCGGTCGGAATTTTCGCTGTCGCAACGCAATACCGAGCTGGAGCGCAACAGTGCCCTGTTGGCCGAACAGGCGCACGAACTGCGCGCTACGGCCGAAGCATTGCGCGCCAGCGAACGCAATGTCGCGGAAAAATCGGACTTGCTCGAAACGACGCTCGAAAACATGGACGAAGGGATCATGCTGGTTACCGCCAACCGGACGGTGGCGGTCTGCAACAAACGGGCGATGGAATTGCTCGATCTCCCCGCCGAACTTCTGGCCAGACGGCCGCATTTTGCCGAGATCCTGGCCTATCAATGGCGCACGAACGAATTTTCCCAGACCGCGCCCGACATCGTGGAGATGGTGCGGGCGGGCGGGATATTGGACACCCCGCATGTTTACGAGCGTCAGCGCCCCGATGGCAGCGTGCTGGAAATTCGCAGCGCGCCGATGCCCAGCGGTGGCATCGTGCGAATTTACGCGGATGTGACGGAACGCAAGGCGACCGAAGCCCGCGCCGACAATGCCCGAGCGCAGGCAGAAGCGGCGCGCACGCAGGCGGAGGCAGCGAACCGGGCGAAGACCGATTTCCTCGCCAATATGTCGCACGAAATACGCACCCCGATGAACGGGATCATCGGCCTGACCGAGGTTCTGTTGCGCGGCAAACTCGATCCGCGGCAGCAGGAATACGCCGAGGGGGTGCGCGATTCCGCCAAAGCGTTGTTGGATGTGATTAACGACATCCTCGATATTTCCAAGCTGGAAGCCGGCCGGCTGGAATTGGAGCGGCGCGATTTCGACCTCGTCGGTACGATCGAGGCGGCGGTCGGGCTTCTCGAACTCAGTGCCCGAGAGAAACGACTGGGCCTGCACGTCGATATCGCGCCGGAGGTTCGCTACACCGCACACGGCGACCCCGTGCGGTTGCGACAGGTTTTGTTGAACCTGATCGGCAACGCTTTGAAATTCACCGAACGCGGCCAGATCGATGTCATCGTTTCGCACCCGGCGGAGGGCGAGGCTGGGGATATTTGTTTCGCAGTGGTCGATACCGGAATCGGTATGACCGAAGACAGCAAATCCCGCCTGTTCCAGAAATTCACCCAGGCCGACAGCTCCATATCCCGCCGTTTCGGTGGCACCGGGCTCGGGCTTGCCATCAGTCGGGAACTGGTGGAATTGATGGGCGGCACCATCGGCGTGGACAGCGTTCTGGGGCAGGGGAGCCGGTTTTACTTCGTTCTAAAACTACCGAAAGCGGATGGCAAAACCAGCGACTCCGCACCGAAACAGAACGCGCCCGCATTGCCGGCGCTGCCCGCCGGGCGGAAGTTGAATATTCTGGTTGTGGACGATAACAAGATCAATCGTCGGCTGGCCACGGTATTGCTGGAAACCGAAGGGCATCGTGTCTCTGTGGCATCGAACGGGCGGGAAGCGGTCGAAGCCGCCATGCTCGAAGATTTCGACGCGATCCTGATGGATGTGCAGATGCCGGTGATGGACGGGGTGCAAGCTACACGGCGGATACGAGCGCTGCCGGCGCCGAGATCGGGCGTGCCCATCATTGCGGTGACCGCCGACGCTTTGGCCGGGGCGGACGAACGGTATCGGGCGGCGGGTATGGATGCCTATGTCAGCAAGCCGCTGGACCCCGCGATCCTGTTCGAAAAACTGGCGCAGACCACCGGGCAGGCGTCGGAACCCCGACCGGTCGTGTCCGCCGCGACCCCGATCGTGAACGAAACAGCGGTGCAGAACCTGCGCGACATCCTACCCGGCAACCAATTCACCGAATTCCTCGCCGAATCCATCGACGACATCGCCGCTCGGGCAACCCGCCTGCGCACCAGCATCGACGCCAACGACGGTGCCACGGCCGCGCGGGAAGCGCACGACATCGTCTCGGTCGCCGGAAACTGCGGTGCCGTGGCGGTCAGCACTCTGGCGCGCGAGATCGAACGCGCCTGCCGGGCGGGCGACCTGGCGACGGCCGCGACGCATATCGCGACGTTCGAACCCGCCGTTGCCGCGGCGCTCGAACGATTGAACGCCTTGCTAATTACCTGAGGGAGTTCTCCGCCATGGCTGCCCCGAAGACCGATCCCGCCCGTTTCGAAGTGGTCAAGAACGCATTGTTCGCCGCCGCCGAGGAAATGAAGATCGTCCTCGCCAAAACCGCCTATTCGCCGCTGTTGAAAGTGGCCGGCGATTATTCCTGCGGCCTGTTCGACGCGCGCGGCGACATGGTGGCCCAAGGCCCCGACCTGCCGATCCATCTGGGGTCGATGCCCGACGCCGTGCGCGCGATTGTGCGCGCCTTCCCCGACGTGGCGGAGGGCGATGTGTTCATCCACAACGATCCCTACGACGGCGGCTCGCATTTGCCCGATGTGAACGTGGTCGCGCCGGCCTTCCACGAAGGGCAGTTGCTGGGCTTCGGCTGCGTGCGAGCGCATTGGCCGGATATCGGCAGTGCCTCCCCCGGGTCCTACGGCGCGGTGACCGAAATCTACGGCGAGGGGCTGCGTCTGCCGCCCATCCGCCTATATCGCGACGGCAAGCCCGATCCGTCCATCGAGGCCATCATCTTCGCCAATGTGCGCACCCCCGCCGAACGCCTGGGCGATCTACGGGCGCAGGTCGCGGCATGCTGGCGCGGCACCCAGCGCCTGACCGAGCTGGCGGCGAAATACGGCACCGAAGCCTGCCTGCAGATTTTGAACGAGGTGTTGGACTACTCCGAAACCATGATGCGCGCCGCGCTGTCCGCCATGCCGGACGGGGAGGCGTCGTTCGAGGATATATTCGACGGCGACGGGATCCTCGCACCCGGAGAAACGGTGGATGCGCCGTTCACGGTGAAGCTGCGCATCGTCAAACGCGGCGACACCATTCTGGCCGATTTCGCCGGGTCCGACCCCGCCGTCGCCGGGCCGATGAACGCGCCGCTGACCGTCACCGCGTCCGGCGTTTTCTGCGCACTGAAGATGATCGTCGATTCCCGCAGCCTGATCCCGCCGAATTCCGGATGCTGGCGTCCGGTTAGCGTGGTCGCGCCGCCGGGATCGGTGGTCAACGCCCAGCACCCGTCCCCGGTGGTCTATGCCAATCACGAAATGTCGCATCGCGTAGCCGATATGGTCATGGCGGCGCTGTTCCAGATCGTGCCGCGCACGGTAATGGCGGGGTCGCAGGGAACCTCGGCCGTGATCACCTTCGGCGGCCAGGATTACCGGACCGGCGATCGTTTCGTCAGCTACGAATCTGTCAAGGGCGGCTTCGGCGCTCGCCCAACCAAGGACGGCATCAACGCGGTCGCCAGCACCGTGTCGAACATGAGCAACACCCCGATCGAAATCCTGGAAATGAGCTTTCCGCTACGGGTCGAGGAATACGCTTTGATCCCCGACAGCGGCGGGGCCGGACAATATCGCGGCGGCTTGGGGGTGCGGCGCACGTGGCGGATCCTGGAAAAACCGGCGCAGGCGGCGGTTTGCTGCGAACGCAGCGTCACCCCGCCGTTCGGCCTGGATGGCGGCCTGACCGGCGCGCCGGCCATCGCGACCCTTCATGCGCCGGGCGCACCGGCTCGGGTACTCAACAGCAAAGGCGGGTTTGCGGTGCCAGCGGGGGCGTCGGTGACCCTGGAGGCCCCGGGGTCCGGCGGTTATGGCGACCCAAGCCGGCGCGATCCGGCCGCCCTTTGCGAAGACCTGCTGGACGGCTACGTTACGCTGGCCGCCGCGCGTCGAGACTATGGATACGGCGCGGCATGATACCGGACTGCGATGCGTACGCTTACCTATCGCAGCCCAACGCTTTGGTCGGTCGCGCGATCGGACCTTCGGTGATTTCACCTCCGGTCATCGCGCGCTATGTTGGGTCGCGCGATTCAGACCTCCGGTGATTTCACCTCCGGTCATCGCGCGCTATGTTGGGTCGCGCGATTCGGACCTTCGGTGATTCCACCTTCGGTCATCGCGCTCTATGTTAGGTCGCGCGATTCAGACCTCCGGTGATTCCACCTCCGGTCATCGCGCTTAAGGGGGAAATAGCATGTCGGAAACAGCCGTCGTTGCCCAAAAGGGCTCGTATAAAGTCGAAGTCGAGGCCGGGAAGTCCTATTGGTGGTGTTCCTGCGGCAAAAGCGGCAAGCAGCCGTTCTGCGACGGATCGCACAAAGGCGGCTCGTTCGCGCCGCTGAAATTCGAAGCCGAAACGTCCGGCGTCGTCAGCTTCTGCGGTTGCAAGGCGACCGGCAAAGCCCCGCGCTGCGATGGTAACCACAAGAACCTGCCGTAAGGACCTGCCATGAAGATCGACGACGTCGCGCTGACCGTTTTTACCTGGGACGGTATTCCGGCCACCAGCTATCATCAGGGATCGAAGGCGTCGTCGGTCAGCAATCTCGGGTTATTGCGGATCGCAACCGATTCCGGGCTGGAGGGTTTTGCCTTCCTCGGTTCCGCCTCCAACCCCGGCGGTGCGGACGGCGCGCAATTGATCCGTGCGTTGAAACCGTTGCTGATGGGGCAGAACCCGTTGGAGCGGGAGCGGCTGCACGCCAGCATGCGCTTGCTATCGCGCAATGTCGGCTACCGCGCGATCGGTGCGGTGGATACGGCGTTGTGGGACCTCTGCGGCAAGATCGCCGGCCTGCCGGTGCATGCGCTGATGGGCACCTACCGCCGATCGATTCCGGCCTATGCCAGTTCGCAGGTGTTGCCGGATGCCGGCGCCTATGTCGAACAGGCGCTGGCCTTCAAAGCCGCCGGTTGGCAGGCCTACAAAATCCATCCGCCGCGCGATCCCGATGAGGATATCGCGGTCTGCGTCGCGGTGCGCAAGGCGGTGGGGGACGGGTATCGTTTGATGCTCGATTCCACTTGGTCGTACGAATACACCGATGCTCTGCGGGTGGGCCGGGCGATCGAGGAAATGGGGTATTACTGGTTCGAAGACCCCTTGGCCGACGAGGATATCTACGGCTACGTCAAATTGCGCCAGAAACTGGATATTCCGATCGTAGCGACCGAGTATCCGGCCGGCGGGCTCGATACTTACCCGATCTGGTTGACCGAAAAGGCCACCGATTATCTGCGCGGCGACATCCCCAACAAGGGCGGTCTGACGACGATGTTGAAAACCGCCCATCTGGCGGAGGCGTTCGGCATGCGGTACGAGGTGCATCATTCCGGCAACTCGTTGAATAACCTCGCCAATCTGCACTTGTGCATGGCGCTGCGTAACACCACCATGTGGGAGGTCCTGCTGCCGGACGGGGCGCATAAATACGGCATGGCGGTGGAACTGGTGCCGGATGCCAACGGTTTAATGCACGCCCCGACCGAACCGGGCATCGGCAGTCGGATCGACTTCGACCTGATCGCCCGCAAGACGGAAACCGTGCTGCGCTAGCGCTCGCTGCGGGCGCGTCCGGTCGGGGCGGTGCCTCAACCCAGTGCGGCGGCCCGAGCGGCGACGGTCCAGGCGGTGGCGGTCCATAGGAGCAGGAGGCCGATGCGGGCGAGCGGGGGGGCGGCCGGCGGGTCGCTGTCCTCGGGCAATGCGGCGCCGCCGTTGAGCGCCAGAACCATCAACGGCACGTAAACGACGAAGCCGATCAGCGTCGCCATCAACAATCCGGCGACGGTCGGCCCAATGCCCCAGATCGGCGCGGCGATGCCGGCTGCCACGACATGCGGCAAACCCGCCGACCACGTCTTGTCGGCTCGGCCGGGGGTGGAGGAAGCGCGTTCGGTCAAGAAGGCCATGCGATCAACTCCTGAGTTCGGGCGATAGGTTTTCGTGAAAATCGAGGCCGGCGATCGTTTCGGCCACAACGCCGGTACGAACGACGAAATCGCCGAATGCCTCACCGGGCTGGCGGGTCTGGGCAAAGGCCTCGAACAACGGTGTCAGGGCAGCAACGATCGCCTCCTCCCCGACGTCGCGCTTGTACAGCTTGTTCATCCGCATCGCCGTGCGAGACGCGCCGAGATACAGGTTGTAGAGACCCGGGCTGCGTCCGACCAAGCCGATTTCCGCCATGTAGGGGCGCCCGCATCCGTTCGGGCAACCGGTCATGCGGATGACAATTTCTTCCTCTGCCAGCCCGAGGCGGTTGAGCACGCTTTCTAGACGGGTGAGCAGATGCGGCAGATAGCGTTCGCTCTCGGCCAGTGCGAGGCCGCATGTTGGCAGTGCCACACAGGCGATCGCGCTGCGGCGCAGGCCGCCGGCTGTGTGGTCCAATTCGTATTCGGCAACGATCGCCGCGACGGCCGCGCGCTTGTCGGGGGGTATGTCGGCCAGCACCAAATTCTGGTTCGGTGTGATGACGAACCGACCGGCATCGCAGGCGGCAACCGCGTGCAGGCCTTGCAATTGTCGTCCGGCGATGCGCCCGCTTTCGACATACATCGCAAAATGGGCGCATCCATCGGCGCTTTCGTGCCAGCCCAACCGGTCTCCGGCAGAAACGAACGCGACATCGCGGGCGGGTTGCAGCGGGGTGCTCAGGCGGGCATCGACCGACCCGAGGAAGACATCGATGCCCATGCGGTCGATGGTGTATTTAAGCCGCGCATGTTTACGATCGGAACGATCGCCGAAATCGCGTTGGACGGAGACGATTTTCTCGGCGATTTCGGTGACTTGTTCTGGCGGGCAGAATCCCACGATCGTTGCGGCGCGGGGATAGGTATCGGGTTCCCCGTGGGTCATGCCCATGCCGCCACCGGCGGCGACATTGTATCCGACGATACGATCGTTTTCGACCACCGCGATGAAGGCCAAATCCTGGGCCAGCGCATCGACATCGTTGTAAGGCGGCAACGCCACAGCGATTTTGAATTTTCGCGGCAGATAGGTTTTGCCATAGATGGGTTCGGCGATTTCCTCCCCGCCGGCAACCCGTTCCTCACCCACCCAAATCTCGTGCCAGGCACGGCTTTTCGGCAGCAGATGGGTGGCGATGGCATCGGCCATGTCCGAAACCGCTTTATGCAGTGGGCCGGTCCAGGGTTGCACGGATGCAACGACGTTGCGATTGACGTCGCCGCAAGCCGCGATCGTGTCGAGCAATTCGGTGTTCAACGCCTGGATCGCCGCCCGCAGATTGGACTTCAGAATGCCGTGGAATTGGATCGTCTGGCGGGTGGTCAACCGGAGTGTGCCATTGGCCCGTTCCAACGCCACTTTCTCCGCCGCCAACCATTGCGCAGGCGAGAGGATACCGGCCGGCACCCGCAGCCGCGCCATGAACGAAAACGCCTTTTCCATCCGCTGCTTCCCGCGCTCGGCGCGCAGATCGCGGTCGTCCTGCAAATACATGCCGTGGAATTTCACCACTTGCTGATCGTCGTCGGCGATCCCGCCGGTTTCGATCCGATCCAGCCCCTCGGCCAGGGTTCCGCGCAAGTAGTTGCTGCGGATTTTGATGCCTTCGTTGGCCGAGGGCGGCCGTTCCAATACGTCCATGTTCCGAATCTCCGACGTGCGCGCGACTGGCGCTCCGTATTCAGTCGTGCGCTTTAGTAAACATCCCGCAGATACCGCCCGTCGCGACGGATCGCGTCGAGTTCGGCCTTGGCATCCTTCGATCCCGTCTCACCGAGGATCCGCATCAGCGTCGCGTGCACATCCTTGGCCATCGCATTCATATCGCCACAGACATAAAGTGCGGCGCCGTCGCGCAGCCAGCCGGCCAGGGCCGCGCGCTGGTCCCACATCGCATCTTGCACGTAGCGCTTCTGCGGTTGGTCGCGGGAAAACGCGACATCCAGCCGATGCAGCACGCCGTCCTTCAGCCAATCCTGCATTTCCAGCTGATACAGGAAATCGTGGGTGAAGTTGCGATGGCCGAAGAACAGCCAGTTCTTGCCGGTGGCGCCCACGGCCTCCCGCTCTTGCAGAAAGCCGCGGAAAGGGGCGACGCCGGTGCCGGGGCCGATCATGATAACCGGCCGGTTCGGATCGGTGGGCAAACGGAAATGCGGGTTCGGCCGCAAAAACACCTGCGCCCGATCCCGCGTGCGCTGCGTCAGGTCGATCGACGCGACCCCTTGCCGAGCACGCCCGAACGATGTGTAGCGCAGCCCGGCGACCAGGAGATGGGCGGCTTCCCCGACGGCTTTGCGAGACGACGCGATCGAGTAATAGCGCGGCGGCAGCGGGCGCAGCAGGCCGGTTAGTTGGTCCGCCGTCAGCTTGGACGCGCCGGCTTCCAGCAGATCGACGATCTGCCGGCCGGTTTCCCAACCGGGATCGGCGGCGAAACCGGTCAGCGCCGCGAAATCCGCGACCTGCTTGCCGGTCAGGGTGGTAATGTCCAGCCGCTCGATCAACGCGGTGCGCAGCGCGGCATCGCCGGACAGGCCGGCCGCCGTCAGCACCGCATCGGCCAGAGCCGGATCGTTGCGCGGCACCACCCCCAGCGCATCGCCGGGCTCGTAGGCAATGCCCGATCCCTCCAGCGATAATTCGATATGATGGGTGTCGGATGTGGACCGGCTGCCGGTCAGGCGCACGCGATCCGTGGCCTCCGCCGTGAAGGGTTTGGCGCGGGTCGGGCCGTCCGTCGAGGGGCGGGCGAAATCGACATGGATCACGGCGTGATTGGCTTCGGGTTCGTCGGCCGGTTTCAGGATCGGCAGGGTGGCGTCGATCCAGGCGTTGGCCGATGCCTCGAAATCGACGTCGCACTCCAGCCGAGCGGCGATGCGGGTGGCGCCGAGCTCGGAAAAACGATCGTCGATGCGTTGGCCGACCGCGCAGAACTGGGCGTAGGCGCGATCACCCAGCGCCAGCACGGCATACCGCACGCGGTCGAGCCTCGGGGCGCCCTCGGCCATCAGCGCGTCCTGGAAATCGATGGCGCGTTGCGGCGGATCGCCTTCCCCCCAGGTGCTGACGATCGCCAGCACGTTGTCCATCTCGGCCAACTGCTCCAGCGAAATATCGGCCATATCCACGACTTTCGGGGCGAAACCCAGCCGGGTGGCGACCTTGCGGGCTTGGGCGGCGAGGGCCTCGGCGTTGCCGGATTCGGTCCCGAACAGGATCGTCAGCGGGATGCGGCGGGCCGGGGCGGTCGCTGTCGGCAGATTGAGCGGCTGCGGATCGTTGGCGGCGGCGAATCCAGCGAGGAACCCGGCCAGCCATGTCCGTTGATCGGCGGTGCTGGCGGACATCACGCTGTTCAGGGCCGCGATCTGATCGTCGGCGAAGGGGGCGGTTTTCGGCAGTAGGGGCATCAGGCGTTCCTTCGTGTCTGGCGCACAGCGGCGCGGACCGTCATGGGTTCGGTTTGCTGCCAGGGCGCGAGCAGCGGGCGCAGCGCGACCACCGGCCCCACCACGATCAGCAGTGGCGAACCCGCCATGGCCGCATCCCGCTCGGCATCGAGCAAAGTCGTAATAACAACGGTCTGGCGTGCCGTGCTGGCATGCGCGATCAGCGCCACCGGCTCGGTGTGCGGCCGTCCGGCGGCGATCAAATGCTCGGCGATGGCGCCGATCCGGCGTTGTGCCATGTACAGGACCAGGACCTCGGCCCCTTTCGAAAGCGATGCCCAGTCGATGTCGGCCAGTTGGCCGCTGGAATCGTGGCCCGTGGCGAAGGCAACCGAGCGGGCGAGGCCGCGATGCGTGGTCGGAATGCTGGCCGAGGCGGTGCCGCCGATGCCGGCGCCGATGCCGGGCACGAAGCGAAACTGGATTCCCGCCGCTGCGAGCGCGAGAGCTTCCTCCCCGCCGCGCCCGAATGTCAGGGGATCGCCGCCTTTCAGCCGCACGACCTTGAGGCCCTGGCGCGCGAGGTCGATCAGCCGCTGGTTGATCCGCAGTTGCGGGGTGCGCCGCCCGCCAGCCCGTTTGCCGACGGATTCCAGAATGGCTTGCGGCGCGAGGGACAACACATCGTCGGACACCAGCGCGTCGTGGAGGACGATGTCGGCTTCGGTCAGGGCGTGGGCCGCATGCAGGGTAAGCAACCCGGGATCGCCGGGTCCGGCCCCGACCAGCCACACCGATCCCCGATCGAAAGCCGGCGGCTGGAGGTGGGAGGGAATCATGTGGAAGAGGGCCTCGGGTGGTGGTTCGAGGCCTTTAGAAGGATATTTTTCTATGGAATGCAAGTGATGGACGGATAAAAAGAAATTTTAACTATTTTAGGTGAGGTCGTGGAGGATTCCGGCTGTTCTGGGGGTGGTTTCCAGGGGAACTCGGTCGGGGGTGCAGCTAGCGCGGCATTGCGGCCAGGGCGGTGCCGCGCCCGGTCGCCCGTGCCGTAAAGCCCGGCGTTAGCCCGCCAGACGGTCGCGCAGGGTCTGTTCGTATAGCGCCTCCAGCGTCCGGCACAGCCCGATCGGATCGAAGGCCGGCGTCTGAGCAAGCCGCGCGCGTTGGGACTTCCGGCGTTCGGCGGCCACATGGGGGGATCGGCCGTGTTCGATCCCCAGCGCCACGAAGCCCGCGACGTTCGGCGCCACGTATTCCCCCAGACCCGCCGCCAGCAGGATGGTGCGGCTGGTGCGGCTGGCCCAGCGGTCGCCGTCGAAGGTCAGCAGTGGCAGGCCCTGCCAGATCGCCTCGGCCGTTGTCGTGCCGCCATTGTAGGGAAACGCATCCAGCGCGATATCGATCCGGTCGTAGGTGCGCAGGAATTCGACGTGTTCTGCACCGCCCTCCAGCAGCAGGCGGTCGCCGGTCAGGCCATGGGCGGCGAAGCGGGCGGCGAAGGCGGCGCGATTGCCGGCCTCGCCCAACGCACGATTGCGCAGCAGCAGCCGCGAGCCGGGAACGCCCAGCACGATGCGCGCCCAAGCGGCGACGACGGCGTCGGTAATTTTGTAGGCGGAGGCGAGGCTGCCGAAGGTGACGCAACCCGCCGTCAGATAGGGGGCCGGGACGACGGCGGGGGTCTCGTAGAACATATCGAAGGTTAAATAACTATGCGGCACCCGGCGGATGGGTTCGCTGTAGCAGGCGTCCTCGGCCGGCGGGGCGACGGCGGCATCGCCGATGACCCCGTCCAGCCCGGCGATCCCCGTGGTGCCGTACATTCCAACCCAAGAGAATTGCACCGGCGCGGCACGATACAGCAACAACGGCAGCCGGCGTTGGAAGCTGTAGCCGTTCAGATCCACCAGCACGTCGATGCCGTTTTCGACCAGTAACGATGCCAGTTTCTCATTCGAAACGCCGGTCACCCCCCAGATGCGATCGTCGGGATGGTCGCGGTAGCCGGCGGCGGCGGTGGGCACGGCGCGGTCGGCGATGAAATGCACCTCGAACCGATCGCGATCGTGGGCGTTGATGGTGCCCAAGTAACCCTTCATCCAGTTTTTGGAGCCGAAAAACGCGCCGAGATAGCCGATCCGAATTTTGCCGTCGCGTAGCCGAGCCGGGGTGTTCAGGGGGCGGATGGCGGCGGCTTCGGCGGCGATCCAAGCCTCCCGCGCATGGCGGATGGCGGCGTTGTCCATGCTGGGGTCGGAGGGGGCGGCGCAGGCGATGTTGCCCAGCGCGAGGTGCCGCAGCGTTGCATCCCCGTCGCGGGCGATGCGGCTGTATTGCTGGTTGGATTCGCCGACGTGCCCCAGCGCATAGAGCGCCTCGCCCAGGGTCGCGCGGGCGGGCAAGGCCCCTGGCAGGATTTTGACCGCCCGGCGCAGCGCGGCAATGGCGTCGGCGAAACAGCCGGCGGTATACAGCGCGCAGCCCAGGCCGTACCAGGCGGGGTAGAGGCCCG
The DNA here is from genome assembly GCA_025354865.1 of Acetobacteraceae bacterium. Classification (GTDB taxonomy): domain Bacteria; phylum Pseudomonadota; class Alphaproteobacteria; order Acetobacterales; family Acetobacteraceae; genus Rhodopila. Next base: position 20,642 of record JANXMB010000015.1, on the reverse strand, counting down.
GCGTCTGGCGCAGGACGGCGCGGTAGGCGGCGATTGCCTCCGGCAGGCGACCGGCGGCGTGCAGGCTGTCGGCCAGGGCGCAGGCTGGCGCTGCCATGTTACCGGCCGGGGGCGATCAATGCGCGGCACTCCCGCCGAATTTGGCTTTCATCCACTCCCGCAGGGTTTGGAACACGGAATACAGCATCGGGATCAGGAACACGCCCAGGCTGGAGGCGACGATCATGCCGGTGAACACGGCGGTGCCGACGGCGCGACGGCTGAGCATGCCCGCGCCCTCCGCCCAGACCAGGGGGATCAGCCCGAAGATGAAGGCGATCGAGGTCATCAGCACGGCGCGGATCCGCATGCGCGCGCCCAGCAAGGCGGCGTCGCGAATGGACAGGCCCTGTTCCCGCGCGCCCTTGGAGAACTCGACGATCAGAATCCCGTTCTTCGCGGCCAGGGATATCAGCACCACCATGCCGATCTGCGCGTAGAGATCGAGCGGCAGTTGGAAGATCAACAGCCCGCCGAACGCGCCGAGGACGCCGACCGCGACCGACAGCAGCACTGGCACCGGGATCATCCAGCTTTCGTACAGCGCGGTCAGAAACAGATAGGCGAACAGCACCGCCAGCGAGAGGATCGCCAGCGTCTGCCCGGCCGCCTGTTTTTCCTGGTAGGCGGTGCCCGACCACTCGAACCCATAGCCCTGGGGCAGGGTGCGGGTGGAGATCTCGTCCATCGCCTGCAACGCATCGCCCGACGACACAAACGGCGCCGGGGATCCGTTCACCGTCACCGCTCGGTAATTGTTGAACCGGCTGATGACCTGCGGCCCCAGCACGATGCGCGGGGTGGCGATGGCGCGCAGGGGCACCATTTCGCCGGATTTGTTGCGCACATTGATCCGATCGAACGCCGTGCGGTCGCCGCGATCGGCGGCGTCGGCCTGGATGTTGACCTGCCAAGTGCGTCCGAACAGGTTGAAATCGTTGATGTAGAAGCCGCCCAACGTGGTTTGCAGCGCGTTGAACACGTCGGCGATGGCCAATCCCAGCGCCTGCGCCTTCTCCCGATCGATATCCAGCCAGATCGACGGGTTGGACGCGGTGAAGGTGGAAAACACCCGGCTGAGGCGCGGGTCCTGGTTCGCCGCCGCCTGCAATCCTTGCACGGCGGATGCCATCGCGGCGGGGTCCTGCCCCTCCAGGTTTTCCAACTGGTATTCGAAGCCGCCGCCGGTCGATAGCCCGATGATCGGCGGCAGGTTGAAGGCGAAGACGTTGGCATTGCGGATTTGCCGAGCCCCGCCGAATATCCGCCCGATGGTGGCCTGGGCGCTTTCGGCGGCGGCGGTGCGATCCTCGAACGGTTTCAGCTTCACCACCACGAACGCGGCGTTGGGCTGATTGCCGCCATCCAGCAGGGAGAAACCGACGATCGCCAGCACGCCCTGCACCTGCGGCATCGGGCGGATCATATTCTCCACCTGCTCCACCACCGCGCGGGTGCGGTTGACCGATGCGCCGTCGGGCAGTTGCACGGCGACGAAGAAGGCGCCCTGGTCTTCTTCCGGCAGGAAGCCGGTGGGGGTCAGTTTCGACAGGGTCAGAATGCCGGCGCCAGAGGCCGCGATAACCAGCACCGACAGCAGGGACACCCGCAACAGCCCGCGCACGATCCAGGCGTAGCCGTCGCGCAGATTGTCGATGCCGCGCAGCATGGCGCCCAGGATGCCTCGGGGCGGCCCGGCGTGGCGCAGGAAGACCCCGCACAGGGCCGGCGACAGGGTCAGCGCGACGATCGCCGAAATCAGCATGGACACGCTGATGGTGACCGCGAACTGGCGGAACAGCGTGCCCGACACGCCGGGAATGAAGCCCACCGGCACGAACACCGACAGCAGCACCAGGGAAATCGCGATCACCGGGCCGGTGATTTGGTGCATCGCCTTCTTGGTGGCGTCTTTGGGCGAGAGTTCGGGTTCCTCCGCCATCACGCGCTCGACGTTTTCCACCACCACGATGGCATCGTCCACCACGATGCCGATGCCCAGCACCATTGCCAGCAGGGAGATGGTGTTGAGGGAGAACCCGGCGGCGAGCAGCACGGCGACGGTGCCGACCAGACTGACGGGAATGGCGACCATCGGAATGATGGTGGCGCGCCAATTGCCCAGGAACACGAACACCACCAACACCACCAGCCCGAAGGCGATCAGCAGGGTGTTCTTGACCTCGGTCAGGGTCAGGGAGACGAAGGTGGAACTGTCGTAGAAGATGCGGGCGTTCAATCCGGGCGGGTAGCGCTTGGACATCTCGGTCAGCACGGATTGCACCCTTGCGGATGTATCGACCGCATTGGCGCCGGGGGCGAGATAGAGGCCGATGGAAACGGCGGGGTTGCCGTTCAGCCGGCTCTCGGTATCCATATTGGCGGCGCCGAGTTCGACCCGCGCCACATCCCGCACCCGCAACAGCGACCCATCGTTCCCCGCTCGGATCACGATCGCGCCGAATTCCTCGGGCGTGACCAGCCGGCCCTGGGTCTGCACACTAAGCTGGAATTGCGTGGCATCGCTGGTGGGACGGGCGCCGATGCGGCCGACGGCGGCTTGCACGTTCTGTCCCTGGATGGCCGCGATGACGTCGGCGGGGGCGAGATTGAGCCCCGTCAGGCGGTCGAGGTCGAACCAAATTCGCATCGAATAATCGAGCCGCCCGAACAACTGCGCATCGCCCACGCCGGACGTGCGGGACAGCCGGTCCAGCACGTTAATGGTGACGTAGTTGCTGATGAACAGCGGGTCGTACTTGCCGTCCTCGGCGTAGAATTGCAGGAACGCCAGCACGGCGGTGGAGCGTTTGCGGACGTTGACCCCGGCGCGCTGCACCTCCGGCGGCAGTTTCGCCAGCGCCTGTTGCACCCGGTTGTTGACGTTGACGGTATCGATGTCGGGGTTGGTGCCCAGCTCGAAGCTGACGGTCAGGCTGTAGCTGCCATCGTTCGCGCTGTTCGACTTCATGTAGATCATCTTGTCCACGCCGACGACGGCCGCTTCCAGCGGCTGCGCCACAGTGGCTTCGATCACCTGGGCGGAGGCGCCGGTGAAGTTGGCCGACACCTGCACCTGCGGCGGCACGATGTCGGGGAACTGGGACACGGGGATGCGGAACCACGCCAGCACCCCGGCGAGGGTCATCACGATCGCAATGACGGTCGCGAGGCGCGGCCGATCGACGAAAATGGACGAGATCATGCGGTTATTTTCCTGCCGGCGCGGCAGGGGGGGCCGTCGGGTTGGGCGGTGCCCCGATCGGCGCTGGCGCCACGACCGCGCCGGGGCGCACCTTCTGGATCCCCTCGGCAACGACGGTTTCGCCGTCCTTCAGCCCCGCAGCCACGACCGCCATCGCTGCCGTCGATTGCCCCAGCCGAATGCGCCGTTGCTCGACCTTGTTGCCATCGCCGAGGACATAGACGTAATCGCCCTGCTGGTCCGACAGCACTGCCGCGCGGGGGATGCCCAAGGCGGCGACGGGTTGAATGCCCTCGACCGAGACCGCGACGAACGCGCCGTCGAGCAACGGCCGATCCACCGATTTGCCCGGTTCGGGCGGGCGCAGGGCCGGGTTGGCGATGCGGGCGCGGACCGTCACGGTGTCGGTCGTGGGGGAAACCGTGGGGTCGATGTAATCGATCTCGCCGGTCTGGGCGTAGGGCGATCCGTCCGGCAGCTTCAACCGCACCGCCACCGCGCCGATCCCGCCCTTGGCGGCGTAGCGGGTCTGCAAGGCGGTCAGGGTGCGCGAGGCCACGGGGAACACCACATACATCGGGTCCTGGCTGACGATCGTCGCCAGCGTGCCGCTGGTCGGCGACACCGCATTGCCCGGCGTCACGCTGCCACGGCTGATCTTGCCGCCGACCGGTGCGCGGATTTCCGTATAGCTCAGCGCGATGCGGGCGGTTTGCAATTGCGCCTGCGCCGCCGCGTAAAGCGCCGCCAAGGATTCCTGGCTGGCCTGCGCGTCCTCATACGTGGCGCGCAACCCAGCCGGCGTCGCCAATAGTTTCTGGGCCCGAGCGAGATGGGCGACGGCATTGGTCAGACGGGCGCCGACATCGGCGACGGCGGCTTCCTGCTGGGCGACGGCGGCTTCGAACGGGGCGCGTTCCAGCCGGTAGAGCAGATCGCCGGCCACGACCTCCGCCCCCTCGGTAAACAGGCGCTGGTCGAGGAAGGCGGTGACCCGCGCGGTCAGCGCCACCCGATCCACCGCCTGGATGCGGCCAATGAAATCGGCGGTTTCGACGATCGCCGTCGGTAGCACTTTCACCACCCCCACGGCTGGCGGCGGTCCGCCCGGCATTTGGGCCAGGGCGACGCCGGAAAGCAGCGGCAGCGCGATCGCAGCGCGAATCATAACCGAACGCATCGTCGTAAAGTCCTTCGGGCCGTGGCGTGCGCCGGCAATAGGGAGTCGAATGGTTTGCGGTCAACCGTGGCTTTGGTTTACCCATCGCCCCGCCGACGGGGCCACGGTTTACCCATTGCCCCCGCCGACGGTGACAGCATAGGGGACAAGCTCGTGAAGCGACGCATATTTTTGCAGGCAACCGCAGCAACCGGATTGGGGCTGGCCCGCCCGTCCATCGCGCAGGGCATCAAGCCGCTGATTTTCGTGCCGCAGGGCAATCTTGCGAGCCTCGACCCCATTTGGACCACCGCCACCGTCACCCGCAACTACGCGACGATGGTGTTCGAGACGCTGTACGGCATGGATGCCAAGCTCAACCCGCGGCCGCAGATGGCGGAAGGCCATACGATCGAGGACAATGGCAAGCGCTGGACCATCCGCCTGCGCGACGGGCTGGCGTTCCACGACGGCACCAAGCCGACCGCGGCAGATTGCGTCGCCTCGTTGAACCGCTGGATGAAACGGGATGCGGTGGGGCAGATTATCGCCAGCCGGTTGGATGCGCTGGAGGCACCGGACGACCGTACGCTGGTATTCCGCCTGTCCAAGCCGTTTGCCGCGCTGCCCTACGCGCTGGCCAAAACGCAGCCCAGCCCCGCCTTCATCATGCCGGCCCGCATTGCCGCGACCGACCCGTTCAAGCAAATCGCCGAGGTCGTGGGCAGTGGCCCATTCCGGTTCGAGGCTGCCGAATACAACTCCGGCAGTCGCGCGGTGTTCACCCGGTTCGCGGCCTACAAGCCGCGCGACGACGCCCCCGACTTCACCGCCGGCGCCCGCCGCGCACTGGTGGAACGGGTCGAATGGAAAATCGTTCCCGACGCCTCCACCGCCGTCAGTGCGCTCGGCGCCGGCGAGGTCGATTGGATCGAGCAGCCGTTGCCCGATTTGTTGGAGCTGCTGCGCAAGAACAAGGACGTGGTGGTGGATCGGCTCGACCCCTACGGATTGTATCCGGTGGCGCGTTTCAACGCGCTGCAAGGCCCGACCGCCAATCGCGGCGTGCGCCAGGCCATCCTGGCGGCGGTGAACCCAATCGAGGTCATGCAGGCCGTCATGGGCGACGATGCGTCGGGCTACAACGCGCCGATCGGCACTTTCCTGCCGGGCACCGAATCCGCCAACACCGCCGGGATGGACCGGTTGGGCGGCAAGAAGTCGGTCGCCGAGATCCAGGCCATGCTGCATGCCGCCGGCTATGCGGGGGAGAAGTTGGTCCTGCTGCATCCCACCGATCAACCGTTCTACGATGCCATGTCGCAGGTGCTGGCCGCGACGCTGAAGAAGATCGGCATCGCGGTGGACGACCAGTCGATGGATTTCGGCACCGTGGTGCAACGCCGTGCCAGCAAGGAACCGATCGACAAAGGCGGCTGGTCGATGTTCTGCGCGTCGTTCCCGGCGGTCGATTACCTCGATCCCCTGGCCGCCCCGGCGGCGCGCGGCAACGGCGCCAAGGCCTGGTTCGGCTGGCCCGACGATCCCAAGCTGGAGCAACTGCACGACGCCTGGATGGAATCGACGGACCAAGCCGAGCGGAAGAAGCTGGCAACGGCGTTGCAGGAGGAAGTGTTTATTGAGGCGCCCTATGTCCCGCTGGGGCAGTACTTCCTGTCCTCGGCGTGGCGCAAAAACCTGTCGGGGTTCCTCAAGGGGCCGGTGCCGATCTTCTGGAACGTGGCGAAAACCTGATGGGCGCCTATCTGGCCGTCGCGGTCGGCGGCGCCATCGGCAGCGTTGCTCGGTTTTGGATGACCGGCGCGATGACCGCGTTGACCGGCGCTCGGTTTCCCTGGGGCACGCTGGCGATCAACATCCTGGGATCGGCGGTCATCGGGCTGGTGGCGGGAATTACGCTGACGCCGGCGCGCATGGGGATGCACCCCGAGGTTCGCATTTTCCTGATGACCGGCATCTGCGGCGGGTTCACCACGTTTTCGGCGTTCAGCCTGCAAACGTTGGAACTGATCCAGGCCGGCGATGTCGCGCCGGCCATGGGCTACATCGCAGCGTCGGTTGCGCTGTGCCTGCTGGCGGCATGGGGCGGCTGGTTGCTGGGGCGGCTGTAATGATCGATTGAGCCGGCCCCGACGCAAGTGTTAAACCCCCGAGCGCGATGTTCCCCGAACGAAAGTCCATCCCCCGATGAAGATTTTGCTGACCGGTGGCTGCGGGTTCATCGGATCCGCCGTGGTGCGGCATCTGTTGCGCACGACGGATCATACGGTCGTAAACGTCGACAAAATGACTTACGCCGCCTCGGAAGACGCGTTGGAGGACGGGCGCACCCATCGCCGCCACATTCTGCTGCGCACCGATATCTGCGACGCCGCTGCCATGCGGTCGATTTTCGCCACCCACGATCCGGACGCGGTCATGCACCTTGCGGCGGAGAGCCATGTGGATCGGTCGATCGACGGCCCCTCCGACTTCGTGAATACCAATGTCGTCGGCACCTTCGCCATGCTCGAAGCCGCGCGGGGGCATTACGCTGGGCTGTCGGCGGCGCGAAAGGCGGCCTTCCGCTTCCATCATATCTCCACCGATGAGGTGTTCGGCGCGCTCGACCACGGCGATCCGCCGTTCACCGAAACCACATCCTACGATCCGCGCAGCCCCTATTCGGCGACCAAGGCGGCGTCGGATCATCTGGTGCGGGCGTGGCACCACACCTACGGGCTGCCCACCATCGTCAGCAACACCTGCAACAATTACGGCCCGTGGCAGTTTCCCGAGAAATTGATCCCGCTGGTCACGCTCAATGCTTTGCAAGGCAAGGACCTGCCGGTCTACGGCGACGGGTCCAATATCCGCGATTGGCTGTTCGTCGAAGACCATGCCGAGGCGCTGGTCCGGGTGCTGGAAAACGGCCAGTCTGGGGCGACCTATGCGATCGGCGGGCGGCAGCCGCGCACCAATTTGCAGGTCGTGCAGGCCATCTGCGCCCATCTGGACACGCGGGTGCCCGATCCCGCCGGCCCGCGCGTGCGGCTGATCCGCTACGTGACCGATCGCCCCGGGCACGACTTCCGCTACGAGATCGACCCCGCCCGGACCGAGGCAGCCTTGCACTGGAAAGCGCCGCACGATTTCGAAACCGGGCTGGCACGCACGATCGATTGGTATCTGGCGCACGAAGAGTGGTGGACAGCCCTACGTGCGGCGCGTTACGCGGGACAAAGATTGGGCACAGCCCCATGAGTATTTTGTCAATTATCATAGATAAGGCTTCGATTCGATGAAAGGTATTCTCCTGGCTGGGGGTTCCGGCACACGATTGCATCCCATGACTATGGCCGCGTCCAAGCAATTGCTGCCGGTCTACGATAAGCCGATGGTGTATTATCCGCTGTCCACCCTGATGCTGGCCGGCATCCAGGACATCATGCTGATCTCCACGCCCGAGGATCTGCCGCAGTTCCGCCGCCTGCTGGGCGATGGCAGCCGCTTCGGCGTGCGCTTTGCCTATGCCGAACAGCCCAGCCCGGACGGCATCGCGCAGGCGTTCCTGATCGCGCGCGATTGGATCGGCGGGGAGGCTTGCGCGCTGGCACTGGGCGATAACCTCATCCACGGCGACCATCTCTCCGCCCTTTTGCGCGAAGCCGCCGCTCGGCCCCTCGGCGCGACGGTCTTCGCCTATCAGGTCCGCGATCCCGAACGCTATGGCGTGGTGTCGTTCGGGGCGGACGGGCAGGCCACCGAGATCGTCGAAAAGCCGCCGCAACCGAAGTCGAACTGGGCGGTCACCGGCCTTTATTTCTACGACAAACAGGTCAGCGACATCGCCCCGCGCATCGCCCCCTCCGCGCGCGGCGAGTTGGAAATCACCGACCTCAACCGCGTCTATCTCGAAGCCGGGACGCTGATGGTGGACAAGCTCTCACGCGGGTATGCGTGGCTCGATGCCGGCACCCCGGACAGCTTGCTGCAAGCGGCGACCTATGTGCAAACGATCCAATCCCGCACCGGCATGTTGGTCGGCTGCCCGGAGGAGGTCGCGTTCCGCATGGGCTTCATCGACGCCGACCGGTTGAAGGAACAAGCAAGCCGGTTGGGCAAGACCGAACTCGGCCGGGTGCTGATGGATCTGGCCATGGGGGCGCACGCGTGAACGTCGTCTCCCTATCGATCCCCGATGTCAAAGTGCTGACGCCGGTGCGCCATCGCGATGCCCGCGGCTTTTTCTCCGAGACCTGGAACCAGGGGCGTTTTGCCGAAGCCGGCGTGCCCGGCCCGTTCATCCAGGACAACCACGCGGTTTCGACCGAACGCGGCGTGGTCCGGGGGCTGCATTTGCAGATCGGGCCGAATGCCCAGGGCAAGCTGGTGCGGGTCGTGCGCGGCGCTATCTGGGATGTGGCGGTCGATGTGCGGCATGGCTCCCCCAGTTTCGGACAGTATGCGGCGGCAGAAATCACCGCCGACAACTGGTCGCAAATCTGGGTTCCCCCCGGCTTCCTGCACGGATACTGCACCCTGACCGCCGAAACCGAGGTTATTTATAAAGTCACCGCGCCGTACGACCGAGCGGCGGAGCGCGGGGTGGTGTGGGACGATCCGACGTTGGCGGTGCCCTGGCCGGTCGAACCCGGTGCCGCGATCCTGTCCGACAAGGACAAGTTGCTGCCGCGCTTCGCCGATTGCGACGCCTGGTTTCATGTCTGAACGCCCCATCCTGGCGACCGGCGGGGCAGGGCAATTGGCCTCCGCCTTGGCTGCGGCGTCGCCCTTGGTGCGGGTGGTGGGCCGGCCGGGCTTCGATTTCGATCGCCCGGACAGCATTGCTGCGACATTCCGAGCGGTGCAGCCGGGGTTGGTGGTGAATGCGGCGGCTTATACGGCAGTGGATGCGGCCGAAACCGACGCCGACGCCGCCTTCCGCGCCAATCGCGACGGTCCGGCGATTCTGGCCGATCTCTGCGCTGAGGCCGGGGTGCCGATCGTCCATATCTCCACCGACTATGTGTTCGACGGGAACAAGGGCGCCGCCTACACCGAAGCCGATCCGGTGGCGCCGACCGGGGTCTATGGCGCCAGCAAACTGGCCGGGGAGCAGGCGGTTCTGGCATCGGGTGCCCGCGCGGCGATCTTGCGCACGTCCTGGGTGCACTCCCACACCGGCAAGAATTTCGTCCGCACCATGCTGACCCTGGGCAAGACCCGCGACCGCTTGACCGTGGTCGCCGACCAGCAGGGATGCCCGACCGCCGCCGCCGATCTGGCCGACGCCGTGCTGATTGTCGCCGCTCGTATGGCGGACGGTTGGCGCGATGAATACGCGGGCGTGTTCCATGCGGCGGGCACCGGGGACACCACCTGGTTCGGCCTCGCCCAGGCGGTGTTCGAGGATGCCGCCGCCCAGGGATGGAACGTGCCGTCGATTGCGCCGATCGCGACGGCGGATTGGCCGACACCGGCGCGGCGCCCGGCCGATTCCAGGCTGGATTGCACCCGATTGGCCGACGTGTTCGGTGTGCGTCTGCCGCATTGGCGCCAGGGTCTGCGTCGCACCACGGCCGCGATCTTCGCCGCCGGCGGGATCTGAGTCGGCGCCGCATGCTTGCGCCCCCGCCAACGGTCGCGATTCTGCTATCGACGTTCGAGGGCGAGCGATATCTGATCCCGCAACTGCACAGTTTTTTGAGCCAAACCCATCGGGATTGGGTCCTGTATTGGCGCGACGACGGATCGCGCGACGGCACGCGCAAGGTCATGCGGGATTTCCTCAGTCGTATCGGCCGGGATCGCGTGGTGGTGCTGGAGGAAAACGTCCGCGTCGGGGCAACGGAAAGCTACATGCGGCTGTTGCGGCGGGCTTATGCCGATGGCAAACCGGTGCTGGCCTTCGCCGACCAGGACGATGTCTGGCTGCCGGAGAAGCTCTCGCGCGGCGTCGCCGAACTCGCGACCGTGCCGGATGAGATCCCCGGGCTTTATTTCGCGCGTCAGGTGCTGGTCGATGCCAGCCTGCGCCGGATCGCGTTGTCGTATCGGGTGCGTCGCCCGCCCGGCTTCCCAGCGTCGCTGACCCAGAACCTCGCGACCGGCTGCACCGTGATGATGAACCGCGCCGCGATGGGGCTGCTGGCCGAGCGGGACGCTCCGCCAGGGAGTTTGCACGATTGGTGGAGCTATATTGTCGTGTCCGCCCATAGCGGTCGGCTGCTGGCAGACAACGAGCCGACGGTGCTGTACCGCCAGCACGCGTCCAACACCGTCGGCGCCCCCCGCAGCGCCTGGCGTCGCGCTTTGGCCGCTCTGCGGCGCGGGCCGGAGCCGTTCATGCGCCTGCTGCGCGGTTTCGTCGCGGCGCTGTCGGCGAATTTGGGCGCGATGGGTGCGCGGGAGCGGGAGCAACTGGCGTATATCGCCTGGGGTCTGGCGGGCGGGCCGATCCGGCGGCTGCGGGTGCTGGGCATGCCTGCTTTTCGGCGGCAAACTTGGCTGGAGACCCTGCTTTTCCGCATCTGGTTTTTGCTGAAATAGCGCAGCTTGTGTGGGGCAGGGCGCGTCGGCGACCGATTGGATGTTGCCCCGGTCCGGGGGCCATGCTATTGCATCGGCCCGCGCCACGAACAGGCGGCGTTGGGGGATAGTTTAGCGGTAAAACTCTCGGCTCTGACCCGGGCATCCTTGGTTCGAATCCAGGTCCCCCAGCCAATTCCTCCCGTTGCATCCTTGGTCGATTGTTCGCTGGAAGGCGCATTTGCGGCATATGCTGTCCGCCGTTTCGCATTTTGCATCGCAATTTGCACCGGTTAGGGCAGGCGCCGACGCATTCTGCGGGTCTGGGGCGCGGAAAATTTGGCATGCGGTTTGCTGTGTTGCCGGCGACGCAACACAGTTGGACAACCGCCATGCTCGCCATCGACCTCGAACGGAAATTGCAAGAACTCGATCGTCTGTTGAACGATCCCACCGTGCCGTTCCGCCCGGTCGATATTTGGGACCTTGCGGCCGCTGTGCACGTGGCGGAGCCTGCCACGCGCCGGGCGGATTAGACCGCGATGCGATCGTATCCGATCGGTCATCGCGGTCTACGGCTCCAAACCCGATTAGTCCTTGCCTTGGTCACGGCGGGTTCGATTCAAGACTCCTCAATGAGGGAGCTTTACCCATGTTGAATTTGTTCGGGCTGGATGATGAAAGTTAGCTGGCAATTGAACCTTTGATCCCGATGGACCGTCCTGGCGTGAAACCGGGGCGAATCTGATCGCACCGCTTCCGGTGGCCCGAACCCTGCTTGCGGACGCCGCCTACGACAGCAATGCCTTCAGAACATTCCTGGAAATCCGCGAAACGACCCCGGTCATCGAACAGAACCCAACCAGAAAGAGTCTCCACCCGTTCGACGAGCAAGCTTATAAGGGACGCAATATCATCGAACGAGCATTCTCGCGTCTCAAGGACTGGCGACGCGTCGCCACCCGATACGACAAACTGGCGAGGAACTTCACCGCGACTGTTATTCTCGCAGTTCTGACGATCTGGTGGACCTGATTGAGTGTGGAGCCTAGTTGGTGCGGCGGCCACGAGATCATCCGGATACGAAAAACACGCAGGAATCCGCAGTCCGAAACGCTGATCGTTGGTTGATCGAATTGGGGATGGCGGGGGGACCAGTAGTATGGTCTTTTTGTACAGGTGCCACCGGCTCGATTGCTCTCTCGCATATGCAGCTCGGATTAGCCTAAAGCTTATCCTATTGCAGCTGGCGGTCGCCACGGCGCAGGATACCTTGCCTCCCAGCTGTTGAGAGCACGTTTGTCCACCCAGCTGCATAATGTCGGCAAAGCGCATCGGCATGCGGATGGCGGTACACGTTGTCTGTGCCGTACGAGACCACCAGTGTGCACTCGGAGCCAAGCGGTCTCGGGATCGCAGAGACCGGCGACTTGAAGCGGGCTCCGTGGTGTGTAGCAATTAGGTAATTGACCGGCCCCAGCGAAGTGCAAGCGGATGGTAAGAACTGATAGTCGCTATCTCCTGTCAGTAGCACGGTTTTACCGCTCGTGAGCCGCGTGTACAGCGCGAGGCCGGTATCGTTTGTGCTGGTCGGCGAGCCTACGCACTGCATGATCGTGCCGCCAGAATAAGCGAGCTGACTATTCGCCGGCCAAACCAATAAATTATTTCTAGCCGTAAGCGCCAGAGCCTGCCGAGCTGCACCTGGCCCAATACGCTGGCTTGGTACGATCCATTTGGAATCGAGGAGGCTTGGCAATGATTGTACTGCATGAAGGTGGTCCCAATCCCAATGCGAAAGAATCACGACCGGATTCTTGCCTCGGCAGTGGAGCGATGACACGTCGAGTGCCTTCGGGAAGGTGCGCCGATTGAATGATGTTGGAAACCCAACATCGAAATGAAGAAGTGGCGCCCCTTTGTCATCATAAATGGTCGAGAAACTCGCCTGTCCGACGTCACGAACCACGATAGAGGCCGGCCGGACAATACCGCAGACCGCCGCCTGGATGGCGTCGATGCTCGCGGGTACAGACGGAAGCCGACAAATATCATCGATGTGCTTAGGGAGTCTGAGTACCGGCGCCGCAGCAGCGCCAACGCTCTTAGGTGAAGGCAACTTTGGGTCGTCGTCGTCAGAGGCCAGCCTCTGGGCACGTACTGTCACACCCCGCGAATGGCTTGTGTATCCACCTGAGCCGAGCTGAGAATGCCAAGTCGGCAGTCCTTCACCTGTGGGCGCAATCTCTAACCTGAACCAGTCTCCTGGAGCGGGGACCGCAGCAGCAAAGTCGAAAAACCGTCTCCAGGTCGTGACGATCCGGAGCAGAGCGAAGGGCTCCATTTGGTCTTTGCGGAAAAGCAGTCCGGTGTGCTGGTCCGCTGCATCGGCAACATCAGCGTCGATCGTGTCAAACTCGAACGATACCCGTTGATGAAGACTTTGGCTCAGCTCGTCAATCCGGGAGATCCGTCCATACAGGTTTCTGCGCGGAAACTTCGGTCTATCAGCTGTGAAGAAAAAAAAGAAGAAGACTGCGCCCTCCCTAACTTCGGGCGCCTCTTTGCACCTGCCGACAGAACATCTGACCTCCGCCAGGGTAACTAATTTATGTCCTGTGCCCCTGCTATGTCAACCCAAGATTCTGACCGTGCGGCAACGCAACACAGTTGGACAACCGTTATGCTCGCCATTGATCTCGAACGGAAATTGCAGGAACTCGACCGTCTGTTGAACGATCCCACCGTGCCGTTCCGCCCGGCCGATATTTGGGACCTTGCGGCCGCTGTGCGCGTGGCGGAGCCTGCCACGCGCCGGGCCGATTAACCGATCGGTCGCAGATTAACCCGGCCGTTTGCGCAGCAGGTAGCGTTGCTTGCCCTCCAGCACCAGTTCGCGCCGTTGATTGTGGATGGTGCTGTGAAAGCCCAGTACGCCGGTGGTGCGGCCGGGGGTCAGCTCGTCGATTTCCAGGGCCGGGTACAGCGTGTCGCCGGCGAATACGGGTTTTAGAAATTTGCTGGATTGTTCGATGAATCCGACGATCGATTCCTCGGTATAATAAGGGAACAACCCGGCGCCCGGCGCGGTTTGGGCCAAGGTCTGCAGGCCGTGCGCCAGCAGGCCGGGCATGCCGCGGGCCTTGCAGAATTCGACATCATAATGGATCGGATGGGCGTCGCCGCTGGCACCCTGGAAGGCCAGGAACACGGCCTCGGTCATGGTGCGGCTGGGCAGCAGGAAGCGCTCGCCCAGGCGGAAATCCTCGAACCAGCGCTGTTCGGGCACCATGCGGTGTTCGGCGGGGTCGAACGCGGTCATACCGCACCCGATGCGTGCATGGCGGCGATCTCCGCCGCTGCGTAGCCCAATTCGGCCAGAATGGCGTCGGTATGCTCGCCGATCGCCGGCACCGGTCCCATGCCCATTTCCACATCCGCAAACGTAAACGGCGGCAGCAGCCCGCGATACGGTCCGTGCTCGGTTTGCACCTCCCGCCAGCGGTCGCGCGCGGCGAGTTGCGGATGGTCCCAGACGTCCTGGGCGTCGTTGAGGCGACCGTTGGCGATGCCGTTGTCGTCGAGCAGGCGCACCACCTCCAGCGACGACAGGGCAGCGAAGCGGTCCTCGATCTGTTGGGTCAGCGCCACCCGGTTTTCCCGCCGCGCGTTGGTGGAGCCATAGCGCGGATCGGTCAGCATCTCCGGCTGCTGCATGACTTTCTCGCAGAACACCGTCCATTCGCGATCGTTCTGGATGCCGAAAATCACCTGCCCGTCCTTGGTCTGGTGCGCGCCATAGGGGGCGATGGCCGGGTGGTTGGTGGGGGACCGCGGCACCAGCGAGCCGGCATAGGCTTTGCGCAGCATGGGCTGGGTGGTCCACTCCGCCAGCGCATCCAGCATGGCGATCTTGACATTGGCGCCCTCGCCGGTCCGGCCACGCCGCACCAGCGCGCCCAAGATGCCGGTCAGCGCATACATGCCGGTGCAGATATCGGCCGCCGAGATCCCCACGCGGGACGGCGCGTCGGGCGATCCGGTCACCGCGATCAGCCCCGATTCGGCCTGGATCAGCAGGTCGTAGGCCTTTTTCTGCACGAACGGCCCGCTCTCGCCGTAGCCGGAGATGTCGCACACGATCAGCTTGGGGTTGGCTTGTTGCAGCGCCTCGTAGCTCAGGCCCAAACGGGCGGCGGCGCCGGGGGCCAAATTCTGCAACAGCACATCCGCCCCCCCGATCAATTTCGCCAACGCCGCTCGGGCGGCCGGCTGTTTGACATCGAGGGTCGCGCTGCGCTTGCCACGGTTGAGCCAGACGAAATGGCTGCTTTGGCCGTGCACGAAACTATCGTAGTCGCGGGCGAAATCGCCGACGCCCGGCCGCTCGATCTTGATGACGTCGCAGCCCATATCCGCGAGGTGGCGGCTGCACAACGGTGCGGCGACGGCATGTTCCAGCGCGATGGCGCGCATGCCCTCCAGCGGGCGACCATGGGGCTGCATGCGATGTTTCCTCCTGATATCGCCGGCAGGAAAGCGCCCCCGGCGCCGCCTGTCAAAACAACCCCGCCATCGCTGGGGCGATGCGCTTCTAAAACAAAGCAGCCATCGCCTCGGCAATAGCGGGGGCGCAGGCCAGGATGGGATTGCCGGCGGTGGCGCCATCGTTCGCCATGAAGTCGCCGACGACAGCCCCGGTCTCCGCCAGGATCGCCAGCGCGCCGGCCACGTCCCAAAGATTGATGTGCATTTCGCCATAGGCGTCCTGCCGCCCGGCGGCGACATCGGCCAGCCCCAGCGCGCCGGATCCGCCCATGCGCAGCACCGCGCCGCTGGCTTTGACCCTGGCGCAGAGGGCGATGAAATCCGCATCCGGCCGTCGCGCCGACCAGCCGATTTCCACCGTTGCTCGGGACATATCGGCGGTATCGGCGGATCGGATCGCCACCCCGTTGAGCGTCGCCCCGGCCCCTTTGCGGGCGGCAAACATCTCGTGCAAAGCCGGCGCGAAAATGGCACCGACCAGCGGGGTGCGATCTTCCAGCAAGCCCAGGGAGACGCAGAACCGGTTCGCCCCGCGCATGTAATTGGCCGTCCCGTCGATCGGATCGACCACCCAGCGCAGCCGGCCGGCGCGGCCCACGCCTGCTTCCTCACCCTGGAATCCGTCCTCGGGGAAGGCCTCGCGCAGGCGGTCGGACAGGAAGCGTTCGACGGTGCCGTCGGCTTCCGTCACCCAATCCTGGATGCCTTTCAGCGTGGCTTGCGGCCCGCCGGGCGGGGGGCGCAGGCGCATGGCGATGGCACCGGCTTCGCCAGCAAGCCGGATGGCAGTGTCCAATCGACGGTCGAGGGCTTGCATGCCGGTCTCCGATGCGCAGACGTTGCGGGGGGCGGTTCGCTGCCGTGCATGCCGCGATCCGGTCGGACCGGCAAGCCGCTACCGCCGCAGTCGGACCCTTGATCTCCCGCCGCCGCTGCGGCAATCCTGCTGCATGCCCATACTTTCAGGTCACGCCCGCCTCGCGGGAATCGTCGGCTGGCCGGTCAGCCACTCCCGCTCCCCCCGGTTGCATGGGTTTTGGCTGGAACGGCACAAAATCGACGGCGCCTATGTGCCGCTGCCGATCCGGCCGGCGGATTTCCCCGCCGCCATCCGCGGCCTGATGCTGTCCGGATTTGCCGGCACCAACATCACCATCCCCAACAAAATCGCCGCGTTCGAGGTCTGCGACATCGTCGATGAGAGCGCGCGCAAGGCCGGTGCGGTGAACACATTGGTGTTCAAGGATGGCAAAATCTCCGGCAGCAACACCGATGGCTGGGGTTTTCTGGCCAATCTGCGCGCCAATGCGGTCGATCCCGCTGCCGGACCGGCGCTGCTGCTGGGCGCCGGCGGGTCGGCCCGAGCGATTGTGCCGGTGTTGCAGGCGCTGGGGGTGCGGGTGACGGTGGCCAATCGCACCCGCGATCGCGCCGATGCGCTGGCCAAGGACCTGCCGGGCCTTGCCGTTGTCGATTGGGATCGTCGGTCGGATGCCTTGGCGGACCACGCCTTGCTGGTGAACACCACATCCCTGGGCATGCACGGGCAGAACCCGGTGGAGATCGACCTGTCGCGCGCCGCCAAGGGCGCGGCGGTCAGCGACATCGTCTACGTGCCGCTAGAAACCCCGCTGCTCGCCGACGCCCGCGCCCACGGGCTGCGCACGGTGGAGGGGTTGGGCATGCTGTTGCATCAGGCCGTACCCGGTTTTGCGGCATGGTTCGGCGTCGAGCCGGTCGTGGATGAGGATTTGCGCCGCTTCGTCGCTGCCGACCTGCTGTAACAGTCACCCTGCCATCGATATCGGGAGGTCGTCCCCGTCCATGCCTTTCGTGCCCCGCATCCGCCCCCGCAAACCGTCCGGCCCGCTGAAGGTGATCGGCCTGACCGGCGGCATCGGCATGGGCAAATCCACCGCCGCCGCCGCCTTCGCCCGCGCTCGCATCCCCATCTTCGACGCCGATGCCTGCGTGCACCGGCTGCAAGCCCCCGGCGGGCTGGCGTTGAAACCGATCGAAGCCACTTTCCCCGGCACCGTCGTCCACGGCGCCCTCGACCGCGCCGCCCTCCGCGCCGCCGTGCTCGGCAATCGGGAGGCGCTGACCAAGCTGGAACGCATCCTCCATCCCATGGTGCGCGACGCCGAACGCCGCTTCCTCGCTTGCGCCCGCCGCGCCGGGAAACCCGCAGCGTTGCTGGATATCCCCTTGTTGTTCGAGACGGGCGGACGGAAATTGTCGTTCTCGATTGCCGTGTCGGCACCCCGAGCGGTGCAGGTGCATCGGGTCGGGCTGCGTGGGAAGATGTCGGCCAAGGACATCGAAAATGTCATCGCGCGGCAGATGCCGGATGTGGAAAAGCGGCGCCGAGCGGATATCGTGGTGCGCACCGGGCTGTCGCGGCACGAGACGCTGCGGCAGTTGAAACGCATCATCGGCAGCCTGCGGTCATGATCCGCTCCGTCCTGTTCGATACGGAAACCACCGGCCTCGATCCGCTGACCGGCGATCGGGTGATCGAGGTCGCGGCGTTGGAATTGCTCAACGATTTGCCGACCGGTGTGCATTTTCATGCGACGATCGACCCGCAACGCGACATTCCCAGCGATTCGACCCGCATCCACGGCATTTCCAACGGCGACGTTGTCGGCAAACCGCTGTTTTCGGCGATTGCCGGCGATTTGCTGGCGTTCATGGGCGACGGCAAGCTGATTGCGCACAACGCGCCGTTCGATTTCGGCTTCCTGAACGCGGAGTTCGCCCGCATCGGCCTGCCGTCGCTGGATAAAAGCCGCATGGTGGACACGCTGGTGCTGGCCAAGCAGCGCTTCCCCGGCATGCCGGCCAGCCTGGATGCGCTGTGTCGCCGGTTCAACATCGATCTGTCCGCGCGCAGCACCCATAATGCTCTGCTGGACTGCAAATTGCTGGCCGATGTGTATGTGGAGCTGACCGGCGGGCGGCAACGGGGCCTGTCTTTGGCTGCCAGCAACGGCCGCGCCGCGATCGCGGTCTACACCCATGCCGGCCAGCGCACGCCTCGGCTGTTCCAACCGAACGAGGTGGATCTTGCCGCGCACGAGGCGTTTGTATCCCGCTTGAAGGACCCGCTTTGGCGGGCGGGGTAGCGTTCCCTCCGTTACAACAGCGGCAATTTGGCGCGTGGGGCTTGCGGAGTTGGGGCGAAGCGGTTGAAATACCAGCTGGTATGCAACGCGACCGACCGGTCCAAAGCAGCGGAATGGAATCGACAGAATGAACGATATCGGCACGCTCGCCGCGCGCCCTCGGGCCGCCAACGCCGGGGATTTCGACGCGACAATTATCGGCGCCGGCATTTCCGGCATGTTCATGCTGTATCGCCTGCGCGAACTCGGCATGACGGCCAAGGTGTTCGAAACCGGCACCGGCGTCGGCGGCACTTGGTACTGGAACCGCTATCCCGGCGCCCGTTTCGATTCGGAAAGCTGGACCTACGGCTATTCGTTCTCCAAGGAACTGATGCAGGAATGGGATTGGAAAGAGCATTTTTCGCCGCAACCCGACACGCTGGAATATCTCAACCACGTCGCCGATAAATTCGATTTGCGCCGCGACATCCAGTTCCGCAGCACAGTCAAATCGGCAGTGTGGGACGAGGCCACCAATCTATGGACCACGACGCTGGAAAACGGGGAGCAGACGACGTCCCGCTTCCTGATGACGGCGATCGGCATCCTGTCCGCCTATACGCTGCCGTCCATTCCCGGCCGCGACAGTTTCAAGGGACCAGCCTACCACCCGGCGCGCTGGCCGCACACGCCGGTCGATTTCACCGGCAAGCGGGTGGGCATCATCGGCACCGGCGCCACCGCGATCCAGGCCATTCCGGAAATCGCCAAGCAGGCCGCGCATCTGACCGTGTTCCAACGCCGCCCCAACTGGGCCGCCCCGTTGCACAATGCCAAAATCTCCAAAGAGGAAATGGAAGCGATCAAATCCCGCTACGACGAGATTTACGCCCATTGCGCCCAGACGCCGAGCTGGTTCATTCACGAAGCGGATCGTCGCAAAGCGGTGGATGTGTCGCCCGAGGAACGAGACGCTTTCTGGGAGAAACTGTACGCCGAGCCGGGGTTCGGCATTTGGATGGGGAATTTCCGGGATATTCTGGTCGATGAGAAGGCCAATGCGCTGATCAGCGCCTTCATCGCCGACAAAATCCGCCAACGGGTCAAGAACCAAGCCGTGGCGGAGAAATTGATCCCCAGGGATCACGGCTTCGGCGCCCGCCGGGTTCCGCTGGAGAGCGGGTATTTCGAGGCTTACAATCGTGACAATGTCGAACTGGTCGATGTCATTAACGACGAGCAGATCGAGTGCATTACCCCGAACGGGGTGAAAACCAGTGTCAAAGAACGCGCATTCGACATCCTGATCTATGCCACCGGCTTCGATGGCGTGACCGGGGCGTTCGATCGGATGGATATTCGCGGCAAGGACGGGCTGCGGCTGCGCGACGCCTGGGCGGATGGGCCTCGCACTTACCTCGGCATGCTCGCCGAGGGCTTTCCCAACATGCTCATGGTGCTCGGTCCCCACACCGCGCGCGGCAATATCCCGCAGGCGATCGAACACAGCGTGCAGTTCCAGACCGGCATGCTGCGCCACATGCTGGAAAACCGGCTGACCCGGGTGGAAACCCGACCGGATAAAGTCGACGAATGGACCGAGATCGTGATCGCGGCCGCCGAACCGTTGCTGTCGTCGAAGGTCGATAGCTGGCAGACCGGCGTCAACCGCAACGTCGAGGGCCGGCAGGTGCGCCGCGTTCTGGGCTACAACGGCAACGGCGCCCATTTCCGCCGCACCACCGACACTGTGGCCAAGGGCGGCTACCAGGAGTTCGTGTTCAAGTAACAAACTTGGCCGCCGTGGTGCTATAAGGCGACTCCAATCGGACCCTGGGGGGCTTTCCCCACAGGTCAGGAGACCGACAGCATGCGCCCGGAAGATGCGATCGCCGACAAAACCCGCCCGTTTACCGGGGCGGAATACATCGCCAGCCTGCGGGACGGCCGAGCGGTGTATATCGACGGGGAGCGGGTGCCCGATGTCACGGTGCACCCGGCGTTTCGCAATTCTGTCCGCTCGATTGCGCGGCTGTACGACGCGATGCAC
>JANXMB010000027.1 GCA_025354865.1 Acetobacteraceae bacterium | reverse complement strand
GCGCGAAGCCAACAAGCTGCGCAACGTCGGTGAAATGGTCGGCCTCATCGGGGAGAAACTGGCTGCGGCCTGACCGCCGCCAGCACATCCCGGCATAACTCGACCCAAGGTTGGAAATCGCGCACCCGGTGCTCGGTCATAAAAGGTGCCGTCAGCATTGCGCCTGACTGGCATAGCCGATCGCGAGTTCCCGGTTTTGCGGATGTTGTTCGATGGCCTCCCGCAGGATGGCGTCGGCTTCGGCTTGCATGCCGGCCGCGCTGCAGGTGAAAGCGGCGCCGAGGTAGCCGCTCTGATGGCCGGGGAAGCGTTGCAGTACGGTCTTCCAGCGTGCGATGGCTGCCGGCCAGTCCTGGCGATGATGCGCCAGTCAGGCAAATTCGGCATTGAACGCCACCGCATCCGGAAACTGCGACGCCGCCGCGCCGAACAGCGCCTCCCGCTCGGTCGGGCGTCCGGCCGCTTCCAGGCACTGGATGCCGTTTTCGTATCCGGCGACCTCATCGGGAAATAGCGCGCGTACCCGGTCCCATCGGGCGATCGCCTCGACCCAATTGCCGGCGGCCTGGGCTGTCTGCGCGTGCTCGATCGCCGCTTCCTTGTCGGTCGGCAGGCCCATATCCAGCATCGGCGCGGGCGGCTTCGCGGCGGTTTGCTTCGGTGCCGGACGCCGCTTCGGTCCAGGTTTAGCCCTGTTAGTGCTCTCCGATCGTCTGCTCGCAGGCAGACAAGAATGCGCGATCCAGGTTGTCTGCTGTCCGAGCCGCGATGTCGGGGCGCAGCAGGTCGTATATTTCCGATGGCGACAGCATCGTCTGGTCCAACAGCTGAGCGTCCTGCAACGCCGGCAGCCGCTCCGCCAGAATGCCGCGATAGAGCGTGAACAGGCCCAAAGCTTCGTGACCGCGCAGCCCCTCCCGCACGCCGAAGGGGCGGGCCTTGGCCTCCCGGCACCATTCGAGGTTGCTGAGCACCGCTGTATAGGCATCCATCGTGTCGCGGCTGCCAACGGCGAACTGGTCGCCGAGTTCCACCGTGTCGTACAAGAAACGCAGCGGCAGATCGGCGAAAATCAGCCGCTCCGCGCGCGAGCGGGCGTAAATTTCGGCCCAGTCGGTCGGCGCGTCGGCGACGATCGCGATATCCGGGCGGATGCGCACGAACAGATCGAAATCGCGCCCGTTCTCCAGCGCGAAATGGTGCGCGCGCTCAATCTTGTAGTGCATTTTCCAGCCATTCGGGCGGCCGAGGAAACTGCCGTCCTTGTCGTTTTCCAGTCGCACGTGCTTCGTGCCGTACAGCGCGGCGAGGGCGCGCGGATCGGCGTCCGAGGCCAGCACCGCCGCCGCCAGGGTGGGATAGCGCCGTTGCAACCACAGCGGCGCATCGGGCCCGACGAGAATGCGGTGCAATTCGCCGTGCGCGCGGGTAAAGTGCCAGATGCGTGCCCAGTTGCGGCCGATATCCCGCCAAGCATCGACGAAAACCGTGGTGTTGTGGGCGTCCAACCCCAGATTCGACCAAGTCGGGAACGCGGCTTTGTAGCCGCGCAACTGGCCCGACACGCAGAGGGCGATTTTCAGCCTCCGGGCGCGGGCAGCGCGCGGCTTGGCCGGGGCGATCGGAGTATGGCGCACCATGCTGGCGACAACCCCGGCGGGATCGGTCATCGCGCCCTCGGCGGTCGGCCAGGCTTGTCGCGCCGCTGCGATCAGGGCGCGGAACGTCGGGCGATGGAAGATCGCAGCGAAGGTCAGCCACGCCAGTATCTCCGAGCGGTCGGCCGTGCCGGGCCATCCGGGTTGGGCGGATCGCTGGGCGACGATATCCTGCACGAGCGCGCCGATCGCCGCCGCCCGGCTCGCATCCCGCCGCACCCAGGTCTGGCAGAACAGATGCGCGGTCAATGCGGCCCGATCGCCATCGACGCAAGCGATCGCCAAGGCGCGGGTTTCCGCGTCGGTAAATGGCAGATCGAGGTCGCGTCGCACCACCGCGAGGACCATCGGGGCGAAGGCGGATGCCGGCGTTGCGGCGACGAAATCCCGGGCGAATGCCGCATCCGCCGGCTGCGCCTCACAGAAGCGACCGAGATCGCGCAGCACCGGCAGCCAGTCGCGCGTGCCCGGATCCGGCTCCATCGCCAGGGCGTGCAACAGGCGCCGTGCCTTGTCCTCGGGCTGGCCCTGTTGAAACAGTTTCCAGGCCAGTTCCAATGTCTGCGGCGCCGCCGGGGGCAAGGCTTCCCAGACGGCAAAGGCATCGCCGGCACGATCGGCGCCAGCGGCGAGATCGATCGCCTGACGGATGAAATCCGCATCGTCCGGCCATCGCGCGCGGGCTTGGCCAAGCAACGCCCAGGCCCGATCCGGCTGTCCGGTCTGGGTCAGCGCATGGATCGTCCGGCGCATGAGTTCCCGGTGC
Organism: Acetobacteraceae bacterium; assembly: GCA_025354865.1. GTDB lineage: Bacteria > Pseudomonadota > Alphaproteobacteria > Acetobacterales > Acetobacteraceae > Rhodopila. Next base: position 279 of record JANXMB010000027.1, on the reverse strand, counting down.
TCTGGGACCTTGAGCATCCCCTCGGTATAACGGGTCAGGGCGCGGGTCGGATCGCCGCAACGATGGGCAATCTCGCCCCAGGCCAGCCAGACGTCCGGGTGGTTCGGCAGGCGTTCCACCCCCAGGGCGGCGAGGGCTTCGGCCTCCTCGGGGCGACCCAATTCCAGCAGATACCAGGCACCGAAGCTGTAGCCGGCGTGGTGGGCTGGAAACGCGTCCCGGAAACGGGCCCAACGGGCAAGGACCTCCTGCGGCGGTTGGCTGCGCGGTGCCAGATGC
>JANXMB010000150.1 GCA_025354865.1 Acetobacteraceae bacterium | reverse complement strand
GATTCGCTCCGGCTGTTCGACCGGCACCGCGAAACGGCGGCGATCGTAGACCAGTCCGATCCGGCGGCGGGCATACGCGACGGTGCCGCTGGTCAGCATGCGCCGGGCCACCCGCAGCATGGCGAAATTCAGGTCGATGCCAAGCACCAACCCCTGGGTGCGCCCGGCCAGCACCGTGCTGGAACGGCCCACGGCGCAACCGATGTCGAGCGCCGGCCCCAAATCCAGATCGCGTGCCAATAGATCGAGGCCGGCGGTCAGGCAGCGCGGCATTGCGCCGGGGGGAAAGCCCGAGGGCGCTTCTTCCGGGTCGAATTCGCCCCAGTGGTCGCGCACATACGAACTCATGTGAAACCGGGTGGAATCGAAGGCGCTGGCCGGTCCGGCGGCGTCTCCGAGCAGGGATTCGATGGGGGCGGACAGGTCGTCGCGGGCGGCGATGTGCCAGAGGTAATCGGTCAGATATTTGGCGACATCGGGCACCACGATCGGGATGCCGTCGATGACCGGGTATTCCTGCCGGCAATGCGGGTCGATGCAGTGCAGGATGCCTTCCAGCACGTCGTCGCCGTCGCGTCGCTCGATCGATCCCACCACCAGCGCCGCATCGGCCCGTCCCGCTGCGCGGCAGCGCGGACAGATGGGTGCGATTTCCTCAAAATGCCGGAGGCGCAAGCGTTTTAGCCGATGATCACGGTCGGGCAGCACGGCGGCAGGATCATGCCGATGGGTCCGGGAATGGGTCCGACGCAGGTCGTATGCATGGTCGGATCGCCCGCGCGCGCGGCCGGCATGGCGCCGATCAAGACTGTGAGCGATCCCATGGCGATCATGCCGGGTCCGCCGGGCACGCAGCCGGGCAGCAAGCAGGGTTGGGTGATGTCGTTTGTGCGCGCCGCCGGCGCGCCGCCGATCACCACGGTCGGCTCACCCAGTACAATGGAGAGCGGCATCGGCGGATGCGGCAGCGGCGTCGGTGCGGGGGCCGGGGGATGCATCGGCGCATGGCAATGCGGGCCGGATTGCAGGACCATGTCGCCGATGCGGGCTGCGGGTGGCATTGGCTTACTCCTCGGGGCGGCGGACGCGCGCGTACTTTACGGCGGCTCGGTCGGTCGCGCCACGGTATCCACGACAAGTTGTACGGAAACACCGAATCGCGTTTGTCATGGTGCGATTCGAAACCCGTCCGGGGGCAGGGTGATGTCCACCGCAACGACGATATCCCGCCCCACCACCGGCAATGGTATCTGCACCGTCGAGTCCGGTTCGTCGGGTTCGGCGGGCAGGCCGCCGGCCTTGAACATTTTCGAACCGACCTTGCCGGTTGCCAACACGTCGAACCACAAGTCGAAGCCGAGGAAAACTGCGGCGACCTTGTTGGGGTGGCGGGCGATGGCGGCACCGAGGTCCGCGACGTTTGGCATGGCGATACTCCTGGTTGAGATCGGTCTCCGCAGCACTATCCGCCCGCTGCGGCGGATGCAACGGGTTGGCGGGGGGTGCGGGACGACACCGTTTTGTGATGCATGCGTGGGCGTTAGCACGGGAATGTTATTGCCCGAACGCTTCGGTTTCCCGGTGGCTTTCTGCTAGGGTGTCTTCGCTTTGATACGAAGCGGGCCGAAAGATAGATACAATAACTGAGACGATCTTCGCGTGCGGGTTCGATACGAACCCCTCGTTGGGCCGTCGCCTCGTTATCCGAGACACACACGCCGGAGAAGCAGGATCCACCCGATGCAGCGCGGTTCGACAAATCGACATCCGACAGAACGATCGGCCCCTCGCCGTCGCGACCGGCAGGTTGACATTGTCGTCGAGACCTTGTGGCATAAGCGCCGCATGCTCCTGACCCATCCCTCGCTTCCGAGCTACGCCCGCGCCGGCACCAGCGGGATTGCCTGAGCATGCCAACCTGGAACCGTTCCAAGGCCATGCTGACGATGACGTCGGCGCTCGGCCCCGACGTGTTGATCCCGGTGTCGCTGTCGGCGCACGAGGGGATCAACACCCCGTTTCAGTTCGATGTCGAAGTTGTCTGCCAGCAGGACAGCGCCGATCCAAACAAGTTGCTCAATCAGCCGGCCTGCGTAACGCTTCAGACCAATGGCAACCCGATCCGGTATTTCCACGGTATCGTGCAATCCGTGGTCGCCGGCAGCCCGATCCGCGGCCAATCCGGCGCGGCAGCCCACCGCGTGCTGCATCTGCGCCTGGTGCCGCGCTTGTGGTTCATGAGCCAGACGATCGATTGCCGCGTCTACGAAATCAAATCGGCGGCCGATATCCTGAACGCGATGTTCTCCGATATCGGGTTGACCGACCTGACCGGCCCGCCCAGCGCGACCGCGCGGAAATATACGGTGCAGTTCAACGAATCCGACCTGCGCTTTGCCACCCGCCTGATCGAGGAAGAAGGCTGGTTCTATTTCTTCGAGCACACCGCGAGCGCGCACACTTTGGTCGTGGCCAATGACAATGCCGCGTTCAAGGCGATCCCGAACGGCACGCTTTCGGCCGGCGGTGCGAACAGCGCCACCAATTCCCCGGTCGAGGGTTTCCATAAGACCACGGCGACGGTCCACGGCAACTGGATGCTGAAGGATTACGACCCGGAAAACCCGAAGACACTGCTGAAAAGTACCCAGCCGACCACCTTGTCCACCTCCGGCGCCGCCGCCCGCGACGCATTCCGCTGGCCGGCGCTGACGTTCGATAATGCCACCGTGAGCGATCGCACCAACTGGGCGATGCAGGCGGCAGAAGCTGCGTCGTCCTTGTTCGAGGGCAGGACCCATTTCGGCGGATTGGTGCCCGGCGCGACCTTCGTTCTGGCCAGCCGCCCAGCCGGTGCTTTCGACGGCACCTATACCGTCCGCGGCGCCAGCCACCACGCCCGCGACGAGACCTGGATCAACCAGGGCGCCCCGCAAACCTACAATTGCGATTTCACCTGTTTCCTCAACAGCGTGCCATGGCGGCAACCCATGGCGACGCGTCGGCCGCAGATGGAAGGCATCCACACGGCCGTGGTCATGGGGCCGCAAAGCTCTGCCGGTGGCGACATTCTCATGCAAGACGGCGAGGAAATTCACACCGACGACCTCGGTCGGGTCAAAGTGCGATTTTTCTGGGACCACCGCGCCGAGGCGACCGGCGGCGGGTCGGTTTGGGCACGGGTGATCCAGCCCTGGGCGGGCAACGGATGGGGCGCACAGTTCATTCCCCGCGTCGGGACCGAGGTCGCGGTGGGCTTCGTCGATGGCGATCCGGATCGGCCGATGGTGCTCGGCGGCCTGTATAACGGCATCGCGGACCCGATCTACGCCAAGTCCGACAAAACCAAGCTCGGGTTTCGCACCCGTTCCACCCTAAGCGGCAGTGCCTCGAACTTCAGCGAATTCACCATCGACGATAAAAGCGGCGACGAGCTGATCTTCTTCCACGCCGAAAAGGACTACACGACCGAGGTCGAGCACGACCAAACCCTGACCGTCGATAATTGCCGTGTGGTCACGGTGAAGAAGGACGAAACGGTCGATATCCAGGGCAAGCAGACCATTACGGTCAAAGGCAACCGGACGATCGAGGTCACGCAAGGCAATCTTGCCACGACGGTCGATCAAGGGAATAGTAGCCTGGATGTCACGACGGGGAATATCTCCGTCAAAGCGGCGGCCGGCGCGATCACCGTGGAGGCTATGCAAAGCATCACTCTCAAGGTCGGAAGCAATTCGATCAAAATCGATCAGACCGGCATCGTGCTGGACGGGACGATGGTGAAGATTACGGGACAAGCGATGGCACAGATGACCAGTCCGCTGACGACCGTCAAAGCCGATGGCATGCTCACCCTCAAGGGTGGCATAACGATGATCAATTAGCATGTCGCAAAGCATGGCAAAGATCATGGATATCGACTTCACGGCCATTCGGTCGCGGGTCGGGCTGTCCACCGATGCAGCCACGGTTTTGACGAATGTCACGAAAGTGCCGGACGCGTTGCAGCGTCTGGAGGAAAGCGGCTTCCTGGTCGAAGCCGCGCGACTGGTCGCCCACGCGCTGCCCAAGCGGGAAGCCGTCTGGTGGGCCTGCATGTGCGCCTTCCACACCGCGCCGCCCGATCTCTCTGAAAACGACCGCCTGGCGCGGGAATTGGCGGAAAACTGGGTGCGGCAACAATCCGACAAGCTCCGCCGCGAAGCCATGGCTCGGGCCGAGGCCGGCGATTTCGCCACCCCCGAAGCCTGGGCCGCCGTCGGCGCATTCTGGAGCGGCGATTCGATGGCGCCCGAAGGGCAGGCCGCCGTGCCGCCCGCGCCGCATCTCTGCGGTACCGCCGTGGCCGGTTCGGTGGTCCTCGCTGCGGTGCGCGGCGATCCGCTGCGGCAACCTGCGCGCTTGAAACGGTTCCTGGAAAGTGGGCGTAATATCGCCGCAGGCGGCCCCGGTCGCTTGGCCCCGGAAGAACCCTGATACAAGCCGCGTTCGGTTCGGTATAAGAACTGCGCAGTTGCAACGAGGAAGCGCGATGCTGGACGCCCCAACCCGCCGACGCGCCGAACCATGAGCGCCGTGCCATGACTCTCGAACTCACCGTCCTCCGTTGTCCCGACAGTGTCGTGCCGGAGGCACGCACCGTTTCCGGCGGCGAATTCACCGTCGGGCGCGGTCCCGGTGTGGATTGGATTCTGCCCGACGGCGATCGCCTGCTGTCGAAGCGCCATTTCGCCTTGGCGTTCCGATCCGGCTCCTGGCAACTGGCCGACACCAGCACCAACGGCACCTTCGTCAACACCGACGATGCCGCCTTGGGCTCGGGGGAGGTTCGCACCCTCCGCAATGGCGATCGCATTCGGCTGGGCACCTACGAGATCGAGGTCCGCCTGACCGAGGACGCCTACCACGGCGGCAATTTCGGCTCGCCCGCGCCCGGCCGCGCCGATCCCTTCGGCGATCCCTTCGGCATGGACCCGCTGGCGCCGCCGCCCCCGGCCCATCGCCCATTCGGCGGCGATGTCCACACCAGGGAAGACGTTGCGCCGATTCTGCCGGAAGACGACTTCCTCCAAGTTGGGCACCCCGGCGGGCGAGGCGGTTACGATCCCTTCGCCAACCCGGTGCAATCCGACCATTCCTCGGTGATGCAGGACGCATTTCAGCCGCAGGCACCCAGTGGCATGGAAGCGATGCATACCGGCGGGATCATTCCCGGCGACAATTTGCTGCCCGACGATTGGGACAACGACCTGCTGGCAGGGATCGGCGCCCCGGCGGTGTCCCAGCCGCCGCCGGCTATGCGACCGCCGGCACCGCCGCCCGTTTTCGCCCCACCCCCGGTCGCGCGTCCTGCGGCGCCCCCTCCACAAGCACCTGCGCCGGCACCGGTTGCCCGGCAAGCGCCCCCACCGCAGCCGCTCCCTCTGCGGCATGCGGTCGAGGCGGATTCGGATGCCTCGCCATTCGACGAACCGTCGGACCTCATCGACGGGCCGCATCGGCTCGACGCGCACGGTGCGCCGCTCGCGGTGGCGCGCCCCGAGCCTTCGGCGCCGGCTGCGTTCTTTCCAGCGGCCGATACTGGCGCATTGCCGGATTTCGCGGACCTCGAACCGCCGCCGCCCCCGCCGGTCGCCATGCCGGCTCGGCCGGTTGCTGCCCCGCCGGCCCGATCGGCGCCCCCGCCAGCGGCCCGATCCACCCCGCCGCCTGCGGCCCGAACCACCCCGCCGCCTGCGGCTGAGGCCAGTCGCAACGAAGCCGGGCTCATGGCCGCGTTCATGGAGGGCGCGGACATGAGCGATATTCGCCCCCCCGACCCCGAGGCCACCATGCGCGCCCTCGGCGCTGCATTCCGCGCCGTCGTAGCCGGGTTGCGCGGCGTTCTGATCGCTCGGGCCTCGATCAAAAGCGAGTTCCGGATCGAACAGACCATGATCCGTGCTCGCGGCAACAACCCGCTGAAATTCTCGGCCGGGGACGACGATGCGCTGTCGGCTCTGCTGGGCACCGGGCGGCGGGTGGACATGGCGCCGGCTGCGGCGGTGACCGACGCGCTGCGCGACATCCGTCTGCACGAGTTGGCTTCGATGGCGGCGATGCAGTCGGCGGTGCGGGCGTTGATGGAAGGGCTCGACCCCGCGAAACTGCGGGCGGCGGCCGAACAGGGCGGCGGGTTGGCGGTCTTGCCGGCGCAGCGCAAGGCACGGGCCTGGGACGCGTTCGAAGCCCTGCATACCAAAACGTTGCAGGCATTGAGCGACGATTTCGACAGCGTTTTTGGGAAGGCTTTTGCCCGAGCATACGAACGCGCGATGGACGAAGTATCCGAAAGGGAAAGAGAATGATCCGCCGCCGATCTCTGATATTGTTGCCTGCCGTTTTGTTGCTCGCCCATTGCGGGCCGGAACAGAAGCCGCCCGCCACCTTGACGCTGTCGATCGCCGGCAGTGCGGATCAGAACCCCGACATCGCCGGCGCCCCGGCCCCGATCGCGATTCGCATCTTCCAATTGACCGCGACTGCGAAATTCGAGCGTGGCGACGTGTTCGCGTTGACCGAGCGGGAACAGCAGACGCTGGGCACCGATAGCGCGGGTTCGCAGGAATTCGTGATCTCGCCCAGCGAAACCCGCACCTTGAAATTCGAGCTGAAGCCGATGGTGCAGTCGATCGGGGTCGTTGCGCTGTATCGGAACATCGACGCCGCCCAATGGCGCGCGGATGCGCCGGTCGCGACCAGCGGACCGACCGCGCTCACGTTGAAAATCGGCAAATTGGCGATCGCGCTGAAGCCGGGCTGATTGTCGTTCCGGCTGGCAACCGGAATGGTTTTGGACGATAGTGCGGGCCTCAGGAAGGACCTCGACCGATGAGTTGGACCAACCGCGTGGTATGGCAGGAAGGTATGTTCCTGCGCACGCAGCATTTCCAGCAGCAGGACCGCTGGACGGAACAACTCGTGCGGGGCCGGGTGCAGGCCTTGCGGCCGCATCCCTGGGGTTTGATCGAGTATTCGTTGGATCGCGATTTGCTGGCGACGGGGCGCTTCGCCCTCGCGTCCGCCGCCGGGGTATTCGACGACGGCACCCCCTTCGTTCTGCCTGGGGAGGCCGATCATCCCGCGCCGCTCGATGTGCCGGATAACGCGCGCAATGTGTTGATCTATCTGGCTTTGCCGATCCGCCAGGCCGGCGCGGTCGAAGTTGCCGATGCCGCGACCGAAGGCCGCTACGCCGCCAAACCGTTCGAGGCGTTCGACACCCACTCCGCCTCCCCGACGCCGGCCGAATTGCAGGTCGGCCGGCTGCGGATGCGGTACCTGCTGGAAACGGAAGAACGGGCCGGTTACCTCTGCATCGGTCTCGCTCGTGTCACCGAAGTAACCGCCGATCGGCGTGTCGTGCTGGACGAACGCTGGGTGCCGCCGGCCTTGGTCTGCTCCGCCGTGTCGCCCTTGTCGGGGTTGGTCGCGGAATTGGCGGGTATGCTCAACCAACGCGGCGAAGCGCTGGCCGCCCGCATGAGCGCGCCGGGACAAGCCGGAGTGGCGCAGGTGCAGGACTTCCTGTTGTTACAGGCGGTCAATGGCTACCAATCCTTGCTCAGCCATTGGGCCGATGCCGCCAATGTGCATCCCGAATCGCTGTATGCGACCTTGGTGCAGATGGCGGGGGAGTTCGCGACCTTCCTGGAAAGCCGCCGCCCGACCCCCTATCCGGCCTATCGCCACGACGATCTGCAACGCAGCTTCGCCCCCGTGGTTGCCGATCTGCGACGCGCGCTCTCGACTGTGTTGGAACAGACCGCCATCGCCATTCCGCTGCGGGAAGCGCGGCACGGCGTGCGGGTCGGGCCGATCACCGATCGTTCCATCCTGCGCGCGTCGAATTTCGTGCTGACGGTGCAATGCGACATGCCGGCCGAGACCCTGCGGCGCGGCTTCCCGGCGCAGGTGAAAATCGGCGCCGTCGAGCAAATCCGCGAGCTGGTCAACGCAGCACTACCGGGCATTGCGGTTCGGCCGCTGCCGGTCGCGCCGCGGCAACTGCCGTTCTATGCCGGTGCCACCTATTTCGAGCTGGATCGCGCCAGCCCGCACTGGTCCCATATGCAGAATTCCGGCGGCTTCGCGATCCATGTCGCCGGCGATATTCCCAATCTCCGGCTTGAACTGTGGGCGATACGCGGATGAGCGGACATAACCCCTTCGCCGAGAACGGCGACGAAGACGACAGCGAAAAGACGGTCATCCGTCCGGCCCCGGGCGGTCGTCGCCCCGCTGCTGCCCCGGCCGCAAGGCAGGCCGCTGCGCCAGCGCCCGAGGCTGCTGCGCCTCGTCCTGCTGCCGCCCCGATCGGGGATGGTGCAGAAACGATCGATTTCGCGCTCAATCCCATCGTCGGGGCTGCCGCGCCGCTGCTGCAACTGATGGCGCGTCTGCGCACCACCTATAGCCAACCGAATGCGATGGAGGTGCGCGACCGCGCCTTCCGGCAGGTGCAAGCGTTCGAACAGGCCGCTCGGTCTGCCGCCGTGGCTCCCGATCTGCTGGACAAAGCCCGATTCGCCCTGTGCGCGAGCCTGGACGATCTGGCCCAGGCGACGCCGTGGGGCGCCGATGGGGGCTGGGCCTCCCGCCCGCTGGTGTTAAGTTTTCGCGACGTTCTGCGCAGCACCCAGGGCGTGCAAAGCGGCGTCGGCTTCTTCCGCCTGCTGGACGAGGTGAAACAGAACCCCGGCACCGAATTGCCGGTGCTCGAACTGATGTATCTCTGCCTCAGCCTCGGCTTCCAGGGGCAATACCGGGCGTCCCGCCAGGGTCCGGCTGAATTGGATCGCATCCGGGAAGACGTCTACACCGTCATCGTGCGCCAACGGCAAGCGGCGGCGGCGGAATTGTCGCCGCATTGGCGCGGGGTCAATGCGGCGTACAAGCCCAGCAAAGCGGCGGTGCCGAGCTGGGTGCTGGGGGCGGTGGCGCTGGGTATTATCGGGCTGCTGTTCGTGTGGTTTTCGGCCAGCCTCAGCGCGTCGTCGGACGAGACATTCGGGCGCCAGCTCGCCGCACCCCTGGCGCATATGCCGGCCATCGTGCGCACCGCGCCGGTTCGCCCGCCGCCGGTCGTCGCCCCGGCGCCGGAACCGCTTTACGTCTTCCTGAAACCGGAAATCGATCAAGGTCTGGTCACCGTCCTCGGGGATCGTTCCACCCCGATCGTGCGGATTCGCAATCGCGGCCTGTTCCCATCCGGCAGCGCCACCGTCGCGCCGAATTACATCCGCCTGCTGGAACGGATCGGCGAAGCGTTGAAAGCCGAAAAAGGCCCAGTGCAGGTCACCGGATACACCGACAACCAACCGATCCACACCGTTCAATTCCCGTCCAACTTCCATTTGTCTGCCGCGCGGGCCGAAGCCGCACGTGCGGTGATCGTGCGCGCCCTGGGCGATCCACCGCGAGTACGAGCGGAAGGGCGGGCGGATGCGGACCCGATCGGATCGAACGCGACGCCGGAGGGCCGGGACGAGAACCGGCGTATCGAGGTTGTGCTGCGGAGGCAGGGTTAAGACCATGGACGGCATCCTTCGCATTTTGCTCTCCCGCTGGGTCATGAGCTTTGCCGGCGTCGCCGTGATCGCGGCGCTGGTCTGGTATTTCGGTCCGTTCATTCCGTTCCTGGAGCCTTGGTGGGCTCGGCTTGGTCTGATCGTGGTCCTGGCGCTGATCTGGGCCGGGGTGAACTTCGTGCTCGACCGTCGGCGGCGGAAAAACGAGGCCGATCTGGTCAAGGGCGTGACCGAAAGCGCCAAAGCCGATGCTTCCGCTGCCGCCTCCGCCGAGGAAGTGGCGGCGATGACGGAAAAGCTGACGACCGCCCTGACGCTGCTGAAGAAAGCCTCCGGTGCGCGCGGCTATCTATATGAGCAACCGTGGTACGCGATCATCGGGCCGCCCGGTGCGGGTAAAACCACGGCGTTGTTGAATGCGGGCCTGAAATTCCCGCTCGCCGCCGAAATGGGGCAAAGCGCGATCGCCGGGGTCGGCGGTACGCGGATGTGCGATTGGTGGTTCACCGAAGATGCGGTGCTGATCGACACCGCCGGGCGTTACACCACGCAGGACAGCGACTCCGCAGTGGATAAGGCCGGATGGGATGCGTTCCTGGGCCTGCTGAAACGCACCCGCGCGCGCCAGCCGTTGAACGGGGTCATCGTGGCCATCGCCATGACCGATATCGCCGCTGCCGCCCCGGCGGAACGCATGGCGCATGCGCGGGCCATCCGCCGTCGGGTGAAGGAACTATCCGACAATTTGGGCGTGAAAGTGCCGGTTTACGCGCTGTTCACCAAGGCCGACCTGATCGCCGGCTTCACCGAATTCTTCGACGACCTCGATCGCGAAAAGCGCGGGCAGGTCTGGGGCACCACCTTCCCCCTGACCGCCGGAGAGGCCGGGACGGCCGGCGCCTTCGCCGCCGAATTCGGGCTGCTGGTCGAGGCGTTGAACGCGCGGCTGATCGATCGCCTGCAGAACGAGCGCAGTGCCGACCGGCGCGCCACGATCGCCGGCTTCCCCGCTCAGGTCGCCAGTCTAAAGGGACCGCTGACCGAATTCGTGCAGGAAGCGTTCGGCGGATCCCGCCTCGATCCGGCGCCGATGCTGCGCGGGGCCTATATCGCGTCGGGCACGCAGGAAGGCACGCCCATCGATCGCCTGACCGGCGCCATGGCGCGCAGCTTCGGCATCGACCAGCGCCGCGCCCCGTCGCTGCGACCGGAACAAGGCCGCAGCTACTTCCTGACCCGCCTGCTGAAGGAAGTCGTCTTTGGGGAGGCGACGCTGGTGTCGCGCGACCCCGCCGCTGTCCGCCGCTCGACCATTATGCGGATCGCTGCTGCCTCGATTGCCGGGTTGGTGGTGCTGTCCGGTGTCGCCGCTTTGGTGCAAACCCGGTCGGCGAACACCGCTGCAGTGACCGAATCCGATGCGGCCCTGGCGGCCTATATCGAGGCGGCACAGAAGCTGAAACTGGAGCCGATCGCCGAGTCCGATCTGACGCCCGTCGGTCCCGTGCTGGACAAAGCGCGCGCCCTGCCGTTCGGGCCGGACGCCCCGCCGCCGGCGACGCAATGGTTCCCCGGCCTGTCGCAAACCGACAAACTCGCGGCCGGCGCAAAGCAGGTCTATCTGCACGCCCTGGACAACATTCTGCTGCCCCGCCTGATCCACCGGCTGGAGGGGCAGATGAAGCAGAACTTCAACAACCCCGCCTTCCTCTACGAAGCCACCCGCGTCTACCTCATGCTCGGTTCGGCCGGGCCGTTGGACCGCGCTTCGATCCGCGAATGGATGCATTACGATTGGGAGGCCGCTTATCCCGGACCGGCGGCGCAACCGCTGCGCACCCATCTGGAAACCCATCTGGCGGCGATGTTGAACGAACCGCTGTCGCCGGTGGCGCTGGACGGCACCCTGGTCGAAGACGCACGGCGGACATTCAGTCGCGTGTCGGTGGCCGAACGGGTTTACGCCAGTATCCGCCGCTCGCCAGAAGCCACCGGTTTGCCGGTCTGGTCCCCGGGGGACGTTGCCGGCGCGTCCGGCGCCCGCGTTTTCGTGCGTAAATCCGGCGTGCCGCTGGCCAACGGTGTGCCCGGCTTCTTCACCGTCGATGGGTTCCACAAAGTCCTGCTGCCGCAATTGCCGACCGCCACCTTGCAGGTTGCCAACGACAGTTGGGTTCTGGGCAAAGCCTCGCAGATCGACCCCGCGAGTGCCGCCGCGCTCAATCTGCAAAAGGATGTGGTCGCGCTGTATACCGCCGACTATGCCAAGCAGTGGGATGGGCTGATGGCGGATATCGATGTGCTGCCGCTGACCAACCTGCAAGAAGGGGTGCAGACGCTCTACATCCTGTCGTCGCCGCAATCGCCAATGCGCGATCTGTTGGCCGGGATCGTCAAGCAGTTGACCCTGACCCAGGCCCCGCCGGCCCCCGGCGGCGTGGCCGGTGCCGCACAGGCTGCGACCGCAGCGGCTGCAGGTGGGGCATCCCGCCTGCAGGGTCTGCTGGGGCAATCCGGCCCGCCGCCCGAACCGCCGGGTAAAGCGGTCGAGGACCGATACGCCCAATTGATCCAGTTCGTCGGCAAGGGACCCGGCGCACCGGTCGACAATGTGCTGAAAATCCTCAACGATTTGCAGTTGCAATTGTCTCAGGTAGCCAATGCGGGGCCGGGTGGAACGGCCGTGCCGACCGGTGCCGGCGACCCCGCGCAGTTGTTGCAGGCCGAGGCCAGCCGCGATCCGCAGCCGGTGCAGCGCTGGTTGCAGGCCATGGCCATCGCCGGCAACGCGCAACGCAGCGGCGGCGCCAAGAAAGTCGCCGGGGAGGCATTCAATGCGCCCGGCGGCCCGGCATCTTTGTGCAAACTGGCAGTCGAGGGGCGTTACCCCTTCGTCCCCGGTGCCGTGAGCGAAATTCCCCTGGACGATTTCGCCCGCCTGTTCGCGCCGAATGGGATGCTGGACCTGTTCTATACGACCCAATTGCGGTCGTTCGTGGATACCTCGGGCGCGGTGTGGAAAGCGCAGTCCGTGGCTGGCGTGGCGCCGCCGGTGACGGCCGCCGACCTCGCGCAGTTCCAACGCGCGTCGCAAATCCGCGATCTGTTTTTCGCTGGCGGCGGAGCGCAACCGACGGTCCGTTTCGATATCACGCCGCAAACGCTGGATGCCGGGGCGAAACAGGTCATCATGGACCTGGATGGGCTGACGGTTTCGTATGCGCACGGGCCGCTGCGGGCGACCTCGGTCACCTGGCCCGGCGGGGCGCAGCGGATCAACAATGCACGGCTGGTCTTCGATCCGCCGCCGTCCAGCGGTCCGCCGGTCGTGCAGGCCTCGGGGCCTTGGGCATTGTTCCGTCTGTTCGGGCAGGGGCGGTTGCAGCAGGGCGCCTCGTCGGATCGCTACACCCTGACCTTCCAACTCGGGGATCGCGAAGCCGCCTTCGAAATTCGCGCGGGCTCGGTGCTCAATCCTTTCGCGCCCGGCATGTTGCGCGATTTCCGGTGCCCGGGTCTGTGAGCGGACCCAGCACGATAAGCGGCTTCTACGGCAAGCTGCCGGCACGGGGCGATTTCGTGCGGGTGGGTTTGCCGAGGGCGTTCACCGATCCCTGGGACTCGTGGTTGCAGATGGCGATCGCCGGCAGTCGAAACCGCATGGGGGAGGATTGGTTGGCCGCGTATTTGGAAGCACCGATCTGGCGCTTTGCCCTTCCGCCCGGCCTGTGCGGCGCGCAGCCCGTGGTCGGTGCGATGCTGCCCAGCGTGGACAAGGCCGGCCGCTATTTCCCCCTGACCTTCGCCGCCCTGTGTCCCCATGCCGAGGGGATCGACGCCTGGTTGGACCGTTGCGAGGACGCCGGTCTGGCCGCGCTGGAGCTGGATACCCCGCCCGATGCGATCGCCGAGCGGATTGGACAGCCCGAGGTTGCGTTACACGATCGTGATCGCGGCGGGGCGGTATCCTGTGACAGTATCTGGTGGACCGAAGGGGCGCCGCGCGTCCTGCCGTCTCGCCTGATTTTCGCAGGCATGCCGGATGTCGCGGCCTATACCGCCATGCTTGGCGAAACAATGGAGCCCGTTGCAAACGGGTCGATGGAAGAAGCGTCATGGGAGTCACCGTCATGACCGCGCCGCGGATCGTGTCCTGGGCGAAAACCGACCCCGGTAAGAAGCGCGACCACAACGAAGATACGTGTGTCAATCGTCCCGATCTCGGGATTTGGGCCGTCGCCGACGGGGCGGGCGGTCATTCCGCCGGCGAAGTGGCGTCCGGCATGATCGCCGAAGCGCTAGAAGCCATTCCGCCGGGTCTGTCGGCCTCCGAACTGCTGGCCGAGGTGCGGCTGCGGATCAAGGACACCCATGCGGCGTTGCGAGAAGAAGCCGCCCGGCGCGGCGACAACGTGACGATTGCATCGACCGTCGTGGTGATGATGATCCGCAACGAGCACTTCGCCTGCCTATGGGCTGGCGACTCGCGCGCCTATCTGTTGCGCGGGGGCGAATTGCGGCAGATTACGCGGGATCACAGTCTTGTGCAGGAATTGGTCGATGCCGGTGTCGTCCGGCCGGAGGATGCGGAAAAGCATCCGCGCGCCAACGTGATCACCCGCGCGGTCGGCGCGGACATGGACGACGATTTCGAAATGGACAAGATCAGCGATCGTGTAATGCCGGGCGATCGGTTCCTGCTGTGCAGCGATGGCCTATGCAAGACGGTCCCGGCCGACGAAATCGCCACGCTGTTGGCTTCCAACGGGGAAGACACGCCGCCCGACGTTTTGATCGCGGCGGCCTTGGATCTGAATGCCAGCGACAATGTTACAGCGGTAACCGTCGAGATCGTTTGAACATCTGATTAGTGGTCCGATCCTAACGCTTGAGTCCCAAGCGTTTGGCGAATCGGCCCACCAAATCAAAGCCTAGTTGTCAGAATCTGACGGTTCTTTTCGTCAGATTTTGACCACTAGACCATGATCGTTTGAGGTCGCACGCGATCTCGGCGTTGGATCATGGTCTAAGCCTTTGTTTGAGAGGGTGATTCACGCCCGAGGTTGAAGTCAACCTCAAGCGATCACGCTCTAGGGCCGACGGCACGCCGGTTCGTTGCGCGATAAAAAAAGCCGGAGGGATTGTCCCTCCGGCTCTTTTCTTGTGACGACCGGTTCGACCCGGCCGCCCC
>JANXMB010000088.1 GCA_025354865.1 Acetobacteraceae bacterium | reverse complement strand
CGCCCGATTTCGGGATTAGGTGCACACCGGGCAGATTTTCGAAATGACGGTCGCAGGTCAGTAAATCGGCCGCGTGCGCCAATGCGGTCGCATAAACGATGGCATCCGCCGTCGCCAACCGATACTGCGCGCACAGTTCGGCCGCAGACAACGCAATCGCGGTATCGAGATCGACGACGACGCAGGTCTCGGTGAACGCGATAACGCGATCGGACTTGTCGTCGCCAACCTCTCTGGTCAGCCATTTCGCCAATTCCAGTTACACGATTGTTGGCACCACCCACTCCGTGCGGTCCGGCAATTCGGCAGCAAGCGTCTTGCCGAGCGCCGAACCAGTCAGGAATTCGATCCAGGCCGAGGTGTCGACAACACGCATCAGGTGCGATCGGTCCGGTCCCGATAGCCCCCCGGGTTCGCGCCATGCGCCAGCCCCGAGAGTTCGTCGAGCGCCGGTACCGGCACAAGCATCATACCATCGCCTTTGGGGACGAAGGCGAAAACCTGCCCGGCCTGCCAGCGCCGCGCGGTGCGGATGGACTTCGGGATCGATATCTGGAACTTCGTCGAAAGCCTAGCTGTGTCTTTCGTGGCCATTACCATGCCTCCATCGATCAGTAGAATGTAAGATATTATCATGTCTAGGGGCGCTCCGGAACCCGCATCGACGGTCGCGTCCGTCGGTCTCGACCGCTCCACCCGCACGCCGTCGTATTCCCGAAGAGTGCGTAGACGGACGACGACAGCGATCGGAACCACCATCGGCCCTAACTCTTGGGCACGGCTGTCGGAAAATTTTACAATTCGACCATCGACAACAAGCCTGATCGCCTCGCACCGCGCCCCGTCCGGCGGCGGCCAACCTGGAATTGCTGACCTTCACCAACGCGGCATTCACCTTTGGCGGCCAGAGTGCCGGCACGATGACCGGGTCCATCGAGTTTAACTTCAATCCCCTCACCGGCGCTGCCACGTCGGCTGTCATGGTCAACATCGTGAAAACCGCAGGATGCTGCGCCATCGGGGGCGGCAATTACTACTTCAACGCTGCGGGTTTTACGAACAACTTGACCACCAACGCGGTGACGTTTTTAACCACCAGCAATCGATTTCAATTCAATACATCGGGCGGCTTCGATAACTCCGGTACGCCCAACGGCGCCGCAGATGTTTTCATCGATGTCGTGGGCACCGGTACATCTGCCTCAATCGCCTTGTTCGACCCGAGCAATCACAGCCAGAATACTTGTGCCGGCACACCCGGGAACGGATGCTTCGCTCTTAGCTCGGTTGGGACGAATGTCGGCGCGGACCTGACAGCCCCCGAACCCGCATCCCTGGCGTTGCTTGGCGTTGGCCTAGACCATGATCGTTTGAGGTCGCACGCGATCTCGGCGTTGGATCATGGTCTAACAGGCTGCTGAAAAACTCTTCTCGACACCCTACCACGAAAGATTGAGTCGCAGCGCACTGACCTCACGAAACTTTCGGTCGCCCAAGCGGCGTCTGCGATTCTTTTTGACCAATCGTTGCCGGTCCGCCGGACTTTTTCAGCAGCCTGCTAAGCCTTTGTTTGAGAGGGTGATTCACGCCCGAGGTTGAAGTCAACCTCAAGCGATCACGCTCTAGCGGCGGTCGGAGCGGTGCGCCGCCGCCGCCTCGCTGCTCGGGGCTGCTAAGATCCCCATCACCCCAGCAGCACATCCCGAGCCTGATTGATCCGGGTCGCTAACCAGTCGGAACCGCCGCGATCGGGGTGGGCTGCCATCATCAGGCGGCGATGCGCGTCCCGGATATCGGCCTCGCTGGCGCCGGGCCTAAGACCCAGGACCTGATACGCCTCCATTGCCGTCATCGTATCGCCTCCGGCGCGAGGCGGGGGCCGGGTTTTGCCGCCCCCCGACCGAGGCCCCTGTGCGCCCTTCCATTGTTCCCAGACCAAAGGCCCGAACAGCAGGCCGGCGCTAATGGCGATCCAGCCTCGCCCGGTCAGCACGAGCAACAACGCCAAGCTCAGCCCGCCCAGCGCCAGCGCCCAGGCGGCGAAGGATTTGATGTTCGCGACCTTTGCCTTCTCGAACGCGCGCAGCCCGCCCAGGAAGACAAACAGCAGCGCCGCGCCGATCAGGAACCAATAGATCATCCGCCGCGCGCCGCGAGGGCTTGCGCCTCCACCACCGCCAGCGCACTGAGGTTGACGATACCGCGCGCGGTCACGCTGGGCACCACGACATGGATGGGCTTCGACATGCCCAGCAGCATCGGCCCGACCGGCAGCCCGTCGGCGGCGGCTTTCAGCAGATTGAAGGCGATGTTGGCGGCGTCCAGGGTGGGCATGATCAGCAGATTGGCCGACCCGCTCAGTTGGCTGTCGGAGACCGCGCGTTCCCGGATGGTGGCGGCGAGGGCGGCATCGGCATGCATTTCGCCGTCGATTTCCAGCTTCGGCGCGCGCTCCCGGATCATGCCCAAAGCGCGGCGCATCTTGCGGGCGGACTCGCTGTCGCTAGCGCCGAAACTGGAATGCGACACCAGCGCGGCCTTCGGAATAACGCCGAACCCCCGCACCGCCTCCGCCGCCAGCAACGTCATCTCCGTAATCTGCTCGGCGGTCGGATCTACCACCATATAGGTGTCGCAGATGAACAGCACCCCGGTCGGAATGATCAGCGCGGATAGGGCATAGACCCGGTTGACGTCGGGCCGGCGCGGCACGATCGGCAGGATATATTGGATTTGCCGCCACCAATCGGCCGTGCCGCCGCAGATCGCGGCATCCGCCAGCCCGGCATGCAGCAGCATTGCCGCCGCGACCGAACCGGCTGTGCCGATGCGACGGGCGGCCGATTCCGGCGGAATCCCCCGCCGCCCCGCCATGCGTTGGTAGTCCGGCACCAGCGGCTCGAACACGGCGTGGTCGCGCGCGGGGTCGAGCACCTGGACCGCTCCGCCGATATCCAGGCGCAGGCCCATGGCCCGCACCTTGGCGGCGATCACGTCGTGCCGACCCAGCAGAATGGGCCGAGCGATGCGATCGTCGATCACGGTCTGGGCGGCGCGCAGGACGCGCTCGTCCTCGCCTTCCGCATAAACGACGCGTTTGGGATCGCGCGCGGCGGCGGAAAACACCGGCCGCATCAGCGATCCCGACCGGAACACGAAACGTTCGAGTTCCCGGTGATAGGCGCCGAAATCCTTGATCGGGCGGCGGGCGACGCCGGTATCCATCGCTGCCTTGGCGACGGCGGGCGCGATGTCCAGGATCAGACGCGGGTCGAACGGTTTGGGGATGATGTATTCCGGCCCGAAGACTGGCGCCGATCCGCCGTAGGCTGCCGCCACGACCTCCGACGCTTCGACCCTGGCGAGGTGGGCGATGGCCTCGACGGCGGCGATTTTCATGGCCTCGTTGATGGTGGTGGCCGACACATCCAGCGCGCCGCGAAAGATGAACGGGAAGCACAGAACGTTGTTGACCTGATTGGGGTAATCGCTCCGCCCCGTCCCCATGATCGCATCGGGTCGGTGTTGTTTCACCAAAGCCGGATCGATTTCCGGTTCGGGGTTCGCCAGCGCCATGATCATCGGCCGGGGTGCCAGCAGATGCAGCCATTCGGGCTTCAGCACGCGGGGGGCGGACAGGCCGAGGAACACATCGGCACCGGGCAGCACATCGGGCAGGGTGCTGGCGTTGGTGGCTTTGGCATAGCGCGCCATGTTCGGCAGCATCCCCGGCCGATCCGACCGCACCACACCGTCCTTGTCGGTCAGGGTGACGTTCTCGACCCGCAGACCCATGGACACCAGCAGATCGACGCAGGCCAACGCCGCCGCGCCGGCCCCCGAGGTCACCAGCTTGGTGTCTTTCAGCGCCTTGCCTTGCAGCCGCAGCCCGTTGGAAATCGCCGCCGCCACGGTGATGGCGGTGCCGTGCTGGTCGTCGTGGAACACCGGAATTTTCATCCGGCTGCGCAATTCCGCCTCGATAGCGAAGCACTCGGGGGCTTTGATGTCTTCGAGGTTGATCGCCCCGAACGTCGGTTCCAGCGCCGCAACGACGTCGCAGAAGCGGGCGGGGTCCTGGGTATCGACCTCGATATCGAAGACGTCGATGCCGGCGAATTTCTTGAACAGGACGGCTTTGCCCTCCATCACCGGCTTGCCGGCGAGGGCGCCGATATTGCCCAGACCCAGCACGGCGGTGCCGTTGGAGATCACCCCGACCAGATTGCCGCGCGCGGTATAGTCGTAGGCGGCATCGGGATCGGCGACGATCGCATCGCAGGCGGCGGCAACCCCGGGGGAGTAGGCGAGCGACAGATCCCGCTGCGTGGCCATGCGCTTTGTCGGTTCGACCGAGAGTTTTCCCGGTCGGGGAAGCCGGTGATATTCCAGTGCGGCTTTGCGAAAATCTTCGTCCATGGGCGGGGTGGGGCCTTGGTGGTGATGCTGCCAACAATGGGGGAGGGGGCTTGGCGTTGCAACGACGGATGCAACGTCCCCGCCCGCGGGCGGTTTTTGCTAAACGGCGACCGCTGCGAACACGGTGGTCGGGGCGACGAATTCCGACTGGGCGGCAACCATGGCGATCTCGCGCGATCCGGCCTCCGCCGTGTGGCGCAGCAGGCCGAATACCGACGATCCCGCTGCCTCCAGCGCGGCGCGGGCCGAACCGCCGCGCAGGCGGTGGAACAGAAACAATGCGGCGATCGCGTCGCCCGCCCCGTTCACCGACACCGGCAAGCGAGGGGTGCGCAACAGCCAGAACGCCCCGCCTTCCGCCGCCATCATGTCGATATGGTCGCTGGGCGTGGTTTCCGTCGTCAGGCTGGTCAGCAACACGCAGCCCATTCCGTTCGGACGCATCATGGCCTGCAATCGTTCCGCTGCCAGTTTGACCGAGGCGACATCCGAGCAGTCGATCCCGGTCAGGCGTTCGAGTTCGAAACGATTGGGGGTGGCGATATCGGCTTGCGGCAGGGCATTGTCGCGGATGAAATCCTCAATCCCCGGGCGCACGTAAACCCCGGTGTCGGTATCGCCGATGACCGGATCGCAACAATAGATCGCCTGCGGATTGGCCGCGCGCACCGTTTCGACAGCGTGTAGAATCGCCGAACCGATGCCGGCATCGCCCATGTAGCCGGACAGCACGGCATCGCAACGGGCCAGCGCATCGCGGGCGCCGATCCCGTCGATCAGCGCACGCACCATCTCCCCCGTGTAGACCTGCCCGGTCCAGTGCCCGTATCCCGTATGGTTGGAAAATTGCACGGTGTTGATCGACCAAACCTCGGCGCCCAGGCGCTGCAACGGGAACACCGCGCTGGCATTGCCGACATGGCCGTAGGAAACCCAGGATTGGATGGACAGGATATTCATGCGCGGCATTTTAGGGGTTCGACCTTCGCGTTGACCAGCGCCCACCCGGCGCTTACCTTTCCGGCCGGATTGGAAAGGGACTGATATCCATGGCAAAAAACGAATTCAAGGCTCGGCTCGCGGCCGGCAAAGCGAATGTCATCGGCTGGCTCGCCATCCCCTCCGGCTTTTCGGCCGAGGTCATGGCACAGTGCGGCTGGAATGCCATCACCGTCGATATGCAGCACGGGTTGCAGGACTTCCAATCGATGGTGCAATGCTTCCAGGGCATGCAGCCCCACCCCGTCACGCCGCTGGTGCGGGTGCCGTGGAACGAGCCCGGAATTATCGGCAAATGCCTCGACGGCGGGGCGATGGGCATTATCTGCCCGATGGTGAACGACGCCAAAGAAGCCAAAGCCCTTGTGGATGCCTGCACCTATCCGCCGCTCGGCAAACGTTCCAACGGTCCGTTCCGCGCCGGTCTGTATGGGGAAGCAACGGGTTATCAGAAGACGGCGAACGATGAGATCTTGGTCATCGCGATGATCGAAACCCAGGCCGGCATCGACAATATCGACGAAATCCTCAGCGTGCCGGGCATTTCCGGCATCTATATCGGCCCGTCCGACATGGGACTGGCGCTGGGCCTGATCCCGACCCTGGATCGGGAGGAACCGATCATCCTCGATATCTACAAGAAGCTGATCGCGTCCTGTAAAAAACACGGCAAATTCGCCGGCTTGCACAACGCGACAGCGGCCTACGCAGCACGAATGGTCGCGATGGGCTTCCAGATGTGCACCATCGCCAACGACAGCGGCCTGATGGCCCGAGCGGCGAGGGATGCCGTCGGCGCCTTCCAGAAAGCGGCGGGCGATAGCGCCGGTTAGGTGACCCCCTCAGTTTCGACGGCGAACGCGCGTCGTTTTATGTGCTTACTGGCTTTTTCGCGCCACGGCTGAGCCGGCCGTGGCGCGAAGCGAATCGGAAAAATCAATTCGCGCTGCAATGGGGCGTCAAACCATGGCCTTCCCGATCCGCGACCGTCGGCGAATGGCGCCGGTCAGCGCGGCCCCCAGGGCGAGCAACCCGATGGCCGCCGGTTCTGGCGCGCTAACCGGGGCGCTACCGATCGAGGCGCCCGACAGACCGAGCCGGTACACCGCACTCCAGTCGGTGACCAAGAGCGTTCCGTTGTTGGCGTCGGGCGAGGCGAGATCGCCGCGTGACATGCCAGATGCGATGGTGGTGTAATCGCTTGTGCTGGTGTTGATCAGCCCGATTGTGCCGTCGTTGTTGCTGACGACCAGGTCGCCATTCAGCGCACCGCCGTTGATGACGGCGACGCCATCGGCCCCATGCGTTTGGGCGCCGGTGTATGAGGCAAGAGGTGTCGTGGGATTAGGATTGGTGACACTCACCTCGTAGATAACATTACCGGCCTCGACATATGCGATGGTGCCATCGGCCGATAGCGCCAGGCCGTCATTGTTGCCCATGTTGAAAATTTTGACGGTCGCGCCGGTAGCAGGGTCCACCTTGAAGACACCCTGGCTAGTCGCCGCCACGAGCGTGCCACCGGCACTTCCAGCGATGCCGTAACGCATCGTCCCGGCCCCGGACATGCCGATACTGCTGATCGTCATGTTCGAGGTGTTGACCTTGTAAATTCCGCCATCCAGCAACGCCGCATAGACAGCGCCGCCGGCCGTCGCGACACCGGACGGCTGGCCGGGATAGACACTCCCGCTTGCAATTACATTCGTGAGGTCTTGATTGCTGACAGTATTGCCGCTGCCTTCGGCGAATTTCAGCAACTGGTATCCCGCGTAGCCGCTGGCGATCAACGTCCCATCCGGGGCGGTCGTCACGGCCAGCACATCCCAGGTACCCTGGCGGGCGAAGAAGGTGGACAGATCGAACCCCAGGTCGATGCCCGCTTGTGTCAGCGAAGGCGTCGCCTGGGCGGTGGAGGCGGCGAAACACGCGGCCAGACAAACGGCCTGGACGGAGGACTTGAGGCGTGTGCCTAATCTGGCGGCGGCGACGGTTTGGATCGGTGTGGGCATGTTTGTGCTCCTTTATGTTGCAGATGTTTCATACGGCGTGACGACTATGAGCGCCGTCACGGAAAAGGCTGTCAGCAGGCGGGATGCTGCGAGGATTGGCACCATCGATTGCTTGCGTAATTCGGGATCGACACTCCTCTCCAAACCAAACGCGGACATCCTCACGTATCAAGTTCTGTGAAAGCAATATTTGTGCCACTTAAAAAATCAATGCGATTCCAATCGTTTATTTGGTGGCGAATTGTTACATTTTGGAAATAGTGTAAAATATTCCGACATAAACTGAGCTGATCGCATCCTGCAAAAAACACGGCAAATTCGCCGGGTTGCACAACGCGACAGCGGCCTACGCCGCACGGATGGTCGCGATGGGCTTCCAAATGTGCACCATCGCCAACGACAGCGGCCTGATGGCCCGAGCGGCGAGGGATGCCGTCGGCGCCTTCCAGAAAGCGGCGGGCGATAGCGCCGTTTGATCGGTTGTTACCATGTCGATATCGGACCGATGCGTTCGGGCGCGCATCGGTCCGGTCTTCTATCGCAACAAACCTACCCCTTCGTCGGCGACCACCCATACGCCTTCGCGCAAGCCCCACCCATCAACATCGCCCGCTCGGCATCCGTCAGTCGATCCGTCAACCGAAACGGTTCCACCGCCTGCTCGTAATTCACGCAGGCAAAGGCGCGGGTCCAATCCGTGCCCCAAAGGCAACGATCCAGGCCCCATGCGTCGAATACCCGAGCAAGGGGGGACCAGATGTCGGGGTAGGGGAAGGGCTGGTGGGATAGGGTGCAGGCGCCGCTGACCTTGATGACGGCGTTCGACCGCTTCGCTAGTTCCAATACTTTCGGCAAATCCGCCCAGGGTTCCGCCGCCGCCGGGGGCACATGCGGCTGCACCAGCGCCAGATGATCGACGATGAAGCGCGTCTCGGGGTAGCGATCCACCAGCGCCGTGCCGACGTCCAGATTGCCCCAAAACAGGATATTCACCGGCAAATCGTACTGCACCGCCGCTCGGCAAATCCGTTCCAAACCCGGATCGTTAGCCGCACGTCCCGATTCTTGCGGCAGCATGATGCGAATGCCGACCGTGCCCGGCGTCTGCTTCCAGGCCGCAACGACATCGGCCACCGCGACATCGTCGGGATCGACCGGCTTCACTAAAGCGAAACGACCGGGGTGCGCCTTTTGCACCGCCACCGCATAACTGGCATCGAAACGATACATCGCGAAGGGGGAGATGAAGATAGCGCCATCGACGCCGACCTTATCCATCGCCGCCACCATCTCGTCGCCGGTGACGTGGTCGGGCCAGTTCGGCACATTGGCCCAGGGCCGCTGCGGCGTGTTCGGTTCGTAGGCATGGATCTGTGAATCGATGACGGTCATCGGACGGGCTCCCTCGTTCCCGCAGAGCTTGCCGAACGCACCCGCTTTGTGTCCAGTGGGGGCCGAGAAGACCCCACATGCAACCCGGCATTCCGGCCCCCTCGATCGAATGAGAACACCCATGGCCCAACCCCCCGTCATCCGCCTCCATCCCGACGACAGCGTGGCGATTGCCCGAGCAACGTTGTTGCCGGGGGCGCCGGTGGGGGAGAATGTGCGGGCGACGGCGCGCATTCCAGCCGGGCATAAAGTCGCGGTGCGGGCGATCGCCAAGGGGGAGGCGATTTTGCGCTACGGCCAGATCGTCGGTTTCGCCTCCACACCGATATCGCCGGGTTCGCATGTCCATGTGGACAATTGCGAAATGGGCGATTTCGCCAAGGATTACGCGTACGGGAAGGACGCCAAACCCACCGAGTATTGCCAGCCGGCGGCGAGCTTTCAGGGTATCGTCCGCCCCGATGGGCGCGTCGCCACCCGCAATTATATCGGCATCCTTACCAGCGTGAACTGTTCCGCCCACGTCGCCCAGGTCGTTGCCGATATGTATCGCCGCAACCCGCTGACCGGGCACGACCCGCTGGCCGATTTCCCCAACGTCGATGGCGTCGTCGCGCTGACCCATAAAACCGGCTGCGGCATGACCCAGGACGAACCCTTGCGGGTGCTGCGCCGCACCCTCGCCGGCTATGCGCGGCATGCCAATTTCTCCCATGTGATCGTGCTGGGCCTTGGGTGCGAGGTCAATCAGATCGGCGGCCTGATCGAAGAACAGCGCCTGTCCGGCCGTCTGCGCGGGCTGGACATCCAGACCATGGGCGGCAGCCGCAAGACCGTCGCCGCCGGGATGGATTTCGTGAAGGAGGTCCTGGCCGAGTCGAACAATGTCCGCCGCGAAACCGTGTCGGCCAGCCATCTGACCGTGGCGCTGCAATGCGGCGGCTCCGACGGCTATTCCGGCATCACCGCCAACCCCGCGCTCGGCGCTGCCTCCGACCTCGTGGTGCGCAACGGTGGCAGCGTCATCCTGTCGGAAACGCCGGAAACCTATGGCGCGGAGCATCTGTTCACCCGCCGAGCAGTGTCGCAGGAGGTGGGGGAGAAATTGGTCGGGCTGATGCGGTGGTGGGAAGCCTATACCGAACGCGAAGGCGCGGAGATGAACGCCAATCCGTCCCCCGGCAACAAGGCCGGCGGGCTGACGACGATCCTGGAAAAATCCCTCGGCGCCATGGCGAAGGCCGGTTCGACCAATCTGGTCGATGTCGTGCAATACGCGGAAGAAGTCGCGGCGCGCGGCTTCGTGTTCATGGATACGCCGGGCTACGATCCGGTATCCGCCACCGGGCAGGTGGCCGGCGGTGCCAATCTGGTCTGCTTCACCACCGGCCGAGGCAGCGTGTTCGGCTGCAAGCCGGCCCCGTCGATCAAACTCGCGACCAATACGCCGATGTTCAAACATATCGAGGACGATATGGACGTGAACTGCGGAACCATCGTCGATGGCAACGAAACCGTGCAGGAATGCGGTGCCAGGATATTCGACCTGATCCTGCAAGTCGCGTCCGGCGAGCAGACCAAAAGCGAGGCGTTCGACTTCGGCGGCGCCGAGTTCGCCCCCTGGGTGCTCGGCGCGACGATGTAAAGCCCACGCGCTGAGCGCGACGATGTAACCCCTACCGGACACGCCGGGGCGCCGCTTCTGTCGGCGCCCGAATGACCTTAATATCCGATGGAATCGGAGGGGCGAACCATGGACTACGAAGCGGCCTTCGCCGGCCTGAAAGTAATCGATCTCACTGGCGGTGTCGCCGGGCCGTCCTGTGCCATGATGTTGGCGCAGCACGGCGCCGACGTCATCAAGATCGAAACCCCGCATAATGGCGGCGACTGGTCGCGCATTCTGGGCCGCACCTATGGCGATCACTCGGCGTTCTCGTTCTACGGCACGATGGGCAAGCGGGCGCTGGCGCTCGATCTGAAGACCGAGAAGGGCAAGGAAATCCTCTGGCGCTTGATCGACGGTGCGGATGTGTTCATGGAAGGCTTCAAGCCCGGCACAATCCAGCGCTACGGCTTCGGCTACGACGCCGTCAGCGCGAAGAACCCGGGCATTCTGTATTATTCCATTTCCGGCTTCGGCCAGACCGGCCCGCTGGCGGCGCGCCCGGCGATGGACCCGGTGTTGCAGGCTTTCACCGGCATCGTGACCGAAAACAAGGGCGAGCACGACAATCACCCGCACCGCATCGCCATTTCGCTGATCGACATGTTCTCGGGCTTGCTGGGTTTCCAGGCCATTTCGACATCGTTGTATGTGCGGCGGGAGCAGACGGTGAAACAGGGCCGCTACATCGAACTCAGCCTGATGCACGGCGGGGCGATGCTGTCGGTGATCCGGCTGATCGCCAACTATCTGGAACGCGGCACGGCGCAGCGCACCTCGATGCCGAACGGGGTGTTCAACACGTCGAACGGGCAGATCAATATCACCATGGTGCGCCCGACCGACTGGAAGCCGTTCTGCGATAGCATCGAACGTATGGACCTGTTCGACAACCCCCGCTATGCGTCCTACAAAGCGCGCGGCGACAATCTGGACGAGCTGCTGGACATCGTTCGCCCCGCGATCCGATCCCGCACCACCGAATGGCTGAGCGAACGGCTGACCGAACGCGGCATCATGAACGGCCGGGTCAACAGTTACGAAGAATTCCTGCGCGAGGAACAAGTCGCCGCGACCGGCATCATGGCCTGGCTGGCACAGCCGGGTATCGCCGAGTTGGTGCCGATGCCGAACATTCCCGGTCTGCCGCCGCTGGTCAGCGGGTCGAAACGAGCGCATGCCCCCCGCGTCGGCGAACATTCCCGCGATGTGCTTGCCGAACACGGCTACAGCGCCGATGAGGTCGCGGCCCTGATCCGCGACAAGGTGATCGGCGTCGCCGAATAACCGCCCGGCGGGTCGCAAGAATTTTTTTGCTTTTCGATTGCCAAAGCGCGCATGCTCCGGGGTGGAGAAGACGCGCGGACGGCTCCGACCGGCGTTTCGACGCCCGGCCTGTCGCGTGCGTCCCCGAACCGAGGGAGCGTTTACCATGTCAGTCGCTTCTATTCTGCGGCACAAAGGCCATCTGGTCACCACGGTCGATCCCGCCGCCACCATCGCCGAGGTCGCTGCCGTCCTGGCCGAACATCGGATCGGCGCGGTGCTCGTGGTCGATGACGCCACGCAACTGCTGGGCATCGTCAGCGAGCGCGATATCGTCCGCTGCCTCGCGGCCAATGGTGCCGAGGCGTTGGCCATGACGGCCGGGCAGACGATGACCCGAGCCCTGCAATTGGCCCACCCCGGCACGACCGAGGCGGAGGCGATGGCGATGATGACGCAAGGCCGGTTCCGCCATTTACCGGTGGTCGATCGCGGCGAACTCGTCGGCATGATCAGCATCGGCGACGTGGTGAAGTCCATCATCACCCAGCGCGAACACGAGGTCGAAAGCCTGGTAGCCTACGTCGCCGGCAGCCTGTAACCTCCTTCCGTATCCACGGGAGGACAAACGACAATGCCCAAAACGACATGCCCCGCCGGGGCGGCATGACCGAAGATCTGCGCGCCCAAGCCGAAGCGATGCTCGCTCGTATGACCGGCGTGCCCCGGTTCCTCGGGCTGAGCGTGGTCGTGGCCGAGAAAGACCGCGTCGTTGCCGAAATGACGATCGGTCCGGACCACTGCACCGAGGCCGATAGCGTCCATGGCGGCGTCATGATGACATTCGCCGACACCGTGGGCGCGCTGGGCACCTGCCTCAATCTGCGGGAGAACCAATTCACCACCACCATCGAGAGCAAATCCAACTTCTTCGCCGGCACTCCGCTCGGCCAAAAACTGATCGCCGAGAGCGTGCCGCTGCATCGCGGGCGCCGGACGCAGGTGTGGGAAACCAACCTGCGGCACGAAAACGGCCGCCTCGCGGCCAAAATCACCCAAACCCAGATCGTTATCGATTCCAAATAGCAGGAACGTTCCATGCCCGAGGCCTATATCGTCGATGCCATCCGCACCCCGACCGGGCGCCGTCGCGGCGGCTTGGCGCAGGTGCATCCCGCCGACCTCGGCGGCCATGTGCTGCGCGAAATCGTCGGCCGCAACGCCATTCCGGCGGATGAATACGACGATGTCGTGTTCGGCGCGATCGATACCGTCGGGCCGCTGTCGTTCAATATCGCCCGCACCTGCTGGCTCGCCGCCGGTCTGCCGCTGACCGTGCCAGGGGTGACGATCGATCGCATGTGCGGATCGTCGCAGCAGGCGATTCATTTCGCCGCCCAAGCGGTCATGAGCGGCACCCAGGATGTGGTGGTTGCCGGCGGCGTGCAGACCATGAGCCAGATTCCCATCGGTTACGCCTTCGCGGCGGCAGAACCCCTCGGCCTCGGCGATCCGTTTTCCACCAGCGAGGGCTGGCTCGCGCGCTTCGGCACCCAGGAAGTCTCGCAGTTCCACGGCGCGTCCGAGATCGCTCGGCGTTGGGGTTTTTCGCGTGAGGCGATGGAGGTTTTCGCCCTGGAAAGCCATAATCGCGCCTTGGCAGCGCAGCAGGCCGGCCGTTTCGATCGGGAAATCGTGCCGCTGCACGGGGTGACGGCGGACGAAACCCCGCGTGCCTCATCGCTGGAGAAAATGGCCGCGTTGAAGCCGCTACCGGGTTTCCCGCTGCTGACGGCCGCCATATCGAGCCAGACCTGCGATGCCGCCGCCGCCGTGCTGATCGTGTCGGAAGCCGCGTTGCAACGCTACAGCCTGAAGCCGCGCGCCCGCGTCCACCACATGAGCGTGATGGGCGACGACCCCATCGTCATGCTCACCGCCCCCATCCCGGCGACGAAGCGCGCTTTGCAACGATCCGGCATGCGGCTGGAGGATCTGGATGTTGTCGAATGCAACGAGGCTTTTGCCTCGGTCCCGATGGCGTTCATGGCGGAAACCGGCGTGCCGCACGAACGCTTGAACCCGAACGGCGGCGGCATTTCGCTGGGCCATCCGATCGGTGCCACCGGCGCCCGCATCATGACCACGATGCTGCACGAGCTGGAACGGACCGGCGGCCGTTACGGCCTGCAAACTATGTGCGAGGGCGGCGGCACCGCCAACGTAACGATCATCGAACGGTTATAGACCACGATGCATGCGCCTTCGCTCATGCATCGTGGTCTAAATCTATAGTTGGTTCGCGCGATTCAGACCTCCGGCGTGCCGCCTCCGGTCATCGCGCTCACGCTCACGCGCCCCGCCGATCCACCAGCCGCTGCGCTTTCCCCACCGAACGCGCGATCGTGCCCGGCGCCTCGATCGAGACGCGGGTCGTCAGCCCGATCGTTTCTTTGATGCGCGCCATCACGATGGCCGCTTCCATGTCCATGCCGCCGGGGGCGTAGTATTCGGGGCGCGCCTCGACATGCACCGCGACCTCGTCCATGCGGCCTTCGCGGGTCAGCTCGATGCGATAATGCCCCGACAAGGCCTCGCTTTTCAGCAATTGTTCCTCGATCTGGGAGGGAAACATATTCACCCCGCGCACGATAACCATGTCGTCGTTGCGCCCCGTCACTTTCTCCATCCGGCGCATGCTGCGCGCGGTGCCCGGCAACAACCGCGTCAGGTCGCGGGTGCGGTAGCGCACAACCGGCATGCCTTCCTTGGTCAACGAGGTGAACACCAGTTCCCCGGGGGAACCGTCCGCCAGCACGGCGCCGGTTTCGGGATCGACGATCTCGGGGTAGAAATGATCTTCCCAGATGTGCAATCCGTCCTTGGTTTCGATGCATTCGTTGGCGACGCCGGGGCCGATGACTTCCGACAGGCCGTAGATATCGACCGCGTCCATGGCGAACCCGTATTCGATTTCCGTCCGCATAGCGTTGGTCCAGGGTTCGGCGCCGAAAATGCCGATCCGTAACGACGATGCGCGGGGATCCAGCCCCTGGCGCTGGAATTCGTCCATGATCGCCAGCATGTAGCTGGGCGTGACCATGATTATGTCGGGCTGGAAATCGGTAATCAGTTGCACCTGCCGTTCCGTCATCCCCCCGGACACCGGCACCACCGTACACCCCAGCCGCTCGGCGCCGTAATGCGCGCCCAGGCCGCCGGTGAACAAGCCGTAGCCGTAAGCCACATGCACCATCATGCCGGGCCGGCCGCCGGCCGCGTAGATCGATCGCGCCGCGACACTGGCCCAGGTTTCGATATCCTTCGCGGTATAGCCGACCACCGTCGGCTTGCCGGTCGTCCCCGAGGACGCGTGCACCCGCACAATCTCCGATCGCGGCACCGCGAACATGCCGAACGGGTAGTTCGCCCGCAGGTCCTGCTTGGTGGTGAAGGGGAATTTCGCCAGATCGTCCAACCGACGAAAATCGTCCGGATGAACCCCGGCCGCATCGAAAGCGGCCTTGTAATGCGGCACCTTGGCGTAAGCCAACCGCAGTGTCGCGCCCAGACGTTCCACCTGCAACGCCGATATCTCATCGCGGGAGGCCGTTTCGATACGATCGAGCCCTTGCATTCAAGCCTCCGGAAAGAATTTGCCGCCCGACAGCCGTGTGTGGCCGCGCATCTCGGCGACCACCGACCCGTCCTCGCCGGTCACCCGCACGTCGTACATGCCGCTGCGCCCGCTGCGCAATCGTTCCTCGGCCGTTGCGAGCAGGCGTTCCCCCAGCCGAGCCGGGCGGACGTAGACGACGGCGATATGTTGCGCCAGGGCCTTGTCGCCATGCGCGTTGCTGGCGAAGGCCATGGCCGAATCCGCCAGCGTCAGCACGAACCCGCCATGGCACATGCCCAGCCCGTTCACCATCGATTGCGCCACCGTCATCGACAGGCGCGATCGGCCGGGCGCCACGAAATCCAGCGCCATGCCCAGGCCCCGGCTGGCATGGTCGTCGGCCCACATTATTTCGGCGCAGGCGCGTGCAAGGTCGTCGGGGTTCATGCCTCGAAGACCGGCGGCCGCTTTTGCTGGAAGGCGGCGACGCCCTCGGCGAAGGCGGCACTGCGGCCGGCGATGCCCTGCAGCCGAGCCTCAAGGTTCAGTTGGGTGTGCAGGTCGTTGTGGGGGGCTGCGGTGAACATCTGTTTCATCGCGGCCAGGGCGGCGGTCGGGCCGGCGGCGAGTTGCGCGGTCGTCGCCTCCGCCTCTGCCATCAGGTCCGCCGGTTCCACCGCTTTCCAGATCATGCCCCAAGCGGCGGCGGTGGCCCCGTCGATCGCATCGCCCAGCATGGCCAGCGCGCGCGCCCTGGCATCGCCGATCGTCCGCGTCAGGAAGTAGCTGGCGCCGGAGTCCGGAACCAACCCGATTTTCACGAAGGCCTGCACGAAGCGGGCGGTTTTCGCCGCCAGGACGATGTCGCAGGCGAGTGCGAAACTGGCTCCGGCCCCCGCCGCGACCCCGTTCACCGCACACACCACCGGCA
>JANXMB010000087.1 GCA_025354865.1 Acetobacteraceae bacterium | reverse complement strand
CATGCCGGGGAGATGGGCTGCCCCCCCTGCCCCGGCGATAATCGCGTGCAGCCCGCGTGCTCGGGCCGTGGTGGCATACTCTCGCAACCGGTCGGGGGTGCGATGGGCGGAGACGATGCGTGTCTCGTAGGCGATGCCCAGACGGTCCAGCATGGCGGCGGCGTTGCGCATGGTGGGCCAGTCGGACTGGCTGCCCATGATGATCCCGACGCGGGGGGGGGTGGCGTTCATGTCAGGCGATGCTGTCGGGGATCAGGCGGCTTTCCAGCCAGCCGACCTCGTCCTTGAGCATGAGTTTGCGCTTTTTCAGCCGTTGCAGATGCAGTTGGTCGGACGCGACCCCCTGGTCGGCGAGACGGGCGATCACCGTGTCGAGGTCACGGTGCTCGCTACGCAGCTCGTGCAGCTTCCGCAGCAGCGAATCCCGGTCGATCAGCATACCTGCATCCTACCACAAATTTTTCTGTCGCACATGCCCCGCGCCTGATCGATTTGGCTGGTTCGGCGTGTGGCAACGGCGTTACGCTTCGGTGCCACGGCAAGGACCGTGCGCATCAATCCGGGACTCAACGGAGGTACTACGCCCATGAGCTATTCGACCCGCCTCGATGCCCTGAAACAGCGCCATGCTTCGCTGGAATCACGCATACAGGATGAGGACCACCGTCCCCGGCCCGACAGCACCACGCTGACGCGATTGAAGCTGGAGAAGCTGCATTTGAAGGAAAAAATGGAGAAACTAAGTACCCTGGTGCACTAGCACCGCACCGGCAGCGGCGTCAGGCGGCTTCGTCCGCCTCGGGCGGCGGGGGCGGCGGCACAGTCCGGCCCTCCCGCTCCAGACGTTCGTTGGCCAGCATCACGGCGCTATTGAGGTCGCCCTGGCTGCACAACCCCAGAATGACCGGATCGCGCGGCTTGATGTTGGCACTGTTCCAATGGGTGCGGTCGCGCACCTTCTGGATGGTTTCCTTGGTGGTCCCCATCAGCTTGCCCACTTGCGCTTCGGTCAGTTGCGGATAGTTGCGCAGCAGATATGCGATGCCGTCCGGGCGGTCGTTGCGCTTTGCCACGGGGGTGTAGCGCGCGCCGCGCAGGCGCTTCGGCGCCGGCAGCGTGGTTGCCAGCAGCTTCAGCCGAGCGGTTGCATCGCTTTCGCAGCGGGCGATATCGGCGGCGGTGACCTGGCTGTTGGCAACCGGGTCGTAGCCGACGATGCCCTGCGCGACTTCCCCATCGGCAATCGCCTGGATCTCAAGCGGATGCATGCCGCAGAAATCGGCGATCTGCGTGAAGGTCAGGGCGGTTTTTTCGATCAGCCACACGGCGGTGGCCTTCGGCATCAGCGGCATGGACATGGTTTCTTACTTTCCGGGGCGCGCTTCGTCTGGTCTGGTCGGCGGCGCGGCAAGGGGCGGGGTATGGCAAGCCCCCCGCCCCCGGTCAAGCAGTTCCCATCGCATTTTGCCCATTTGTTCCATGCGCAGGCCTGTTATCGTGCCAGAACACTGCCTCGCACCCGGAGCGACCGATGGCCGAAGACGAAGATACCCCCGTCCGCAAACGCATCCGGCTGGAAAAGCTGGTGCTCGATACCCTCGGTATCGACGAATTGCGCGATTACATCGACGAATTGAAAGCCGAGATCGCGCGGGTCGAGGCCGATATCGGCCGCAAGCAAAACCACCGCAGCGCCGCCGACGCTTTCTTCAAGCGGCCGTAGGTGGGTAAATAAGGGTCTGGATCGCCCGCTCGATGCACGCGAAAAAGGGGGGCCACGCCGGGCGGCCCCCCGAAAATCGCTGTCAATCGAACCGCAGCTTACGCCGCTTGCGCCGAACCAACGGAGTCGTTGGCGATCGCCGTCGCGGTCCCGCCCCCGATGGGGATGCGGCGCGGCTTCAGCGCCTCCGGCACCACACGCTTCAGCGAAACGTGCAACAGACCGTTCACCAGGTCGGCCCCGTCCACAACGACATGATCGGCCAACACAAACCGACGCTCGAACGGGCGGCCCGCAATCCCGCGATACAGCAGGTCGGCTTTCGGTGCGTCGCCGGCAACGCGGCCGGTAATCACCAACGTATTGTCCTTGGCCACCAGATCGAGGTCGGACGGCGCAAAACCGGCAACCGCCATCGTCAGGCGATAGCTGTCGTCGCCAGTGCGCTCGATGTTGTACGGGGGGTAGCTGGCTTCCGCAGTCGTCGCAGCGGTGTTGGCCAGACGGGCCAGACGGTCGAAACCGATGGCGGAACGGAACAGCGGAGAGAAGTCGAGTGTGTTCATGGTAACCTCCTGCGAGTAGCAAGGTTGCAATCTCGGGCCGCCCCGAATGGGGCCGACCCTGGGTCGGTGTCCGAAACCCTCCTGGAGGCATTCCGAACACCGCTGAGATGGTAAACCTGCCAGACCCCCGCAAGAGGGTTCGGTCGAAAAATTCAGACCTTGATTCCCAGGCCGGCAAACTTCTTGTTGAACTTCGCAACCTGCCCGCCGGTGTCCATCATACGCTGCACGCCGGTCCATGCCGGATGCGACTTCGGATCGATGTCCAGACGCAGCGTGTCGCCGGCCTTGCCCATGCACGACCGGGTCGTGAACGTGCTACCGTCGGTCATGACGATATTGACTTCGTGGTAGGTGGGGTGAATGCCCGGCTTCATGATCGTGGTCCTATTGCAATGGCGCCACCGATCCCGACCGGTCGCGCGAAGGGGCGGCGTATAGCGGCACGGCGCGCCCGGCTCAAGAGCCGATTGCGCGCACCCGGTCCCGCAGCTCGAATTTCTGCACCTTCCCGGTCGATGTCTTCGGCAACGGGCCGAATGCAACATGCCGAGGCGCCTTGAAATGCGCCAGATGCTGGCGGCACCACGCCACGATATCGGCCTCTGTCGCCGTCGCGCCCGGCTTCAAGGTCACGAAGGCCTGCGGTGTCTCCCCCCATTTCGCGTCCGGGCGGGCGACTACCGCTGCCTCCATCACCGCCGGGTGCTTGTAAAGAACCTCCTCCACCTCCAGCGACGAAATATTCTCGCCCCCCGATATGATCACATCCTTTGCTCGGTCCTTGATCTCCACATACCCGTCGGGATGCATCACCGCGAGGTCGCCAGAATGGAACCAACCGCCGGCCAGCGCCTCGTCGGTGGCGGCAGGGTTCTTCAAATACCCCTTCATCACGGTGTTGCCGCGCAGCATCAGTTCCCCCATCGACACCCCGTCGGCCGGCAGCCGAACCATGGTCGCGGGGTCCATCACCGCGACATCCTGCAACATCGGGGTCGCCACGCCCTGGCGCGCCATGAAGGCGGATTTCTCGTCCAACGGCAGATCGTCCAGGCCGGGCTGCCACAGGCACACGGTGGACGGGCCATAGGTTTCGGTCAGCCCGTAAAGATGGGTGACGGCGAAACCCATCGCCTCCATCCCCGCGATCACGGTCGAGGGCGGGGCCGCGCCCCCGGTGGCAATCTGCACGGGATGCGGCAGCGGCCGACGAGCATCGGCGGGGGCATGAATGAGCATCGAGAGGACGACGGGGGCGCCGCACATATGCGTCACCCCGTGGTCGGCGATAGCGGCGAAAATTGGTGCAGGCTCCACCCGGCGCAGGCACACATGCGTACCGCCAGCCAAAGTCACCGCCCAGGTGTAGGTCCAGCCGTTGCAATGGAACATCGGCAGCGTCCACAAATACACGCTGCGCGGCGACAGCCCGAAGGTCAGCGCATTGGCGCAGGCATTCAGATACGCGCCGCGATGGTGCGCCACGACGCCCTTCGGGTTGCCCGTGGTGCCCGACGTGTAGCCCAGCGCGATGGCCTGCCATTCGTCGTCGGGCAACGCCTCCCGATGCGTCGGATCGCCGGAGCGCAGGAACGCCTCGTACTCGAAGGAGCCGACCGCCGAGCCGGGTGGGGCTGCGGGGTCGTCGATATCCACCGTCAGCGGCGCGGTGCCCGCCTGCACCAAAGCCTGCGCCATCGTTGCCGCGTATTCCCGGTCGGACAGGACGATTTTGGCCTCGCTATGGGCCAGGATGAAGCCGACGGCGGCCGCATCCAGCCTTGTGTTGATGCAGCACAGCACCGCCCCGATCATCGGCACGGCGTAATGTGCCTCCAGCATTTCCGGGGTATTGGGCGCCATGATGGCAACGGTATCGCCCTTGCCCACCCCCGCCCGCACCAGCGCCGAAGCCAGCCGCCGGCAACGTTCGGCAAACTGCGCATAGGTATACCGCCGATCCCCATGCACCACCGCCACCCTGTCCGGATAGATCCCCGCCGCTCGGGATAAAAAGGACACCGGCGACAACGGCACATAATTGGCCGGCGTGCGGTCGAGGTGTTGTTCGTACATGCTCATCGCGGGAAAAACCCATTGGCTGGACCGTCCGCCGAACCTATGGCACGACCGCACAAACGCCAACCGGAGAAACCCCGTCCATGCCCGGATCCCTCGAAATCGTCGTCGAAAACCCGGTCGGCATGCATTATGCCAAGCAATCGATGAACACGACCATGCCCATGCCGCCGCGCGACGGCTACCGCTGGGAACAGGGGGTGACAGTCATGCTCTCGCGCACCGAAGACGCGCAGGAAGCGCGGCAGGCGTTCGCCGAAAAGCGCAAGCCGGTTTGGCAAGGACGTTGATCGTGCGCCGCATTCTTCTGGCCTGCGCGGCCGTGCTGCCGCTGGCCGTCCAGGCCGCCGATGTCAAAATGGCGGTGCGGACCGATGCCAGTTCGATCGATCCGCATTACCACGTCTACACCCCGAATTCGGCGGTGTTCCACCATGTCTTCGACACCCTGGTCATGACCGGCCCGCGCGGCGAGCTGCGTCCGGGGCTTGCCGTGTCCTGGCAGACGATCGCCGACGATATCTGGGAATTCAAACTCCGCACCGCCGTAACCTTCCACGACGGCGGCGCCTTTACCGCCGACGATGTCGCGTTTTCGCTCGCCCGAGCGCCGAATGTGCCGAATAGCCCGTCGTCGTATGCGCAATATACCAAGACGATCGAGAAGACCGAGGTCGTCGATCCGCAAACGATCCGCATCTATACCAAAGGCCCGGCCCCGACCTTGCCGGTGGATCTGACGCAGATCGCCATCGTCTCCCGCCACGCGGCGGAGGGTAAAACGACCTCCGATTTCAACAGCGGGGTTGCCGCGATCGGTACTGGTCCGTATCGGTTTGTCGATTGGGTATCGGCCGATCGGCTGACCTTGGCGAAGAACCCCAGTTACTGGGCCGGCGCCGAACCCTGGGATCGGGTGATCCGCCGTGCCATTCCCGGCGACGCTGCTCGGGTGGCCGCGCTGTTGGCCGGCGATGTCGATATTATCGAGGGCGTACCGGCGGTCGATCGCGCCCGTGTCGCCGCGCTGCCGGCGTTTTCGCTGTTCGAATGCGACGCGTTTCGTATCATTTATTTGCACATGGAC
The DNA here is from genome assembly GCA_025354865.1 of Acetobacteraceae bacterium. GTDB lineage: Bacteria > Pseudomonadota > Alphaproteobacteria > Acetobacterales > Acetobacteraceae > Rhodopila. The sequence continues at coordinate 72,267 of JANXMB010000087.1, read as the reverse complement.
TCCGCGCGCGATGTCTCCCCCGGCATTGCCGACGTCAATGGCGCCAAGATGGATCGCAATCCGTTGCGCGACCCCCGCGTGCGGCGGGCGATTAGCTATGCGATCAACCGCCAAGGGCTGGCCGAACGGCTCTTGAGCGGTCAGGCGCATCCGGCGGGACAATATATTCCGCCGACAACCCCGGGTGCCAGCGCGAACCTGCCGCCGATTCCGTACGATCCCGACCTCGCGAAACGGCTGATGAAAGAAGCGGGATGGGAGAATGGATTCAGTGTCGTTCTGAACGGATCGAACGACCGTTACCCGAGCGATGCGCAGGTCACCCAGGCCGTCGGGCAGATGCTGGCGCGGATCGGCATCAAGGCCGAGGTGCAGACGATGCAGGCGGCGATGCTGTTCACCCGCGGCAGCAAGCTTGAATTCAGCATGATGCTGTCCGGCTGGGTCGGCTCGGGGGAGGCATCCTCCCCCCTCGTCGCGCTGATGGCGACCTACGATCCGAAAACCGGCATGGGGCCGTCCAATCGCGGCCGCTGGTCGAACGCCGCCTTCGATGGCGCGTTGGGGGAGGCATTGCGCACCCTCGACGATACCAAACGCAACGCGCTTTACGCCCGCGCTGCCGAAATCGCGGTCGGGGACATGGGCGTCGTGCCGGTTTATTTCACTGTCAACACGTGGGCGGCGAAGAAGGGCCTGACATACGAGGCTCGGGGCGACGAGCTATCCTTCGCCATGAGCCTGCGGCCGGCGAAATAGCCGCGACGGACCCGGGCGCCCCTAAGTCCGTTGCGGCGGCGGGCGCGCCGGTTATACTCGCCAGTAGCGACAAATCGGAGCGAACGCGATGCGCCAAATGACCATGGTCGGCTTCCTACAGGCCCAAAACTGCACCACCCTGGCCAGCGCCTGGCGCCACCCGGACGCGCGCACCGATTTCACCACGGCCGCTTATTACCAACACATCGGTCAGGTGCTGGAAGCCGGTAAGTTCCAGATGGGGTTCTTCGACGACCGCCTGGCCATGCCCGACCTGTACGGCGGCAACCCGGCCGAGGTCGTGGCCAACGGCGTCCGCGTCGTCAAAATGGACCCCTTCGCTTGCCTGATGGCGATGGGGTTCGGCACCAAATATCTGGGCATCGGGTCCACTGCCTCCACCACCTATTACGAACCCTTCGACGTCGCGCGCCGGCTGCAAACCGTCGATCTGATGATCGGCGGCCGGGCGGCCTGGAACGTCGTGACCTCGGTCAACGACGGCGAAGCCCATAACATGGGCCGCGATGTCCATATGGAGCACGACGCCCGCTACGACCGGGCCGACGAATTCATGGAAATCGTGCTGAATTGCTGGGATTCGTGGGAAGACGATGCCCTGGTGGTGGACAAGAAATCGGGCCTGTTCGCGCACCCGGACAAGGTCCACCGGCAGGAATACGACGGCAAATACCTTAAAACCCACGGCACCTTCACCGTGCCGCGTTCGCCGCAGGGGCATCCCGTGGTGATCCAGGCCGGGTCCTCGCCGCGCGGCAAAATCTTCTCGGCTCGCTGGGCGGAAACGGTTTTCGTTGCGTATCACGATATCGAGGAAGGCAAGCGGCAATACAAGGAATTCAAGGACGCCATCGCCGGCCACGGCCGCGATCCCGATAAGGTTACGGTCAATACCATCGCCTACCCCGTTGTCGGGGAAACCCGGACCGAGGCCGAGGACAAAATGGCCCTGATCGAATCCCTGTATAAAGAAGTCGATGGATTGTCGTTGCTGTCGGAAGCCCTGAATTTCGACTTCAAAACCAAAGGCATGGATGAGGCCTTCTCGGAACAGGAACTGGAAGGCATGTCCGGCATGCATGCCATGCGCAATCGTGTCATGCAGGTCATCGGGCGCAATCCGACGGTCCGCGACTTCCTGAATGTGACCCGTCGCGGCCGCACCCATAACGCGGTGGTCGGCAGCGCCAAGGATATCGCCGATCAGTTGGAACAATGGTTCACCGAACGCGCCTGCGACGGTTTCGTCATCGCCGGCACCCACACGCCCGGTACGTTCGAGGATTTCGTCCGCCTCGTCGTCCCGGAACTGCAACGGCGTGGCGTCTACCAGAAAGAATACAAGGGCGCGACGCTGCGGGAGAACCTGGGTCTGGGCCTCCCCGAGCGGGGATGGTGGAAATAGTGGGCGGTCGGGGTTTACGATGACGGTTCTGATTGCGGGCGCGACCGGATTGGTCGGTTACGCCGCGCTGAAACATTTCGGTGCCAATGCCATCGCGCTGTCCCGTCGCGTCCCCGCCGATTTGCACGGGGCGCGGCATATGGCGCTGGATCTGACCGACGCGGCGGCTTGCCGGCAGGCGGCGGAATCGTGGCGGGATGTCAGCCATCTGGTCTACGCCGCGCTATTCGAACTCCCCGGACTCGTGGACGGATGGCGGGATAGCGCGCAAATCCAGGTCAACGACGCGATGCTGCGCAACCTGCTGGAACCGCTGATCGCCGCCGCGCCCGGCCTGCGCCATGTGACGTTGCTGCAAGGCACCAAAGCCTATGGCGTCCACGTCCGCCCGATGAAAATCCCCGCGCGGGAGGGACGATCGGAAATGCGCGAACAACCCAATTTCTACTGGGCGCAGGAGGATTATCTCCGGTCCTCCCAAGTTCCGTTCACCATCCTGCGCCCCGTGTTGATCGTGGGGGAGGCGATCGGTGGCGCCATGAACCTGATCCCCGCGCTGGGCGTTTACGCCGCCGCGATGCGCAAATTCGGCACCGCCCTGCCCTACCCCGGCGGCGCTGCCCGCGTCGCGCAGGCGGTGGATGCCGATCTGTTGGCCCGAGCGATTGCGTGGGCGGGGGCGTCGGATGCGGCGCGGAACGAGACGTTCAATGTTACGAATGGCGATGTTTTCGTTTGGGAAAACATTTGGCCCGCCATCGCCGAGGCGGTCGGGATGACGGCCGGGGACGCGATACCGTTCTCCCTCCGCGATATTTCCGCGAATGCCTGGGATGCCATCCGCAATCGGCACAAGCTGGCCTCGCCCGAACTGGCCGCATTCGTCGGCCTGTCGATGGAATACGCCGACTATCAGATGCGTTACGGGCAAACCGAACCCGGCCCGCCCGCAATCGTTTCGACGATTAAACTGACCCAGGCCGGATTTACCGAAACGATCGATACCGAGGCGATGTTCCGCAAATGGTTTCGCGTGTTCCAGGAAAAGCGCCTGCTGCCACCGCCGGGCGCGGCGTAATACCGGCCCGGGTTCGGCGGAACAGGCTACATGCCTTCCCGCACCACGGGATTGCGCAGCGTGCCGATGCCGGAAATCTCGATCTCGCAGACATCGCCGTGCTTCATGTTCGCGGTCGCACCCTCGGTGCCCATCCACAGCACGTCACCGGGATACAGCGTCAGCACCGTCGTCATCGCCACCAGGAAATCCACCACACCGTGGATCGTCTTGTTCGTCTCGAAGGCGATCTTTTCCTCCCCGTTCAGCCGAACGGTGGTGCGGAGGTCTTCCAGTTTCACATCCGTTTCGATCCACGGCCCCATGGGCTTGAACGTGTCGGTGTTTTTCGCGCGCCACAAGGTGCGGTCGGATTTCTGCCAGGTACGCTCGCTGACATCGTTGCCGATCGTGTAGCCGAGAACCGCCGACAGCGCGTTTTCCCGTGTCAAATGCTTGCACTTGCGGCCGATGACGACAACGAGTTCGCCCTCGTACTGCACCAGATCGGTGGCATCGGCGGGGATGACGATGTTCTCGCCCTGCGCGATCAGGGCGTTCACCGTGCGGTAGCCGGCATCGGCGTTCGGCGGCAAATCCGGCTCCCGCCCCAGCTTCGCCGCGACTTCCCGCACGTGCTCGGCATAATTCATGCCGGCCGCATAAAACGTCGGCGGCACCACCGGCACCAACAACTTCGTATCCGCCAGCTTCAACCGTTCCGACGTACGTTCCCACGCGTCGAAGGGGGATCCGCGCACGGGGATAACGGTGTCGCCTTCGATCGCGGCGTAGCAAGGTTGGCCGTTCTGTTCGATGCGTGCCCAGCGCATAGTCGTCTCCTCAAGCTTGAGGAAGCATCATGCCGGCCCCGGCGCAAATGGCAACCGCCAGCCCCGTCAGGCCGCGATTTGCTCCGCGCGGACGTCAGGCCGCGACCTTGTCCGCGCGGACATCCTTGATATCCCGGAACGTCAATGCCGGCGCTAATTCTTCCGCTCGCCGCATCATGAAGTTGGAGGTCGCAAGAAACACCGGGTCGCCATCGACATCGTCGGCCATGCCGATGCGGTTTTCGCCGATGAATTTCGCTAACGCCGTGCGGTCGGACGACGTCACCCAACGTGCCAGTTGGAACGGGGATGTATCGAACACGATTTCCACCCCGTATTCCCCACCCAGCCGCGATTGCAATACATCGAGCTGCAAGGTCCCGACGACGCCAACCAGCGGGGCGGAACCGTCCTGCGGGCGGAACAACTGCACCACCCCCTCCTCCGCCAACTCCACCAGCGCCTGACGCAGTTTTTTCGCTTTCATCGCGTCTTTCAACTGCACTCGCCGCAAAATTTCGGGGGCGAAATAGGGCACGCCGACGAAGTTCAAATCTTCCCCCTCGGTCAGGGTGTCGCCGATCCGCAGAGTGCCGTGGTTGGGGATCCCGACGACGTCGCCGGCAAACGCCTCATCGGCAATTTCCCGTTCGCGCGCGAAGAAGAATTGCGGGGCGTGGAGGGGAATCGTCTTGCCGGTGCGCACTTGTTTCAGCTTCATCCCGCGCACCAACCGGCCGGAGCAGACACGGGCAAACGCGATGCGATCGCGGTGGTTGGGGTCCATGTTCGCCTGGATCTTGAACACCAGCGCCGTCACCCCGGGGTCGGACGCGTGCACGGTGCGCTTATCCGCCGGCTGGTCGCGCGGCGGCGGCCCGTATTCGGCCAACCCGTCCAGCAGGTCGCTGACGCCGATATGCTTGATGGCGCTACCGAAATACACCGGCGTGAGGTGCCCGGCGTTGAACGACTCCAAATCGAATTCCGGCAGCGCGCCGCGCACCAGATCGACCTCGTCGGCGACATCCTGCAAGCGGCGATCGGATTGCGGCAGCTCCATGGTCAACCGCAATTCCCGCTTGCGCAGATCGTAGGTGCCGGCAAACTCCGACGCGCGCCCAACCGGCCAGGTCGCGGGGGACGTATCCAGCGCCAACGCCTGCGCCACCTCGTCCAGCAATTCGATCGGGTCGCGCGCCTCGCGGTCCATTTTGTTGACGAAGGTGATGATCGGGATGTCGCGCAGGCGGCAGATTTCGAACAATTTGCGGGTCCGCGCCTCGATCCCTTTGGCGGCGTCGATCACCATGACGGCCGCATCGACGGCCGTGAGGGTGCGGTAGGTGTCTTCCGAGAAATCCTCGTGCCCTGGCGTGTCCAGCAGGTTGTAGACGCAGCCCTGATGTTCGAACGTCATGACCGAGGTGACGACGGAAATGCCGCGATCCCGCTCGATCCCCATCCAGTCGGACCGGGTGCGGCGGCGTTCGCCCTTCGCCCGCACATTGCCCGCCAGCTGAATCGCCCCGCCCGCGCGCAGCAAATGCTCGGTCAGCGTGGTTTTGCCGGCATCGGGGTGGGAGATGATCGCGAAGGTGCGGCGGCGGGCAATTTCTGTCGTTTGGTCGGTCATGCGCTGCGTATAGGGGAAACGGCCGGCCTAGTCATGTCCAACGCGCAATCGCCCCGCATACGTCCCGACCCACCCGTCTTTGCCCACGTACTGCTCCGCCGAGCCGAAAGGGGATACGGCGTAAAGTGCTGCCATGGCATGCGACACTGCCGCACTCAGCAGGACGCCGGCCAGAAGCGCCGCCCGCGCCTTGCGCCCGAACCGGGCCGTATGCTGTGCCAAATGGCGGAACCCCAGCAGCGCTGCCAACAGCAGAAGCGGGTAGAACTCCACCCGATAGCGGTAATTCATGCTGATCGCGGTCAGCATCAGCACCGCCGGGACGGCTAAACCCGCCAGCGGCAGCCACGCTTTCGCGGGCGCGTGGCGCAACCCGACGATGGCCAGCAGCAGCAAGACGGGGTCGGACAGCAGGAAACTGCCGAACGGAAGCTCCATCGCATCGACCAGATCGCGGGCGCCATCGGACAGTAGGAACGCGGGAATGGGCACGAAATAATAGCTCAGGCCCAGCCCGATCCGACGGAGGTTGAACGGCCCGTATTCCGCCAATCGAACCAACCGGTCGGGGTGCCGGTCCTGCGCCATGGCATATTTGGTGAAGTCGGCGAACACCGCCGGATCGCCCCACCGGCCATGGTTCACGATGCCCACCGCCAGCGCGAACGCCGCCAGGATCAGCACCGGCCAGAGCGCCGCGCGCCAATGCCGGATCAGCAGCAGCCCCAGCGCGGCATACAATCCCAGGCCGAACGAAACGCGATCCAGCAGCGCCAGCCCCGCGAACACCGCCATGCCGGTCAGGTTGCGGGCGCCGAAGCCGTGCAGCAGGCCGCGCAGGGCCAGAAACACAAAGCCCATGGCGAAGGCATCGGCCCAATCCACGACCTCTTGATACACGCTGGTGCGCAGGAACTGGATTTGTTGCCCGCCCAACAGAATACAGACGAAAAGCGCAACCGTCAGCCAGTCCCGCCTCGGGCCGGCCGGGGAAGCCGCCCGCACCAGCAGCACCGCGCGCAACTGGAACCACGCGCCGAGGCACAGCGCCAGCAGGCAGGAAAGCCGAGCGATGTCGAGGTGGGCGAGGGTGGGGAATGGCAGCAGCGGGAGGCGCAGCAGCGCGCAGAACACCCCGAAATACGACAGCGTGCGCGGGCCGTCGAGAAACGCCTCCCCCCCGATGGCCGCCGGGTCGATATCGAACCGACCGGCCGCAAGATGCTCCGCCATGCTGTTGAAGGCTTGGCCGAGCAGCGTGGGGTAGAAGGGGTCTAGCGGGAGGTGGCGGAGGGCGAGATCGAGGTAGAAATACCACCCACAAGCCAGGACGACGGCGAGCAGGACGCGCAGGTCAGAGCGCCCGATCGCAGGCGCGCAGAAAATCGATGAAATGCGCGGCGAGGGCGCCGGTTCTGGCCTCCCACCCCTCGAAATCCACATCGACGTCGACCGGTTGGGTCAGAACCTCCCGATAAATGCTGTAGGGCATCAGGCGATGGCAGGCTTGCGCGCCGGCTGCGGGATGGATGCGATCGTTCCCCGGCACCACGATCGCCGGGTGCGTCATCTGCCGCAGTTCGGTCGGGGCGATGCCCGCAACCGGGTAATCGGCATCCTTACGGAAGGATTCCAGCCACCGCCGCATCCCCGCCGCGAAGGCTTCCGCGCCCATCCGCTCCAACGTCTCCCCATTCGACGGATTGGCGGCAATCATTGCTCGGAAATGGTCCATATCGCAGACGGCCTGAATGCCGCCGGAGGCTACCGCATCCAGAAACTGCTCGTAGTAATTATAGGCCAGCCGATGCGCCGCATACGGCCCGCCGGTCACCCGCCAGAGCAGCAGCGCTTTCACCGCCTCCGGATGCTGCCGCGCCAACAGCAGCGACATCCGCGCGCCGGAGGAACTGCCCGCCACGAACGCCGGGCCAATGCGCAGATTCTGCATGAGCGCGAACAGGTCCTCGGCCTGTTCCAGGCTTTCGGACGAGCCGGTCAACGCGATGCCGGACGCGCCGGTGTTGCGCCGATCGTGCAGCAGCACGCGGAACCCGGCTTCGGCGATGGCCTGCGCGAGCGGGCGTTCCCCCGCCATGCCGCGCCGCCCACCCGGGGTAATGGTCACCCAGGACCCGCGATCGCCGACGATTTCGTAGACCAGATCGACCCCACGCAGCAGCATCGTCGGCATGTCAGCACCCCGTCTGTTCGCCTCGGCTGGTACGCGGGAACCGCCGGAGGGGCAAGGCTGAATCATGATCCGGCCCGATATATTGACTTTTTTCCTTTAATATGCCAGACATCGCGCATTATTATCGAAACAGGGATTATTGTCTTGCATCCACCTTTCGAACCCGTGCCGGCCTCACCCGACCGATCGGACTGGTCTGCACGGCCTACGGGCGCCAACGGATCGGACCAATTTACCGCAGCGGACCGTTTAGGTTGGTCCCCCGATGCGCAGGACGCCGGCTCGCGCGGACGTGTTGTCCCACCGGCGTCCGATCGCGTAACACTGCACCCGCAATCGATCGGAGCACTGAAATGATCCCCCTCGACGCCAGCGCGATGTATGCGATCGCGCCAAAATTCAGCGGCAAGCTGGCAACCCGTCAGGCGGAAATCGTGTCGGCGGTCGGGGCCGTGCTGGAGGCGACTTTAACCGCCTACGACATCGCCAGCTATCTCCGCGCCGCCCATTTCCTGGCGCAGACCTGCCACGAGTCCGCCGGCTTCCGCACGACCGAGGAATTCGCCGACGGCAGCGCCTACGAAGGGCGCGCCGATCTGGGCAATACCGAACCCGGCGACGGCGTGCGCTACAAAGGCCGCGGCTTGCTGCAATTGACCGGACGGGCGAATTACGCTGCCTACGGGCCGGCCGTCGGGCTCGATCTGGTCGCCAATCCCACCGCCGCCGCCGATCCGGTGATGTCGTTGAAAATCGCCTGCGAATTTTGGACCCGGCACAATCTCAATACCTATGCCGACGCCGACGACATTCTGACAATCACGCGGCGGATCAACGGCGGGACCAACGGGCTGGCCGATCGGCAGGCCCTGCTGGCCAAAGCCAAGCTCATCCTGCTCGGCGGAGCGGCGGCGCCCCCGACGCAGCAGCCGACCTTACAACTGGACGACACCGGCCCTGCGGTGCTGTTTCTGCAAAAAAGCCTGACCGCGCGCGGGTTCCCGACGACGGCGGACGGGTCCTTCGGTCCGGGCACCGAGCGGTCGGTGAAGTTGTTTCAGGTTGCGAAAAATCTGCAGAACGATGGCATTGTCGGTCAGGCCACATGGGCCGCTTTGGCGTGATCCGGCTACGTGCGGCCTACGTCGCCGCAACCCTTGCCAGTGCGCTATGGGCAAGCGGGGCGCAGGCGGATTGTCGGCAAACGGTGGCGGTGCAGTTCGCGCCGGGGGCCTCGGCCGCCAACATCGAGGGCGGCATCGCGCGCGGGGAAATCGCCTGCCTGACCCTGGGCGCCCGAGCGGGTCAGCATGTCTCGATCGTGCAACGCAGCCGGGGGGAGGACAATATCGCGATGCAGTTCTACCGTCCCGGCTGGAAAATCGACCGGGGCGCAGAGGGCATCGACATTCACGGCTCCGCGCTGCCCGGCGCCGAGGAAGCTGCGGACGCGCCGGGCTGGACCGGCCAGCTGCCAACGACTGGCAACTACCTGCTGGTGCTGGGCACCACGCGCGGCAGCGGCGCCTACCGTATCCGGATCGAAATACGGTAGGTCCGCAGCTTAAGCAGTCGCCGCCGCTACCTCCAGGTTGCGGCCTCGTGTCTCGCGCGCAAGCCAAAGCGATATGCCGGCCGCCAGAAGCTGCGCACCGCCCATCAGCAGCCACACCTGATAATAGGTGGTCGGCCCGATGATCGCGCCAATGATCAGCGGCGCGGTCATGCCACCGAACCGGCCCACCCCCATCGCCGCCGAGGTCGCCAGACCGCGGATGCGCACTGGATAGACCTCGGGCGTGTAAACCGTCATCGCCAGCGACCCGGCATCGGCGAAGAAGGCGTAGCACATCGCCACGCCCAACAACGCCGTTTCCGTCGTCGCCTGGGTAAACGACAGCGCGGCACAGGCGGCGACACCGTAGCCCATGACGATCAACGCCTTACGGCCGAGTTTATCGACCAACGCATAAGCGAAGATGCGACCGACGACCGAGGTGCCAGCAATGATGAACGTGTATTGCAACGTCCGTGTGATTTCGATGTGGTAATACCGGGAGTAAATGATCGGCAGCCAAACGCTGAAGGAATTGGCCGCGAAATTGGAGAAAAACCACATCGTCCAGGTCTGCACCATGCGGCTGGCATAGGCGACGGTCAGCAGGTCGGACACTTTCGCAGGCTCGATCGGAGCTGCCGCGGGGCTGGCCTCAATCTCGCGCCGAGCGGCTTCGAGCGCTGCGTCGGTGACGCCGACATAGTGCAGGGAGGCGCGGGCTTCCTCGTGCCGGCCCTGGTCGGTGAGCCAGCGCGGGGATTCCGGGATGTTGCGGCGGATGACGAAGGCCAGAACGGCCGGCAGCACGCCGATCACGAACAGCCAGCGCCAACCGATCGTCGGCACGATGGCCAGACCGGCGCCGGCTGCGGCGAAAATGCCCATCGGCCAGAGCAGCGGCAACGCGGCGAGCACCCGGCCCCGGATGCGGGCGGGGGCGAATTCGGCCACCAACGCCGCGTCGATCGGCACCATCCCACCCAGACCGAGGCCGGTGGCGAAGCGTGCGGCGACGATGAAGCCCATGGAAAACGCCATGCCGGTGATGCCGGTGAACACGGAGAACATCAGCACAGTGCCAGCGAAAACCAGCTTCCGGCCCCAGCGGTCGGCGATCCAACCCCAGATCCAGGACCCCACACCCATGCCCGCCAGCCCGGCCGAACCAATAATCCCGATCTGCTGCGGGGCCAGCCCGAACTCCTTCGACAGGCTCGGCAGTGCATACGATAGGATGTAGATGTCGAAAGAATCGAAGAAATATCCCGCCGCTGCGATCGCGACGATGAATTTCATGGATCCGGTCAGTTGCGCGCGATCGATGGCGCGACCGATAATTTCAGGCGTTAGCGGTTCCGATACGGCCATGGCGATACCTCCCCCGAGTACTGTTGTTTGTACCAGGGTGCCGTATTGCTTCCGGGGTGGCAACAGGGGCCGCCGGGCGCCCAAAACGCAAATGGCCGGGACAAGCCCGGCCATCGACGTTCGGAGCGGCGGCGATCGGTTAGCGCGAGTAGAACTCGACCACCAGATTCGGTTCCATCTGCACCGGATACGGCACATCGGACAGCTTCGGGGCGCGGGCAAACCGGCCCTTCATGGCGCGGTGATCGACCTCGATATACTCGGGCACATCGCGTTCGGTGTTCTGGGTGGAGTCCAGCACCACCGCGAGCTGCTTGGAGCGTTCCTTGACCTCGATAATGTCGTTGTCGCGCACCTGGTAGGACGGGATGTTCACCCGCTTGCCGTTCACCGTCACATGCCCGTGGTTCACGAACTGGCGGGAGGCGAAGGGGGTGACGGCGAATTTCATGCGGTAGACGACCGCGTCCAACCGGCGTTCCAGCAATTCGATCAGGTTTTCCGAGGTGTCGCCCTTACGGCGGACCGCTTCTTCGTAGTACTTATAGAACTGCTTTTCGCCGATGTTGCCGTAGTAGCCCTTAAGCTTCTGCTTCGCCATCAACTGGGTGCCGAAATCGGTCGGCTTCTTGCGGCGCTGGCCGTGCTGGCCGGGACCGTAATCGCGCTTGTTGACGGGGGACTTCGGCCGACCCCAGAGGTTGGCCCCCAGGCGGCGGTTGATCTTGTACTTGCTTTCGGCGCGCTTCGTCATGGTGCGCGGTGCCCTTCTTTGATATGGCCGTATGGCCTTGTTGCACCGGTAGGCCTTTCGCAAACGACGAAAGACGGGCGCAGGCCCCGAAAGCCTGTCCACGTTCCCGGCAGTGGGCGGGGCATATACGGGCGGGGTCCCGGCTTGTCAAACCAATCCCGCAGGCCTAGGCACCGGGGCATGATCGAACGTAGCAACATTATATGGCTGGGCGTCTCGGCCGGCGTCACCGGCTGCCTCATTGGCGGCATGATGCTGGGGATCGGGATGAACCTGATCGTCGGCGGCGCCAATGTCGGTTGGCTGCTGCTGCTGCCCGCCGGACCGGCCGGCGCTATTCCCGGCTGGCTCCTGGCTCGGAAGCTCGCGCGGCAGATTTAGCCCGATCGCCGCTGCGCCCGGCTAACTTGACAACGACCGAACGGGTTAACACCCTGCCACCCGGCATCAAGGAGAGCGCCATGAGCGATACCCCGACCGGGTCTTCGTACGTCTATCTGCAAGAACCCGAGGTTCGCTTTCTGGAAGCCGCCGTCGAACGATTGATCCCCACCGACGACCTCGGCGTCGGCGCCCGCGATTCCGGCGCGGTCGTCTATATCGATCGCCAATTGGCCGGCACCTGGGGCGTACACGGCCGGCAATATCGCAGCGGCCCCTGGCTGAACGGCACCCCGCAGCAAGGCTACCAATCGCGCTTTACCCCGCAGGAAGTCTACCGCATCGCCATCCGCGAAATCGACCTGCACTGCAAAGCCGCGCTCGGTCGCCCCTTCGCGCAACTGACGCCGGACGCCCAAACCCAAATGCTCCAGGAATTGGAGCAAGACCGCATCGCCCTGCCTTCCCTGTCGTCGAAGTTCTTCTTCGACATGCTCTGGCGCAATACCGAGGAAAGCTACTTCGCCGACCCCCTTTATGGCGGCAACCGCGACAAGGTCGGCTGGAGGCTGTTGGGCTTTCCTGGGCTGCCATCCAGTGCCTATCGCCATCTGCTCGATAGCAGCGAGCCCTACCACGCCGAACCGGTCAGCGTGCTGGACGTGCAGACCGGCCGCGTGCCCGTGGATGCCGAAGGCTTCCCGAAGCACACGACGATTAAGCCCAACAGGGATCGTTGATATGGCGAACACGAAACTGAAACCCGTCGATGTCGTGGTCGTCGGTAGCGGCGTGGTCGGATCGATCATGTCGATGGAACTGGCCAGCGCCGGCATGAGCGTGGTGTGCCTGGAGCGCGGGAAATCGTTCGATATCGATACCGATTTCCACAAACCCAACGTGTTCGACGAATTGAAATTCGACAAGCACAGCGATATTTTTCAGAATTTGTCGCGCGATACGTTAACATTTCGGAACAATAATGGTCAAACCGCGCTGCCGATGCGCGAAATGGGCGCGTTCAAACCTGGCGAGATGGTCGGCGGCACATCCACCCACTGGGGCGCCAATGCGCGCCGCTTTCTGCCGCACGATCTGGAAATACGCTCCCAGATCGAACAACGCTACGGCAAATCCTTCATCCCCGAAGATTGCAACTTGCAGGATTGGGGAATTTCTTATGACGAGATCGAACCGTACTACGATCAGTTCGAGGCTATTTTCGGTGTCGGCGGCAAGGCCGGCAACCTGAACGGCGAAATCCAGGAAGGCGGCAATCCCTACGAAGGCGCCCGATCCCAGGAATACCCCAATCCGGCGACCCGGCGCACCTACCAAGGCAAGCTGTTCGCCGACGCCGCCCGGTCCCTCGGCTACGTGCCGTTCCAAGGCCCCTCGGCGGCGATGACGCAGGACTACCGCAACCTGTATCGGGTGCAGATGCTGCAATGCGCCAGCGGCGGTTTTTGCTCCAGCCATGTTTGCGCGCAAGGCGCCAAAGCCAACCCGCTGACCGCCGTGTTCCCCGCCCTGATGCGGCAAAAAACCTTCGAGTTGCGGCCATTGTGCAACGTGCTGCGAATCAACACCGATAACACCGGCAAGCAGGCCACCGGCGTCACCTATATCGATGCCCGTGGCAACGAAGTCGAACAGCCGGCCAGCATCGTCGTTCTCGGGGCGTATTGTTTCAACAATGTGCGGCTGATGCTGCTGTCGGGCATCGGCACCCCATACGATGCCCGCACCGGCAAAGGCACCATCGGCCGCAACTACGCCTACCAGCAAGGCGGTTCGGTCGAGGTCTTCTTCGACGATCGGGAATTCAACCCGTTCATCGGCGGCGGCATGGTCAACACCTCGATCGACGAGTTCAACGGCGACGTCATCGATCGCGGCCCCCTCGGCTTCATCGGCGGTGCCTATTTCGACGTCGCGGCACGCGGGTCGGCCCCTATCCGAGGCAAGCCGGTACCGCACGGCACGCCACGCTGGGGCAGCGAATGGAAGAAAGCCGTGTCGCAGAATTTCCGCCGCACTTTGGCCATCAGCCTGCATGCGTCGTGCATGAGTTTCAAACAGAACTATCTCGATCTCGATCCCACCTACAAGGACGCGTTCGGACAGCCGCTGCTGCGCATGACCTTCGATTGGCACGAAAACGAACTGCGGATGATGCAATACATGAACGAACGCGCCACCGAGATCGGTCGGGCGCTGAAGGGTTCGGGGATCGGCGGCAAGAACAAGGGCACCCATTTCGGGATCACCGGCTACCAGAGCACCCACAACGTCGGCGGCGCCGTCATGGGCAGCGATCCATCGACCAGCGCGGTGAACAAATACTTGCAGTCCTGGGATGTGCCGAACCTGTTCGTGGTCGGCGGCAGCGCCTTCCCGCAGAACCCGGCGAACGGCCCAACCGAAACGATCGGCATGCTGGCCTGCTGGGCCGCCGACGCGATCAAGGAAAACTACGTGCGGAACCCGGGACTTCTGGTCTGATGCCGGCCTCGCAAGCACCGAACCGACCGCGCCTTCTTCTGCGCACCCCGCCACCGCCGCTACGCGCGGCGTACCCCCCAGAACAGCGGATACGCGGCCCGCACGATATCGGTCAGATCGGACCGATACGCCGTCGGCTGGAACATCTGTCCGAGCGGAATGCAGGGCAAAGTGTCTAGCGCTCGGGCTTGGACCTGGGCGGCGAGTGCTTTTTGTGCCGGCAGGTCGGGGGCGTCGAACCAGGCGGTGCGCAAACGTTCCAACTCCGGATCGTCCGGCCAGCCGTACCAGGCTTTGGCGCCATTGCCGCGTAGCGCGAAGTTGCCGCCGGGGGTGCAGGCCGCCACGCCCTCGATCTGGGTGATGAAACAACTCCATCCGCCTTGCGCCACTGGCTCGCGGCTGGTGCGCCGAGCCACCACCGACCCCCAGTCCATCTGCCGAAAATCCACATTCAGACCGAGGCGCACGAACAAATCGCGGGCGACCTGCATCATCTGGCTGTAAACCGGCCGATCGGTTGCAGCCAACATCACGAGTTTTTCTCCGGCATAACCGGATTCCGCGATCAATCGCTTTGCCAATGCCTCATCGCGCGGGCCGGACAGGACCTGCATGCCGGCGTCGCTCGCCATCGGCTGGCCCTCGATAAAATAGCCGCTCGGCGCGCGGCCGAGTTCGGGTTGGTCCCCGGTCGCCGAGGCCAGAAACGTCTGCTGGTCGATCGCCGGCAGCAGCGCCCGCCGCAGCTTGGGATTGTTGAAAGGCGGTTGTAGGTGATTGAGCGCGAGGACCAGCGGCCACCCAAACGGATCGTTCACCGCGACCCGCACCCCTGGCGTCCGGCGCAGCATCGGGCAGAGGTCGATCAACGGCACTTCGAGCCAATCGACCTCCCCCTTTTGCAGGGCCGCTGCGGCGGTTGCCGAATCCGGCTGCACCACCCATTCGACGCGCTCGATATGGGCCGCCTTGCCCCCGGCCAGGAAGCGGGGCGGTTCCTGGCGAGGCACGTAACCGTCGAAACGGGCGTAAGCGGCGCTGACACCCGACACCCAGCCATCCGGCAAAAACCGGAACGGTCCCGAACCGACGGCTTCTTTCACCTGCTCGGTGCCGGGGGTTTTCGCCATCCGCTCCGGCATCATGAAGCAGCCGCGCGCGGCCAGTCCGTAGAGCATTTGGTTGAAGGGTTTCTTCAGTCGGATGCGGAAGCGGCGGTCGTCGATGATTTCGATATCGTTCATCGCAGCCATCAGCGGCTGGCCGAACGAATCGCGGGTGCCCCAGCGCCGGATGGACATCGCGCAGTCCTTCGCCAGGACTTTCTCGCCGTCGTGGAATTGCAGGCCGTCGCGCAGGGCAAAATTCCAGGTCAGCCCGTCGGCCGAGACCTCGTGCCCGGCGCACATTTGGGGGTGCGATTGTCCCTGGTCGTCCAGGCCGTAGAGCGTGTCGAACACCATGTATCCGTGGATTCCGGCGACCAGGGCGGTCGTCCATATCGGGTCGATCGTGGAAAGACCCGCATTCGGAACGTAGCGCAAAGGCCGAGCCTGGGCGCGGGCCAGGGCGGGCGCCATCAGCACGGGTGCGGCTTTCAGCAGGTCGCGGCGTCGCATGGTGTACCCTCCCGTTTATTATCGCTGAAACTACCCCGATTTCGGCCCGTAAGACAAAGGTGATTGCAGCCGTAAAATTGACGGGCGGCAGGCGGATGCCCATCCTTGGCCGCCCTGCCGCAACCCGCCTATGCTCCGCCGTTCGGCAAAAACCAGGAGGACCCCATGCGCTTCGGCCTGATGATACGCGGCCAGTACCCCCAGGGCGACGACATGCGCGTACGCCTCAAGGAAGATCTCGATGCGGCAGTGCTGGCCGAGCGGCTGGGGTTCGATGTGTTGGGGAAGGGGTCGCATTATAGTTCGTATCCGTTCCAGTATATCCAGCAGATCCCGTTCCTCTGTCAGGTCGCGTTGCTGGCGCCGAAGCTGCGTTTGCTGCCGGGGGTGGTGCTGTTGCCGTTGCACAGCCCGCTGCATGTGGCGGAGGAACTCGCGTCGCTCGACGTCATGTGCGACGGCAAGCTGATTTTCGGGGCCGGCATCGGCTATCGGGAGGTGGAGTTCAACGCCTTCAACACGACACAGAAACAATCCGGCCTGCGGTTCGAAGAATGCCTGGAAGCGGTGAAGCGCCTGTGGTCGGAAGATTTCGTGACCATGGAGGGCAGCTACTTCAAGCTGGATCGTGCCAATTGCACCACCATGCCGGTGCAAAAACCGATGCCCCCCGTCTGGATCGGTGCCAACGCCAATGTCGGTATCCGCCGCGCCGCTCGGGTTGCCGACACGTGGTTTGTCAATCCGCACAATAAAATAGAAACGATTTCGCAGCAAATGGAAGTCTACAAGCGGGCGTTGGACGAAGCCGGAAAACCCTTCCCCGACGAACTGCCCATGATGCGGGAGGTCTTTGTGGCCCGCACGCGGGAAGAAGCCATCCGGCTTGCGCGGCCGTCGCTGGAAGCCAAATACAAAGCGTACAAGGAATGGGGCCAGGACAAGGTCATGCCCAGCGGCGACGCGTTCAGCCTGGATTTCGCCGATTTGATGAACGACCGCTTCCTGTTCGGATCGCCGGCCGAGGTCACCGAACAAATCCTGGTGCTGAAACGCCTGTTCGGCGTCAACACCATGATGCTGGGCATTCACTGGGTCGGCATGCCGGCCAGTCTGGCGATGGAACAGATGCAACTGATCGCCGAGGAGGTTTTCCCCGCCGTGCGATCGGCGGGATAAAGCTGGCGGCGTTAGGCCGGTGCCTTGACGCATCCCCCATGCCCCGGCGCACAATCCGGCCTCAAGCGGGAGGGTCCAGGACCATGCACATCGGCGCCGTCATGTTTTTCACGTCCTACTCCATGCAACCCGCCGCCTTGGCGCGGGAGCTGGAGCAGCGGGGTTTCGAATCCCTCTGGGTGCCGGAACACACCCATATTCCATCGTCGCGGACGACGCCGTATCGCGTCGGTGGGCCGCTGATCCGGCCGTATTACGACATCTACGACCCCTTCCTGGCGCTGAATACCGCCGCCGCCGTGACGACCACGCTGAAAATCGGCACCGGCATCGCGTTGCTGGCCCAGCGCGATCCGATCGTGACGGCGAAGGTGGTTTCGACCATCGACCAATTGTCCAACGGGCGGTTTCTGTTTGGGGTCGGCAACGGCTGGAACCAGGACGAAATCGAAAACCACGGCACGGTGTTCAAAACCCGGCACAAGCTGGCGCGGGAACGGATCGAGGCGATGAAGGCCATCTGGACCAATAACGAAGCGGAATATCACGGCGAATTCGTGAATTTCGACAAGATGGAACAATGCCCCAAGCCGGTGCAGAAGCCCTGGCCTCCCATCATCGTCGGCGGCGCCTTCCCCTATGCCGCCCGGCGCGCCATCGCGTACGGCGACGGGTGGATCCCCCGCGCCGACCGGTTGGAAAAAGACGGCGTCGGCGTGCTGATCGACCAGTTCCGCGAAATGGCCAAGGTGGCCGGGCGCGATCCGGCTTCGTTGCCGATCACGATTTTCCGCGGCGCGGACAATGTGGAACAATTGCGCTTCTGCCGCGATATCGGCGTCGATCGTATCGTGTTCAGCCTGCCGGCCGCCAAGGAAGACGAAATAATGCCGGTCCTGGATCGTTGGTCGGCGCTAAAGAAGGCGCTGGAGGCATGAAGCTCGGCTACCTCCTGCCCACCCGCGAACAGATCGTCGCAGGACGCCCGGAAACCGGGCCGATGCTGGAACTGGCCACCCAGGCCGAGGCGACGGGTTTCGATTCGATCTGGGTCGGCGACTCCTTGCTTGCTCGTCCGCGCCACGAACCGCTGACCTTGCTGGCCGGGGTTGCCGGCCGGGTGCCTCGGGTGGAGATCGGCACGGCGGTATTGCTGCCGGCGCTGCGCAACCCCGTGCTGCTGGCGCATCAGGTGGCGACATTGGACCAAATCGCCGAGGGGCGGCTGATCCTCGGTGTCGGCATCGCCGCCGATCGGCCGAATATTCGCGCCGAATTCGCCGCAGCCGGCGTGCCGTTCGACAAGCGGGTGGGCCGGATGATGGAGGGGCTGCGCCTCTGCCGCGCGCTTTGGACCGGCCAGAAGGTGGATTGGGACGGACGCTGGCAGTTGGACCAAGCCGAACTGGCGCCGACGCCGTACCGGCCGGGCGGGCCGCCACTTTGGATCGGTGGCAATCTGAAAGCGAGCTTGGACCGAGCGGGGCGGGCGTTCGATGGGTGGTTTCCGATCGCTCCGACACCGGAATTGTTTGCCACCCAATGGGCCGATATCCGGCAAGCCGCGCGGGAGGCCGGGCGCGATCCGGAGCGCATGACCGGGGCGATGTATCTGACGGTTGCCATCGACGAAAACGCCGGCCGCGCCGACGATCGGATGAACGCCTTCCTGGAAAACTATTATGGCGTGCCGGCCGCCGCGACCCGCAAGCGGCAGGCGACGTATACCGGGCCGGAAGCCGGGCTGGCGGAGTGGCTGGCGCGCTACGCTGCGGCCGGGGCGACGCATCTGACGATCCGTTTCGCCGGCGGCGACCATCCGACGCAATTGGCGACGGTCGCGCGGGTGCGCACCGCGCTCAACTGGTAAAAAACGAAGGGAAACAACATGACCGCGACAATGGGCGAGGGCACTTACCGCTACCAACCGGCCGACGGCTGGATGAAACTGCCGCCGGGTTGGGTGACGCAGGACGTCGCCGCCGTCGGGGTAGACCGGCACGACAACGTCTATGCGTTCAATCGGGGCGAACATCCGATGATCGTGTTCGATCGGGATGGCAACTTCCTCCGCTCCTGGGGGGAGGGTCTGTTCAACCGCGCACACGGCGTCAGCATGGGGCCGGACGATACGATCTATTGCACGGACGACGGCGACCACACGATGCGCAAATGCACATTGGACGGCAAAGTCCTGCTGGAGATCGGCATTCCCGGCCAAGCCGCCGCCTACATGAGCGGGGAGCCGTTCAATCGTTGCACCCATACGGCGCTCTCGCCGCGGGGCGAGATCTACATCTCCGACGGGTACGGCAACGCGCGGGTGCATAAATACGACCCGTCTGGGCGGCGTCTGCTGTCCTGGGGCGGGCCGGGGACGCGGCCGGGTCAATTCAATATCGCACACAATATCTGTTGCGATGCCGATGGCTGGGTCTACGTGGCGGATCGGGAGAACCACCGCGTGCAAGTCTTCGACGGCAACGGCAAATTCGAAACGCAGTGGAACAATCTGCACCGCCCCAGCGGGCTGTATATGTCGTCCGGCGCGTGCCCGATCTGCTATATTGCGGAACTCGGCCCGCATCTGCCGGTGAATATCGACCACCCCAATATCGGGCCGCGCATCAGTGTGATGGACCTGAAGGGCAACCTGCTGGCAACGGTCGAAGCCACACCCGCTCGCGGCGCCGGACCCGGGCAGTTCATTTCGCCGCACGGGATGTCGGTGGACTCGCACGGCGACCTTTATGTCGGGGAGGTCGCGCACACATCCTGGCCACGCTCCTTCCCCAACGTTCCGCGACCGAATCCAGTGCGCTGCCTACAAAAACTGGTGCGTGTCCAAGCGTAACGGATGCCGGCCGGGGGAGTCGGACTGGCAACGCATTCCCCCCAAGGAAACACGACATGGACCGCATCCTTCGCTTGCTTACCTGGCCGGCCGCCCTGTTCATCGCCGGGACCTTGCTCTGGTACGAGCAATACAAGCTGACCGGCAACGAAGGGTCGGTCTATCTGTTTACCATTCTGTCCGATTGGCTGTTCATCCACGGCTACGAAAAACCATTCCGCCTGTTCGTCGGTTGTATGGAAATCGCCGCCTCCCTGCTGGTGGTCTTTCCCCCCACCCGCGTCGTCGGCGCCTTCTTCGCCCTCGGCGTCATGTCCGGCGCGATCTTCTTTCACCTCGTCAGCCCGCTCGGCATCGATCCGTACCACGACGGCGGCGCCTTGTTCAAAGAGGCGCTGGAGGTTTGGGCCAGTGCCGCATTCATCCTGCTGGTGCGCCGCGACGATGCGGTAGCGCTGGTGCGCCGCTTCCTCGGCGGCGATTTCCGGCTGGCGTAGCGGGGGCGTTCGCAAGAGTCAGACCTCTGGCGTGTCCGCCAGAGGTCATTGCGTGTTACCGCGTGAAGCCCGAGATCTCGTCCTTCGCCCAGGCGATCACTTGCGGGATCGTTTGTTTCGCAACCATACGGGACACCATGCCCGGAATGATGCTGCGGTTCCACATCTGCACCGCCACTTCCGGCGGACCGGAGGAGCCGGTGATGTAGTACTGGGCATCGTGCCAGGGCCGGACCGGATAGTTGTAGATCGTGCCTTGCGGCGGCCCGACCTCTTTCCAGATGGCGAAATCGGTCATCGACTGGAACGGCGGAATGTCGTAGCCGGCGACGGCGGCGCCCATCGGCTCCACCTGCTCGCGCTGTGCCAGATGCAGCAGCAGGTCTTTCGCGGCCGGGATGTTCTGCGCGAAGTCCCAGATGCCCCAGAAATACGGCCGCATCGGCACCAGCCGGCCTTTCGCACCGCGGGGATTGGGGAAGGTCCAGCAATCGGCCGCTACCTCCGGCGCGTCGCGCTTGGCCACCGCCCAAGCCGAGGGCGGGTTCCAGATCATCGCCGACTTACCGGAAATCAGCGCTCGGTTATTCGACGCATCGTCGTATTGCACCGTATCCGGCGGCAGGAACGGGATCAGCTTCTGGCAATATTCCAGCGCCATTTTGACGTTGTCGCTATCGACCGTCGGTTGCCCCTTGGCATCGATCAGATCCGCCCCGAACGCGCCGAAGGTCGCCCCCCAGGTCTGCCGAGCATCGGTGCTGCCGGAACCGCAGCCCAGACCGAAGGCGAAGCCGGCTTTGTGGCAGGCTTCGGCGGCGCGCAATTGGGTGTCGTACGTCCAGTCCTTCGCGGCGTCGGGCGTCGATTGATGCGCCGGGTACCAGGATTGCACATCGATCCCGGCATATTTCTTGAACATGCTGATCCGCGCGCAGGGCGTCAGCGGGGCGGACCCCCAGCCAACCGGCATCGCCCGCCAATGGCCGTCGGCAATGCCCAGATACTCGTACGCCTTGTCGATCTTGCCGTACTTGTCGATCAGCGTCTTCATGATGTCGTCGACCGGCAGCAGGCGCTCGGAGAATTCGTGCACCGTCCACATATCGAACGCGTAAATGTCGTGGCCGGTCTTGGCCAGCGCTTCGGCCGCCATGGTGATGTTGATCTTCTCCCCGACGGATGTGAGGAAATCGACCTGGCATTCCACCTTGTTCTTTTCTGCCCAGGCGTCGATCAGTTTCTTCAGCATGGGGCTGCCAGTGGGCACCCAATGGTCCCACAGCGCCAGTTTCAGCTTACCGGCGGCGCCGGCAGATCGAATATGCACGAGCGGCAACGCAGCCGAGGCCGCACCAAGTTTTAGCGCCCGCCGGCGTGTAACGCGTCCAGACATCGTAAAACTCCCATGGCGACCGGCGTTGATTCCCAGCCTGACGACAGTATTGGACAGCACGCCCCGTGCTAGCAAGCATCATCCCGCTTTCCTTTCGTCACGCCATGCGGCAGCCTGCCGCGCATGAACGACCAGACCGCGATCCGAAGCCAGACCCAACCTGCGGCACGCAACATGCGTGCCAAAATGCTGTTGCTGCTGCTGGCCGTGCTCGCCGCCGGGGTGGCCGGCGGTTACTGGTTCGTGACCAAAGATCGGGCCACCACCGACGATGCCTATACCGATGGCCGAGCGGTGGCGATCGCGCCGCGGGTCGCGGGGCTGGTGGTGGCTTTGGCCGTTGCCGACAATCGGCCGGTCAAGGCCGGCGATCTGCTGTTTCGCATCGACCCCGCGCCGTTCCAGGCGGCGCGGGATCAGGCGGCGGCGAGCTTGTCAGTGTCGCAGGCGCAGCGGGCCAACGCGCTCTCGACCCTGCAAACCGTCCGCACCACCGCCCCCGCCCGCCTCGACATGGCTCGCGCGCGGCTGGCTGCGACCCGCGCGGAGCAGGCGAAGGCGCAGGCGGATTTCGCGCGGCAGAAGTCGTTGCCGCGGGAGGCGACTACGCGGCAGGAACTCGATAGCGCCAACGCCGCGCTGCGCACCGCCGATGCCCAGGTCGCGCAAGCCGATGCCGCCGTGCGGGAAGCCGACGTGCTGGACGAC
The DNA here is from genome assembly GCA_025354865.1 of Acetobacteraceae bacterium. Taxonomy (GTDB): domain Bacteria; phylum Pseudomonadota; class Alphaproteobacteria; order Acetobacterales; family Acetobacteraceae; genus Rhodopila. The sequence goes on along the minus strand of JANXMB010000087.1, from coordinate 49,540 downwards.
GCGATCGCCCAAGCCGAAGCTCGGGTACACGAACTGGACGGGCAAATCGCCCTGGCCAAGGCGCAGCTCGACCTCGCGACGCTCAATCTGGGATGGACCGAGGTGACCGCGCCGCAGGACGGGTGGATCACCAAACGATCGGTGGAGGCCGGCAACTACGTGTCCCCCGGTCAGGCCACCATGTCGCTGGTCACGCCGGAGGTCTGGGTCACGGCCAATTTCAAGGAGGATCAACTCGACCGGCTGACACCCGGACAAAAGGTCGCCATGACGGTCGATGCCTACCCCGGCCTGAAGCTGCGCGGCCATGTGGACAGCGTGCAGTTCGGCTCCGGCCAGCGGTTCAGCGTCTTCCCGGCCGAAAACGCGACCGGCAATTTCGTCAAAATCGTGCAACGCGTGCCGGTTAAAATCGTCATCGACAGCGGCCTCGATCCGAACCGCCCGCTGCCCCTCGGTCTGTCCGTCGTGCCGACCGTCGATTTGCAATGAGCGGCGCGGCCCATGCCGGATTTCACCCGCGCGGCCCGGCCTGGCTGATTACCGTCTGCGTGACCATGGCGCCGTTCATGGAGATCCTGGACAGCACCATCGTCAATGTCGGGCTACCGCATATCGCCGGGAATATGTCGGTCAGCTACGACGAGGCGACCTGGACCATCACATCCTACCTGGTGGCGAACGGCATCGTGGTGCCGGTATCCGGCTGGCTGGGGCGGTTGTTCGGGCGCAAACGCTACTTCCTGATGTGCATCGCCGCCTTCACGTTCATGTCCTTCCTGTGCGGCATTGCCACCAGCCTGGATCAATTGGTGGTGTTCCGCCTGTTGCAGGGCCTGTTCGGCGGCGGCCTGCAGCCCAGCCAACAATCCATCATCCTGGACACCTACGAGCCGGCACAGCGGAGCAAAGGCTTTTCGTTCGTGGCCGGCGCGGTGATTTTCGCCCCGATCCTGGGACCGGTCCTGGGCGGGTGGATCACCGATTCCTACTCCTGGCGCTGGATGTTTCTGATCAACGTGCCGATCGGGCTGTTCGCGTTCTTCGCCGTGCTGCAACTGCTCGAAGATCCGCCCTGGGTGGCGAACGATCGGGTGCGGGCGCGGGATATCGACTACATCGGCCTGTCGTTGATCGCGGTAGGGTTGGGCGCGATGCAGTTCATGCTCGACCGAGGGCAGGATCTCGACTGGTTCGAATCCGCCCAAATCCGCGTTCTGGCGCTGGTGGCGGTCGCAACGATCCTGGGGGCGATCGTCTGGCTGTCGCTGGCCGACAACCCGATCGTCAGCCTGCGCCCCCTGGGGGATCGCAATTTCGCGGTCGGCGCGTTCTGCACATTCGCCATCGGCGCGCTGCTGTATTCGTCGAACGCCTTCATCCCGCTGCTGGCGCAGGGCTGGTTCGGCTATACGGCGCTGACCTCCGGCTGGTTGATGTCGCCGGGGGCGGCCTTGATGCTGGTGCTGATTCCCGCCTCCGCCAAGTGGATCCTGCCCAACCTGCCGACGCGGGCGGTGTTGGGATTCGGGTTTTTCTCCATGGGCACGGCGGCGGCGTATGCTTCGCACCTGACGCCCGACATCGATTTCTGGACATTGGCGTCGTTTCGCGCGGTGCAGACGGTGGGGTTCGCCTTCCTGTTCGTGCCGAATAGCACGCTGTCCTATGCCACCATGCCGCGCACGCTGCATCGCGATGCCACGGCCCTGTATTCGATGTTTCGCAACATCGGCGGGGCGATCGGGATATCGGTCGGGACCGCGCTGGTCAGCAACCGTATCCAGGCGCATCGCGGCCATTTGGTAACACACCTAACACCGCTCGAAGCCCCCTACCCCGCTTTGCTGGCCCAGTACGAGCACACAATCCAGGGCATGGGCATCGCTGCCGGGCAGGCGCATGGGATGGCGATGGGCATGCTCGACCGGACGTTGAATTTGCAGGCCGCTGTTATGGCTTATGCCGATGTCTATACAGTCTCGGCCGCGCTCGCGTTCCTGACCGTGCCCTTGACGCTGCTGTTCCGGCCGGGGGTTGCGGGGCGGAAGGGATAGGATTTCAGTTGACGGCGGTCCTACTCGTAAGTTATTAATACTGACATATCGAGAGGACTCCCCTTGGCATGAGCGATCGCCCGAACGACCCCGACGCACTCGATATCCCCGCCTTCTTGGTGGCGGAAGGCGGGGACGCCGGCCTTGGCTTCGATGCCGTCGTGGTGCCAGCCGTCCTGGTCCGACCGGGCGACTCGCCGCCGATCGGCGACTGGGTGAACGTTGGCGTGGCGATGCTGCCGGTGCGGGATGCGCCTGCGGGTACCGCAGCCCGAACCGACCCCGATCCGGTTGCCGGCAACGGACCCGAAACCGCTACAAAACCGCCCGCCACCCGCTTTCGCGCCGGCGGCGGGAGGGTTCCCACACCGGCGGCGGACAACAATCCGATCGCGGTGGGTCAGAAAGCGCGCAACGGTATGGCGCCGAACCGAACCGGCCGGACATAACCGCCTCGACACCCACCGGGGGCGGCGCGCCGGTATGGAGCACCGCAGCGGGTTCGGTTAACCTGCCGAACAGCACGCGAAGGGGGAAACCATGGTCACCAATATCAAACGTCTGGTCTATTTCGAGGAATTCATGGACCCGACCGCCGCCCGCATCCTGGATGCGGCGCCGGATATCGAACTGGTGCGCCTCGAATACGCCTCCCCCATCGAAGACAACTGGACTGAAATGAGCCGCACGCTCGGCTATCAAACCCAGTCGCGGGTCGAGTTGAAAGAACCCTGGTTCGCCAACGCCAATATGATCGCTCGTTGCCCGAACCTGCTGGCCGTCAGCTCCACCGGGGCCGGCTACGACATGGTGGACGTGGACGCCTGCACGGCGGCGGGCGTCATCGTCTGCAACCAGTCGGGCACCAACAAGGAAGGCGTGGCGGAACACGCCTTGGGCTTGATGCTGGCCTTGTCGAAGAAGATCGCAACCTCGGATCGGGCGATGCGCAAGGTGCGGGGGCTGGATCGGCGGGTCTATCAGGGCAACGATATCAAGGGCAAAACCCTGGGCATTGTCGGGATCGGCAACATCGGCACCCGCCTGTCGGACATCTGCCGCGCCGCGTTCGGCATGACAATCCTGGCCTACGACCCTTATTTGACCAAGGAACAGGTCGCCGCGCGCGGGGCGACTCAGGTCGGCTTGATCGAGTTGATGCAACGATCCGACTACGTGTCCGTCCATTGCCCGCGTAGCAAGGACTCGTTCGGCATGCTGGGCGCCGAGCAGTTCGCAGCGATGCAGCCGCATGCGTATTTCATCAACACCGCACGCGGCGGCATCCACGACGAGGCTGCACTCGCCGCCGCCCTGACCCAAGGCCAGCTCGCCGGGGCCGGGCTCGACGTTTTCCTGGAGGAACCGCCGCCGCTGGATCATCCGCTGTTGGCCATGGATAATGTCATCGTGTCGCCGCACAACGCCGGCCTGACCGATGAATCCATCCTGGAAATGGTGACCGCCACCGCGCATCAGTGGATCGGCCTGTTCCGGGGGGAGGTACCGCCCCGGCTGGTCAACCCCGAGGCCTGGCCGCTCTATTCCGAACGCTTCGCCGCCATCGTCGGCCACGCGCCGGCCCCCCTGCCATGAACAGCCTCGGCCTGCTGCTTGCCACCATGGAACCGCCCCCCGCCATCGAGGAGGAGTTCCAGGACTGGTACGATACCGAACACTTCCCGGAGCGCCGGGATTGCGCGGGGTTCCTGACGGCCGGGCGCTATGTCTGCTTGGACGGTTGGCCGAAATATCTGGCGCTGTACGATCTGGCCGATCCGCTAGTGTTGCAGGGGGAAGCCTATGCCGCCATCGCGGTGCGCAAATACTCGGCCTGGACCCATCGGATCATGGCCAAAGTCTGGGGCCAGTATCGGGCCGATGCGCGGCAGGTTTACCCCGGCAACGCGAAGATGGGCGACAACGGCCCGGCGGCTCGGGTCGCACTCTGGCGCTTTCGCGGCGCCCCGGAAGCCGCGCAGGCGGCCATCGTGGCGGGGTTGAACACCCTGTACGGCGATAAGCCGGAAACCGCGCAATGCCGCCTTTTCTTCGCCAGACAGCCCGACGGGTCCAGCGATTTCATTGCCTTGGTGGAACTGCGCACGCCGCGCATCGGCGAAACCGGATCGGTCGGCGCGTTCGGCGACGCCGCGCGCTACGTCGATCTAGTCAACGTCTACGTCCCCTACGCACGACGGTCGGAGGGTTCGTTCCCGGCACAGAAATAGCTGCCGGGACTAGAGGCGCATCGCCTTCAATACGGCGGCGCCGAGCAGGCTGTAGGGACTCATGAGGGTTTCTGGCAGGTCGAAGTGGCCGTAATGCGGGGCGACGATTGTCTCGACCGGTTTGCCCGCCGCCTGGACGGCAGCGGCGAAATCGCGCGCCTGCCGCTGGAACTCCGGGGTTTCGTCGGTGCCGTACGCCACCAGCAAAGGCGCGCGCAATTTGTCGAGGTGACGGATCGGGCTCAAGGCCTCGACCATCGCGTCGTCGAATGCGATGTAGGCGCTGCGCTGCGACAAGCGGACCGGCGCCAGATCGTACAGGCCGCTGATGCAGAATCCGCCCTTGAGCGTGTCCGCCGGCAGGCCGAAATCCTTGACCCAATCCGTGGTCAGCGCCACCGCCGCCAAATGCCCGCCCGAGGATTGCCCGGCGACATACATCCGCTCCGGATTGCCGCCGAACCGTTTGGCGTTGGCGCGCACCCAGGCGATGGCGCGGCGCACCTGCTCGGCCATCGGCATCAGGCTGCCGCCGACATCCTGCACCGCCGCGAAATCCGGCACCACGCAATGCGCGCCTGCTCGGACGAACAATTCGGCGACGAACCCCATATCGGCCGCCTTCATTGCGCGCCAAGCGCCGCCGTGGATCACGATGCAGATCGGGGCATTCGGCAGCTTGGTAGCGTAGACATCCAATGCCTCGATTGCCGACTTGCCGTAGACGAACCGGCGCGGTGCCCCCAGTCGCTTGCGGGCGGTGTCGCTGTTGCTGGCCCAGCGTTGCAGCAACTGCGGCATATTCGGCGCATAGGCCGACTGGTCGTAGGCCGCATCCAGCTCGATCTGGTCGTAATCCATGAACACCGCCGGCCCCTTGGTGTGCGGCGCGGGTCCAACCGAGCACGCGGCACGGGCGCTGGACGCCCATGCGGTCAGGATGCCGCCGCCGGTCAGGATGGCCGCCCGGCGCGATGGCGGGGCCGGTGTTGCGTCGACGGCTGGCGACATGAATATTCCCCACGGTTCGGACGGGCGGGTATAGCGCGCGCCTGCCGGTGGGTTCCAGACGCGCGCCGGTTGTGATTCGAACCGCTGGATACACGGCATCGCTGGCCGGCGAGGCGGGCAACCGAGCGCATGGCTGGCGCGCCGCCATCGGGAGTGCCGCCACCGGGAAGCCCCTGCCTTCCAGCCGGCCCCGCGCTGGTGTAAACCCCAACGATCCGAGACCCATAGAGAGCCGCATGTCCGCCCCGTATAACGCCGCCGTGCTGGAACCCGAAGCTACGACGCCGCTGATCATGGCATTGCCGAAGGGACGCATCCTCAAGGAATGCGGTCCGTTGCTGGCGCGCGCCGGGATTGTTCCCGCGCCGGATTACGCCGACGAAGACACGCGCCATATGCGTTTCCCCACCAACGATCCCAACCTGGACGTGATCCGGGTCCGTCCCTTCGACGTCGCCACCTTCGTCGCGTTCGGCGCTGCGCAACTTGGCATCTGCGGGTCGGATGTGCTGATGGAATTCGACTACCCCGAGGTTTACGCCCCCCTCGATCTGGGGATTGCCAAGTGCCGGGTCTGCGTGGCCGAACCGGCCGCGACCGCCGGTAGCGACGATCCCAGCCGTTGGTCGCGGGTGCGGGTGGCCAGCAAATACCCCAATATCGCCCGCCGGCACTATGCCAGCCGCGGGGTGCATGCCGATGTGGTGGAATTGAACGGCGCGATGGAACTGGCCCCCGGCCTGGGGCTGTCGCGGCTGATCGTCGATCTCGTGGATACCGGCTCGACGCTGCGGGCGAACGGTCTGGTTGTCACCGAAACCATCGCCAACGTGTCCAGCCGCCTGATCGTGAACCGCACCGCGCTGAAGACCCAGCCTGAGGCGATCGGCGCCCTGATCGCCCGCTTCCGCGCCGCGCTGGGGTAATTGGATTTAGCCTTTAGCGCGCTCGACGCTCTGAATCCCGTTGGCGCCGCGCAAACCGGCCAGGACCTTCGCGAGGTGCGCGATATCGCGGACCTCCACATCGACCAGTGTTTCCATGAAATCCGACTGCCGGTTGACAATTTTCAGGTTGGTGATCGAGCCGTCCTGCTTCGCGATGGCATTGGTCACCATCGCCAGCGCGCCCTGGTCGTTGTCGGTCACCACGCTGACCCGAGCGGTATGAGCCAGGATCTTGCCGGTGGCGCTGGGTTTGAGGAGTACTTCGTAGTTCCATTCGACGTCGATAAAACGCTCCGGTGTTGCATTGAACCCGGCAAGGGTCTGGCAATCCCGCCCATGGATGGTGACGCCCTTGCCGGTGGCGACGATGCCGACGATTTCGTCGCCGGGCACCGGATGGCAGCAACCGGCGAAGGTGAAGGCCATTCCAGGCACCAGTCCGGTGACTGGCATACTGTGATCCGGGCGGGTGCCGCGGGGGTTGCGCCCAATCAGGCCGGGTACGACGCGCTGGGAGCGGGCGACCTGACGCAATTCGGGATAGGCCGTCACGACAACATCGCGCGCCGCCTGATTGCCGTTGCCGACAGCGATATAAAGCTCTTCCAGGGTCGCGTGTTTGAGCGCAACCAGATGCGGTTCCAGCGCTTTTTCCGACCCATCGACGCCGGCCTGCCGGAAGGCTTTGGTCAGCTCGGCCCTGCCGACATCGCGGAATTGCTCGCGCTGTTCCTGATGAACGAAGCGCCGAATGCGCGCACGGGCTTTGCCGGTGACACAAATGCGAACCCAGTGCGGCGACGGGGTCCCGCCCCGCGCCGTCATAATCTCGATCTGATCGCCGTTTTGCAGCTCGGTGCGAAGCGGCATCAACCGCCCGTTGATTTTAGTGCCGACGCAGGTATCGCCGACCTGGCTGTGCACGGCGTAGGCGAAGTCGATCGACGTGGCACCGCGCGGCAGCGGGATCAATTGCCCCTTCGGCGTGAAGCAAAACACCTGTTCGCCGTAGAGTTCCAGCTTGGTATTTTCCAGGAACTCATCGGGTGCGAGAGAATTTTCAAGGATTTCCAGCAGATCCGTCACCCAGCGGAATTGCTTCGAATCGCCGCCGTCGATTTTGGCGTCGTGGGTTTTATACAGCCAATGGGACGCAACCCCGTTTTCCGCGACGTCGTTCATATCGGGGGTGCGGATCTGGATTTCGATCTTCTGGTTGCGCGGCTCCCGCAACGTCACGCCGGTATGCAGCGACTGGTAGCCGTTGGGTTTCGGGGTGGAGATATAGTCTTTGAACCGCCCGGCGATCACCGGATAGGCAGAATGGACGGCGCCGAGCGCGGCGTAGCAGTCGCTTTTTGTTTCGACGACTACACGGAAAGCCATGAGGTCGGACAATTGCTCGAACCCGACGTTGCGGCGCTTCATCTTCTCCCAGATCGAGAGGGGCGATTTTTCGCGGCCCCCGACCTCGATCGTTTTGACCCCGGCATCGCCGCAGATGCGCGCGAGTTCGGCCCGTACCTCGTCGATGACATCGGCGCCCTGGCCACGCAGGAAGTTCAGACGAGCCTGGATGGTGCCGAAGGCTTCCGGTTCGAGTTCCGCGAACGACAAGGTTTGCAGTTCGGTTTTGATCGCATCCATGCCGATGCGTTCGGCCAATGGCGCGTAGATATCCATGGTTTCGCGGGCGATGCGCTGCCGGCGGTCCTGATTCTGCACGAAATGCAAGGTACGCATGTTGTGCAGACGATCCGCGAGCTTGACCAGCAGCACGCGGATATCGCGGCTTATGGCGAGAACCAGCTTGCGGAAATTCTCCGCCTGCTTGGTGCGATCCGATTGCAGTTCGAGGCGGGTGAGCTTGGTCACCCCATCGACGAGCCCGGCAATCTGCGCGCCAAAACGGGCTTCGATGTCCTTGAGCTTGACCGAGGTGTCCTCGATCGTGTCGTGCAGCAGGCCCGTGACGATCGAGGCGGTGTCCAGCCGATAGCCCGCGAGGATATCGGCGACCGCAATGGGGTGGGTGATGTAGGGGTCGCCGTTATCGCGCCGCTGGTTGCCGTGCGCCTTCATCGCCACGATATAGGCGGCGTCGATCAGGCCGGTATCGGCCTTCGGATCGTAGGCGTGGACCTTTTCGGTCAGTTCGAACTGACGGACGATCGTGGGTCGCGGCCTCGCCTCGTTCGCAGCGGTGGGGGCTGTAACGGGGGGCGTTGCGGCGGCGTCCGTGGTCGCGGCGGGAGAGGCCGCGCCGTCGGGGGCGGCGAGCGGTTTGCCGCTGGCTGTCCCCCGTTGCGTCATGCCGGCGTCTTCCCTGGCTTACCGAAAGCCGCGGCCGCCGAGTTCGGCGCCGATCGCCGCTTCCAGGTCTTCCGGCGACATTTCTTCGGCGTCGGCGGCCAGGATCGCGGTTTCTTCCTCGGCTGCGACATCTTGCAGGCCGAAGATGTTCTGATCCGTGGGGATGAGGTCGAGCACCTCTTCGTCCGCCGGTTCCGGTTCCGGTGCGCGCGAGAGGGAGCGGATCAGATCCTGCTCGATCTTCGGGAGGTCGATGGTTTCCTCCGCGATTTCGCGCAGGGCGATGACGGGGTTCTTGTCGTCGTCGCGATCGACGGTCAGTTCGTCGCCGCGGCTCAGGTTGCGGGCACGCTGCGCCGCGAGCAACACGAGCTCGAAGCGGTTGGGGATCTTTTGAACGCAGTCTTCGACGGTGACGCGCGCCATGCGCTCAATCTCCGATAATAGGTGAACCCCCAACCTATGCCATGCTGCGCCGCAACGCAAGTACGAGCGTGCGCTAGATTCCCTCCTCGCAGAACCTGACCCCTTGCAGCGGCAGTTCGGCCAACAGCGCCGCTGCGGGGCGGCCGAGCAGGGGGTGGCCCCAGGCGGGGGCGACATCCAAAAGGGGCGTGAGGACGAAAGCACGCAAATGCGCGCGGGGATGCGGCAGGATCGGGTCGGGGGCTTCCCGCACGATGCCGTCCATCGCGACGATGTCCAGATCCAGGGTTCGGGCCGCGTTGGGCAGGCCGCGCACCCGGCCGAAAGCGTGCTCGATGGCTTGCAACGCCGCCAGCAATCCCGCCGGGTCGGCCGCGCCGGTCAGCAACGCCACCCCATTGATATAGGGGGGTTGGCCCGAGGGCGGCATCGGATCGGTCGCATACCACCGCGATAAGCCCTTGAGGCGCAGGCCCGCCAGCGTATCCAGCGCGACCGCCGCGCGCCGGCAGGTTGTCAGGGCCGAAGCCCCGTCCGGCCCCGGTAGATTTGCCCCGATCGACACCAGAATCATGCCGGCAATCCTGCCTTTTCGCCTGCGAACGAGACCTGCTATAGCGGCGCCGTTCATGCTCCCATTCGCCGCAGGTCGCCATCATGCATTTTTTCCCGAACGCGCGCGATGCGCTCTTGATCGACGGAGCCACTCTTTATTCTGCGTCGCGCAACCTCGGGTTCGATGTCGATTACTGCCGGTCGATCGAGGCCGTGTCGCGCAAGGGGGGGCGGATCGCGGTGGTGTCGTCGATCCGCACCAGCCCGCCGACGCCGGCGGACCCGTTCGTCGAACCGTTGAATTAAGCCGTATGCCGCACGCCCCGGATCGAGATTGCGCGCTGTGCCCGCGTTTGGTGGCCTACCGGACGGCAAACCGCGCGGCGCATGCCGATTGGTTCAATGGTTCGGTGCCGAGTTTCGGGGGCATCGAGGCCCCGCTGCTGGTGGTGGGGCTGGCACCCGGTGTACGCGGGGCCAACCGCACCGGGCGGCCGTTCACCGGCGATTTCGCTGGGGTGCTGCTGTATGAGACGTTGCTCACATTCGGGTTGGCAACGGGGGTTTATGGCGCGCATGCGGCCGACGGGATGGGGCTGCGCGATACCCGCGTGACCAACGCCGTGCGCTGCGTGCCGCCGGGCAATCTGCCCACTCCGGCCGAGATCGGGACTTGCAATCCATTTTTGACCGCAGAACTGGCAGCGATGCCGCAGGTGCGCGCGGTGTTGGCGTTGGGCGGGGTCTCCCACAAGGCGGTGCTGCGCGCGCGCGGCCTGCGGGCCAGCCACGTGCCGTTCCAGCACGGGGTGCTGCACGAATTGCCCGACGGTTTTCTGCTTGCCGACAGCTACCATGTGTCGCGCTTGAACACGAACACCGGGCGGCTGACGACGGCCATGTTCCAGAGCGTTGTCGGTCGTTTGGCCGAGCGGCTGGGGATCGGACGGGTCGGGTAGCACCGCGAAAGCGCCGCGCCTGCCGGCCGACCGGTATCACACAAGAAAACGGCACCGCGCCTGGGGGGAGCGCGGTGCCGCGATCGAACGAACCGACTATCAGCCGGGCATCAGCACGCGATCCACGACCTGGATCACGCCGTTCGACTGGTGCACGTCGGAAATCGTGAGATCGGCGACGTTGCCCTTCGCATCCTTGATTTGGATATTGCTCGAACCGTTCATCATCAGGGTCAGCGTCCCACCTTCGACCGTCTTCAAATCCACCTTGCCGTGACCGGCGAGGATCAACGACCGCAGCTTGGTGGTGTCGTAATCGCCGGCGACCACGTGATAGGTCAGGATCTTGGTCAGCGTTCCCTTGTTCTCGGGCTTGACCAACGTTTCGACGGTGCCGGCGGGCAGCATGCCGAACGCCGCGTTGGTCGGCGCGAATACGGTGAACGGGCCTTTGCTGTTCAACGTATCCACCAGACCGGCGGCCTTCACCGCTGCGACCAGCGTCGTGTGGTCCGTCGAGTTAACCGCGTTCGCAACGATGGTCTTGGACGGGTACATCGCCTGACCGCCGACCTGGACGGTCTCTTCGGCGAAGGCGGGAGCGGCCGAAGCGAGAAAAAGGGCCGCCATCAGAGCAGTGCGCTTCATCGTTTATTCTCCATTCGGTTATGGCGGGTCTTGTGAACCGCTAACTGAATTACGCAGCGTTGGCGCCGATGGATCGGTGTCACGACAAATTTTTTTGGCGGCGCCAAAATTATCCGGTGGGGCGGGCATATCGGGGGTCGGCGTAGTCGAGCACCGTTACCTCCCCGGTTTCGGTCTCCAGCACCGCGCAACTCAACTGCCGGCCGTTGTTGTGGTCGCGGGCGTCGCCGGCCGATCCGGGATTGACGATCGTCACGCGGCCGATACGACGGACCACCTGGGCGTGGGTATGTCCGTACATCACAAAATCCGCGTCGGCTTCGGCAAATCGTTCCAGATTCGCACTATGGGGATAAACATAGCCGCCGCGCGGCTCCCACGGGGTGGAGTGCACCATCAGGATCGAGCGGCCGCCGAATGTCAGCGTCCGGCGATGCGGCTGATCGGCCAGCCATTGCAGCAAATCCGGATCGATGCCCGGCCGTTCCCGCGCGCGGCGGCCGGATTCGGCCAGGAAGCCTTCCTCGTGGTTGCCCTGGATGACCCAGGCTTTGCGCTCTTTCAACATGCCGACGACTTCGTTGGAGAATTTATATTCGAAGATCGCATCCCCCAGGCACAGCATTTCATCGACATCGCCCATCGCGTCGAAGGCCAGTTGCAATCCTTGCTCGTTGGAATGGATGTCCGACACAATCCCGATTTTCACGTCCGTAGCGCTCCTGCGATCAAGGTTTGCGGTGCCGCCGAGCGGCGAACAGATTGAGCGATTCGACCGCCGCCGAGAACGCCATGGCGGCGTAGACATAACCCTTGCCGACATGGGCGCCGAAGCCATCGGCGATCAAGGTCATGCCGATCAGCAACAGAAAGCTCAACGCCAGCATCTTAACGGTGGGGTGGCGACCGATGAAAGCCGAGAGCGGGCCTGCGGCGAACAGCATCGCGATCACCGCCAGCACCACCGCCGCCATCATGATCGCCAACTCGTTGGCCATGCCCACCGCGGTAATCACGCTGTCGAAGGAAAACACAATATCCAGCAGCACGATCTGCCCGAGGATGCCGATCATGCCGACGGGCCGGCCGGCGCCCAAAGCATGTGTCTGGTCGCCCTCGAACCGTTCGTGGATCTCCACCGTGCCTTTATAGACCAGGAACAAGCCGCCGCCGATTAGGATGAGATCGCGCAGCGAGAACGACTGTCCGGCGACGGCGAACAACGGGGTTGCCAGCCGCATGATCCAGGCGATCGTCGCCAGCAGCGCCAACCGCGACCCCAGCGCCAGGATCAACCCCAACCGCCTTGCGGACGCCTGCTGCTCGGCTGGCAAGCGGCCGGCGAGGATTGCCAGGAAGATCAGGTTGTCGATGCCGAGCACGATTTCCATGACCGTGAGGGTCAGGAGACTGACCCAGGCATGGGGGTCGGAAATAAGATGCATGAGAACGGTTGCTCAACCCCGAAGCGGCAGGACGATATGGGACGGATGGTCGGGGCCCATATGCACGGTATTGCGCGCCACGATCGGCGGCAGGCGGCGTGCGGCGAAGGGCTCACCGGTATTCGGGTTGACGTCGAAGCGGGGGAAATTGCTGCTGGCGATATCCAGACGGATCCGATGCCCGGCCTTGAACATAACGCTGGTGGACCAGAGATCGATGGTGACGGCGACGATTTCGCCCGGCGCGGTTTTCTCCTCGACCTGGGCGTAAATCCGGCGATAGCCCGGACCTTGCTGGGTGAAGCGGCGAAACCGGGTGCGGACGATGGCATCGGCGATATTCATCGCGTAGCCGTCGGGATAGTCGGCGCTGGGCGGATAGAGATCGACCAGCTTGGCGGTGAAATCGGTGTCGATGGCGCTGGAGGACACATACAGCGTCACGGCGATCGGTCCCGAGACCTCGGTATCCTTGTCCAGCGTCGGAGTGGCGAAGGACAGCACGTCCGGGCGTTCTGCCAAGGGGTGGGTGTCGTTGCACTGTAGCAGCGACAGGTCGCCGCGCTGGTCGGCCGGCCCGGCGCGCACGATCTGCAACCCGGAACTCACGTTGCCGCCGATCGTGGGCACCGGATCGTCCGGATCGTGATCGTAGCTCAAGGCCCCAGCCGGCGGCACCTGCCGGGTCAGGGCGTAATCCGGCGACAGATGGAAAGCGGTGGGGACGGCATCGGCGGGTGGCCAGCGATCGAAGCTCTGCCACGATCCGGCGGCTTGCAGATTTCCGGCCGAGGTCTTGCGCCCGGCGGCGCTTTCGATCCGGAAGGCATGGAACGGGTTGCCCGACGGCAAGCCCCGATCGTTGCCTTTTACGTGCTGGTCGAACCATTGCAGAAGCAGGCCGGGGACATCCAACGGCAGATTCGGCCCAAAATCCACATCCCCGGCGACGGTGGACATGCTGTAGACCGAGGAGTGGAAGCCGCCGCCCATAATCATATGCACCGGAGCGGTTTTACCCTCGGCATAGCCGGTATAGGCGTCCAGCATGCCGCCCAGGAATTCGTCGTACCAAGTGCCGATCAGCAGAATGGGCACATCGGCGGCCGCATGATAATCGAAGCGGTAGCCTTCCTGTTGCCAGTATGCGTCGTATTGCTCGTGCTGTTGCCATTCCTGGTACCAGGCGTCGTATGTCGGTGCCAGCGCCATGACAGACTGCCCGTCCGCCAAGGGGGAGCGTTGCATCAGCCGAAACGCTTCCTTGGTTTCCAGGGCTTTTTCGAAGGCTTTCTGGATGGCGGGGTCGGCCTGGGCTTCCTTGCCCAGCGCAGCGAGGCCCAGGGCGTAGTTGATGTTGTGGGTCAACTGGAAGGCGCCGCCGGACCAGGCGCCGTCTTCGTGATAATCGCCGGCGCCGACGCGGATGACAGCCGCGACCAGACCGGGCGGGTTGCGGCACAGGATCGCCTGCGCGGTGGAGGCATAATAGCTCGATCCGGTAACCGCCACTTTGCCGTTGCACCAGGGCTGCTCGACGATCCAGGCCATTGTGTCCACGCCATCGTCGGCTTCCACCGGGTAGGAAATGAACACGCCGTCGGATTTATGCCGGCCTCGGCAGTCCTGGGTTACGAAGACGTAGCCTCGGCTCGCCCAGAAAGCACCATCGGGGGTGTTGGTCTGATTGCGGGTTTTCAGATAGGGCGTGCGTTCCAGCACCACCGGAAACGGCCCGGGCAGCAAGGCGCCGTTTTGCGCCGGCAGATAGATGTCGGTGGCCAGCTTCGTGCCGTCGCGCATCGTCACCGCGACGTCGTGCAGCGTGGCAACCCCGTTTGTCGCAGGGGAGCGTTGGGGGCGCGCGATGTTCATGCAAGCTTTTCCTGTCGAGCGATATCCGCGCCTTGTACCAGCCGACCGGTACTATTGCGCGACGGTGAAACGGCGCACCGCATCGCGGTCCAGTTCCAAGCCGAAGCCCGCACCGGGTGGCACCACCATATCCGATCCGTCCATCGCCGGCATCGCTTTCAGCAAGCGGGCGGAGCGGGGCACGTATTCGACGATGTTGGCATTGGGGACGGCGGTCAGCAGATGGATATGGATTTCCGGCAGCACGTGCCCGCCGACCAGGGCGCCGAAACCGTGCGCCAACGACGCGACATGCCGCCACGGTGTCACCCCGCCGATGCGGCCGAGGTCGATCAGCGCAATGCCGCAGCCCCGAGCCTCCAGCAAGCGGCGGTACGCATCGATATCGTAAAGATGCTCCCCGGTCGCGACCAGCGTATCCAGGGCGGCGGTAATACGGCCCAGGCCGTCGTTGTCGGTGTGGACGATCGGGTCTTCCAACCACGCCACCCCGGCATCCACCAAAGCGCGACCGGTCCGCATCGCGCGGTCCAACGTCCAGGTTTCCGTGGCGTCCACCATGATCGCCACATCGGGGCCGACGGCGTCGCGCACCGCTTGCACCCGCGCAACCTCCGCCTCCGGATGCGCCTCCCCGCCCACCCGCAGCTTCATCGCTCGGAATCCCTGCGCGTAGGCTTTGCGGGCGGACGCGGCGAGGTCTTCCAACGACAGCGAATACCAGAAACCGTCGCTGGCATAGGCCGGCAGGCGATCCCGAAAGCCGCCCAGCAGTTTGGACACGGGCTGACCGAGCGACTTACCGGCCGCGTCCCAGATGGCGATGTCGAGGGGGCATATCGCATAGTTCAGCAGCCCGCCCGGCCCGATCCAATCGCCGGCTTTGGCCATACGCTGCCACGCGGCCTCGGCTTCGAGCACGTTCATGCCGACGATCGCACGGCCGAGTTCGTGCGTCGCGGACGCCACCGCCCGCACGAACATTTCGCGCAACGCAACGATGTAGCCGAAACCGCGCACACCGTCGGTGGTTACGATTTCGGCCATCACGTGCCAGTTCGCGTCCACCGTCCGCCCGGCGGCGGTATAGGGATTGTCCAGCGCCACACGCAGCACGCTGACCTCGACGGACGCGATCTTCATGGACAATTATCCCTTGAAGTGGGGCATCACGTCCTTGGCGAACCATTCCAACTGCTCCAGCGCCATCGCGCCGGGCAGACTGAGCGGCTGGTTCACCGTGACCCGCTTCAGGCCGGGCAGGCGCTTTTCCAGCTTCTTCAGGTCTTCGACGATTTCCTCGGGGGAGCCGGTCAGGAACCCGCCGTTCGCCACCGCCTGTTCCAGGGTCGGCAACTTCGCGTTCACCGCCAGTTTCGGATCGCGCATGGCAACGATCTGTTCGTCGCTGAGGGCGCGGGCCAGACGCAGCTCGCCGAACATTTTCATGTTCTCCTCGTAGTATTTATGCACCTCGCGAATGCCCTCGGCCTTGTTCTTGGCGATATGGAACTGGAAGCCGATCGCGAGACGTTCCCCGGGGACGATATCCATCCCCTTGACCTTTTTGTGCGCGGCGATCCAGTCGGCGACCAGCTTATCGACGATGCCGCCTTCGGCCGAGCCACCGCCGACCATGCCCTGGATGCCGTGCTTGGCCATGAATTCCAGCGCCCGGGTCGATCCGCCCTGGATCGGCTGCCAGCATTCCACCGGCAGGCGCGGCGGGCGCGGCACCAACGTGAGTTCCTTCAGTTGGTAGCCACGATACGGCACTTCCGGCGGGGCGGTGAAATACTTGCCCTGGTGGGAGAAGCGCTCGTTGTTGAACGCCTTGAAGATCAGTTCCACGCCTTCTTCGAACATTTCGCGGTTGGCGTCCTGATCGATCAGCGGGGAGCCGAAGGTTTCGACTTCGCGGGTATGGTAGCCACGGCCGACGCCGAAGATCACCCGACCCTTCGAGAGGAAGTCGGCGACGGCATAATCCTCCGCCAGCCGCAGCGGGTGCCACATCGGGACGATGTTGAAGCCGGTGCCGATCTTCAGCCGTTCGGTGCAATGCACCAGATGCATCGCCAGCAGAATGATATTCGGCAGCGTTTCCGTCCCCTCCGGCTGGAAATGGTGCTCGGCCATCCATAGGGCGCCATAGCCGAGCTTATCCATCAGGCGGGCCTGGGCTTCGGCTTTGGAGAGGCCGGTCAGCAGGACGTCGTTGGAGTAGCGGCGGTCGTTGATCGGGGTGCCGGCATAGCCGACGTTTTCCATATCGACATGGCCGACATACGAGCTATCGAATTGGGCGATCATCTTGTCTGTATCCCTCCGGCGGGCAGGACGGCCCGCGCTTTCCCAGGCAATCTAGCTTGGCGCCGCCGGATGGCAAATCCGCCGCCCGTGCCGGTGCGGGATCGACCGGGTTGCGGAACGTTACTCGTTCGGTTCCAGTGCAGCGGGCGGATCGGTGTCGTCGTCCAGCAGATCCGCTGGCTCCAACGCCAACAGCTTGTCGGCATCGACCGCGTCCAATGCCTCGATCTGCCGCAATTTCCGACCCACCGCCCTTGTGCGTCGACGCGCGTCGTCGATGGTTTTCGACATCGTGCCGGCGTTGCGGGATAGGCGATCCAGCACCGCATCCATTCGTTGCATTTCCGTGCGGGTCGCGCCGAGCAAACCGCGGATGAGATCGACGTTTTGTTCGAGCGCGAGGGTCACGAACCCCAGATGCACCGTCTTCAGCAGCGCCGGAAACAGGCTCGGTCCCATCACCAGCACTTTGGACGTGCGCCCAACCTCATCGATCAGGCCGGGAATGCGGGCGACCTCGGCATACAGCGAGTCGGTCGGCAGATAGAGGATGGCGAATTCCACCGTGATCGGGGGGTAAATGTATTTCGCATGAATTTTCTTCGCCTCCTCCCGAATGCGGCGATCGAGGCCGCGACTGGCCGCACGCTCCCCCTCGGCATCGCCGGCATCGGACGCGGCGAGCAGGCGTTCGTAATCCTCGACCGGAAACTTGGCATCGATCGGCAGCAGCGGCCGGTGGTCCATGTCGCCGCGCATCGGCATGATCACGGCAAATTCCACCATGTCGTCGCTGTCCGGGTGGATTTTGCAGTTGGTGCGATAGGCGCCGGGCGGCAACACATCGTCGAGCATGGCGCGGACCTGCGCCTCCCCCCAGCCGCCACGGGTTTTCACATTGCCGAACAGGCGTTTGATGTCGCCGATCTGGGCGGTCACCGCCTGCACATCGCCCATCGCTTTCTGCACCGCCGCGAACTGGTCGATCACCCGTTCGAAGCTGGAGCGCATCTGCTTTTCGACGGCTTCGTGCAGTTGCTCGTTCACCGACGTGCGAATATCCGCCAGCTTGGTTTCCAGCACCGTGCGGGTGGTTTCGAATTGCGTGGCGATCAGGGCGCCCGCCTGCCGCTGGCTTTCCGCCAGGGCCAGCCGCAAATCCCCTTGCTCACGCGACAGCACGGTGCGGATCTGCTCGATGGCGAGGTCGAAGCCGCCGCGCAATTCGGTGAGGCGCCGGATATTGTCCGCCTCCGCCGCGCGGACGACCGCCCTTGTCGTTTCGGCCTCGGCTCGGGCGCCGGCCAAGGCCTGTTCGGCGAGCAGGCGCAGATGTTGCAGACCTCGCGCCTGCCGCACCACCAGGATTGCCGCGCAAAGTGCGGCGGCGGCGGCAATCGCTGCGACGAGTTCAAATATCGGCAGCGGGTTCGACCAGACGCGGCAGCAACGGCAGCAGCGCCGTCAGATCGCGCTCCGCCACACAGAGCAAATACAGACGGGCCGGATCGTCCTCGGGCGTGTCGCCGGCCGATATCAGGGGGCTGCCGTCGGGCGCCAGCGGCAGCGCGGTCAGGCCGATGTCGCCATAGACCGTCAACAGGGAGGCGCCGGCGCGCCAGAACGCCGGATCCAGGCCTTCCTGCCGCGCGAGGTCGCGGAAACGCCAGATGGCGGACACCCGATCAGCGTCCTGCCCGACGGGATCGCCCAGGCCCAGCAGCACCGGTCCCAACCGACGGAACGGGATCGCAGCACGTTGGGTCTCGCCCATCACCACGCCATCGGCCGGCACGGCGGCCGCGTCGTAGCCCATCGCCCCCCCGATCGCGATCAGGCGGCGGCGGGTGGTGTCGTCCCAGGGCAGGAACCGCACGCGGCCTGGACGCACCAGCCACCAGATGGCGATCGCCGCCAGAATGACCGCCGTCGCGACGGTGAACCGCACGGAATGCGGCACGGACGGCGACATGGCCACGGCCCACCAAGCGTCGTTGGTAATCGTGCGCATATGCGCACGGGTGGTGGCCAAGCCGATCAGGCTGACCGCCAGAACGATCAGCGACACCGCGCTCGATGGCTCCAACGGTCCGCTCAAAAGGCTCGCATGGCGGTAAAAATGCGCTCGGAACGGCGCGACCAGCATCGCCGTCAGGATCAGCACGGCGGAGACCCAGAGCAGATCGTCCTGGGTGGCGGCGAAGGCGGCGCCGGCAATCAACAGCAGCGTGGACAACCCCCAGGCGAGGTTCACCCGATGCGACAGCCCGATCGCCATCACCACCAGACCGGCCCCGATCAACGACGGGATGAAGGCGCCGGCCCGCACCACGATTTCAGCGTAATCCGAATCGAGCCAGGCAAAATCCGGCACCGGAACCGGCGCCAGAACGCCGAGGAACAACAGCAGCGCGCCGCACAAGCCGACCGCGCCGGTCGCGGCGGTAACTGCGAAGTCGGGCTCGCTCCAACGGCCGATCGCCTGCGGGCCGGACAGCTTGGCGACATGGCGCAGCAGGCCGCCGCCGCGCAGGACGATTTCGTTGCCGGCGAACATGGCGCCGGCGAGGAACAAGGGGATGATGTAGTAAAACAGCCGGAAGATGACGATCGCGCCGACGATCTGCGGTGCTTCTAGATAGGGGGACAGGCCAAACAGCATGGCCGTGTCGAACACGCCGATGCCGCCCGGCAAATTGGCGGCCAAACCGGCGGTGTAGGAGGAGACGTAAACACCCAGGAAAATCACCCAGGTGAGCCCGTTGGCGTGCGGCAGCAGGGCGTAGAAGATGGTCGCGGTGGTGGCGACATCGACCGTCGCCAGCGCCACCTGCACCAGCGCCATCCGCCAGCCGGGCAACGCGACCTCGTGCCCGAGCACCCGGAACGGGCCGATGAAGCGCGACAGCGAGACATAGGCGATGACCAGGGTCCAGAGCACGGCGCCGACCGCGTACAGCGCCGGCAGCGGCACATGTTGGCCGAAGAACGGGATCGACTGCGGCTCCATAAACAAAATGAAGCCGCCCAGCACTAGGCCGCCGAGGGCGAATGTCAGGCTGCAAAAGGCCACGGTCTTGCCGATTTCGAACGGGGTCAGGCCCCAATGCGCATACAGCCGGTAGCGCACCGCCGCGCCTGAGACCGCCGCGAAGCCCAGATTATGCGACAAGGAGTAGGCGCAGAACGACGCGAAGGCGACGCGCCCGTAGCTGACTTTGTGGCCGGCGTAGATGGTGCCGAGCCGATCGTAGAATGTGAGGATGAAGTAGGAGATGAAGGTCCAGACGAAGGAAAACGCGAGCGCCGCGACCGGGATGGCGCGCATCGCGGTGCCGATGTCCTTCAGCTTCAGGTGCCGGAACTCCTGCTGCACGACGTAGATCGCGCCCAACAGCAAAGCGACGCCCAACAGGGCCGGCAGGTGACGCAGCGGGCCTTTCATGCTCGGGCCAGCGCGTCGTCGATCAGGCGGATCGTCTCCGCGATCCCGTACAGCGCCACGAAGCCGCCGAAGCGCGGCCCTTCGTTCTGGCCGAGCAGCACTTGGTACAGGGTGGAGAACCAGGCGCGCAGTTCGGGGAAGGGGTGGCGCTTGCCGACTTCGAACACCGCATTCTGCACGATCTCGGCGCTGGCGTCCGGCGGCAATTCCGCGAGGGTGCGCCCGAGGTCGGCGATCGCCGCGCGTTCGTCCGGCGTGGGGTCGCGATACTGTTTCGTCGGTCGGACGAAATCCTGATAGTACGTCACCGCGCAATCCACCAGCCGCGCCAGCAGCGGTTCGGTGTCGGGGGTCGCGGCCGGGGCGTAGCGGCGGATGAAGCCCCAGAGGATATCGGGCTCGTGCGCGTTCACCACGCTGGCAAGGTTCAGCAGCATTGCGAACGAGATCGGGCTGCCGGCGTGATTGGGCAGCGCGCCGGCATGGATGTGCCATGCGGGATTGGTCGGCTGCGTCGCCGGGTCCTGCGTCGGCATCTTGTCGATATTGGCGATGTATTCGTCGACCGCCCGCGGGATCGTGTCGAAATACAGCCGTTTCGCGCGCTGCGGTTGGTTGTACATGAACTGTTGCAGCGATTCCGGCGGGGCGTAGCGCAGCCAGTCCTCGACCCCCAGCCCGTTGCCTTTGGACTTGCTGATTTTCTGCCCGTCGGCATCGAGGAACAGTTCGTACGTGAAGCCCTCCGGCGGGGCGGAGCCTAGAATGCGGCAGATGCGGCCGGACAGGCGGACGCTGTCGATCAGATCCTTGCCGGACATCTCGTAATCGACCGCCAGCGCATACCAACGCATCGCCCAATCGGCTTTCCACTGCATCTTGCAATGCCCGCCGGTCACCGGGGTTTCGAAGGCTTCTCGCGTGTCGGGATCGCGCCAGACGACGGTGCCGGCGGCGGGGTTCAGTTCCTCCATCGGGACCTGCATGACCACGCCGGTTTTCGGATGCACTGGCAGCAGCGGGGAATAGGTGCTGCGCCGATCCGGCCCGAGGGTGGGCAGGATGACCGCGAGCACCTCGGCATGGCATTCCAGCATCCGCCGTGCGGCTGCGTCGAACCGGCCGGTGGCGTAGTAGTCGGTCGAGGATGCGAATTCGTAGTCGAAGCCGAACCGGTCCAGGAAGTCCCGCAGCCGCGCGTTATTGTGCGCGCCGAAGCTGGCGTGGGTGCCGAACGGGTCGGGAATGCGCGTAAGCGGCCGGCCGATGAATTCCTGCAACATTTCCTTGTTCGGAACGTTGTCCGGCACCTTGCGCAGCCCATCCATATCGTCGCTGAACGCCAGCAGCTTCGACTTCAGCCCCGTCAACTCGGTGAACGCCCGGCGCACCCAGGACGTGCGCGCGACCTCTCCGAAGGTGCCGATATGGGGTAGGCCGGATGGGCCGTAGCCGGTTTCGAACAAGGCATGGTCCCGCCCGGAGGCCGCGAGGCGTTTGGCGACTTTCGCCGCCTCCTCGAAAGGCCAAGCTTTGGGGATCGGCGGCATGTTACGAAGCGTATCGGGCATAGTCCGAAGCTATGGAGCGCGGCGGCGCCGGTCAATGCACCGTATTGCCGCCATCGACGAAATGCGCCTTCAACCGCTCGTCCAACGGCACCGCGCGGTCCGTCGTCGGAACCTGGGCTTGGGGCGGCTGCTTGCGGCCCAATTTGCGCTGCGCCGAGCGGATTTTCTTGTCGAGCCGGATGACCGCGTCCGTGCGGCGCAAAACCTCGTCCACCGACAGGCCCGGTTCTGCCGCTGCCTTGGCAATGACGAGCAACGCCGCTTGTTCGGCCACCACCTGCGCGGCCAGCATCGCTTCGACTGCATCGCGCGGCTCGTAGGCCGTCAGCAGCGCGCGCGCCGTCTGGATGTCCGGCAGATTGGCCGCCGCCGCCGTAGTACGCAGAAGCTCGTTCATGAATGGCGTGTCGTCGTCCAGAAAGCTCTTCGACATGAAACAGGTCCCGATAGGCCGATTGTCGGACGATAATGGGGTGTCGCTCGCCGCGGTCAAGTCGCAGTCGCCTTTTGTCTCCGCACGACCGCGCGATTTCGAAAACGGATCGAATACAACCGCATTCTGCGCGTCGCCGACCCCTGCGGCTTGGAACCCGCCGGGCGGGTGCAGGCGCTGTTCGGGACGGCGGGGGCGGTGGAGCTGACCGGGCTGATTGGCTACTACGCCATGGTGGCGCTGATACTGAACGCGGCGGCATTCGGGGTTCCCGCCGGCACGGTGCCGCCGCTGCCGGCGTTGGTTCGGGATCGGCATTGACACAAAAAAAGATTGTCACCGCAACACGATACGCGTTGTATCGCGGAACGGGCAAGGTCTGCGAATTACGCATAAACGACATGCGAAAAACGCACGCGAAGCCAGGATGCAAGGCATCGAAACCCGTATAGAGTACGAAAACGTCATTCGAACCGACGAATGCCGTGCACAGCGAAGGGAATACCGCTAATCTGTGCTCGTCGGCGTATCGGACAGACTACCAACCGGCGTACGGTGCTCCCGCAGCATCGCTCGCCATGAACAACGCGTATGGCATGAGGACGACCTTCTCTTGAATATGAACAACCGCGGCCGTGGACGCCCCCCTCGGCGGCGCGGCTTCGACGACGATTTTTCGTTCGACCGAGCCCCTCCTGGCGATATGCCCTCCTCGCGGCCGAGCGCGGCACCGTCCTGGCCATCGTCGGCTGGCTTCGGGCCGGAGCACGATGCCACGGTGAAGTGGTTCAACCCTGAAAAAGGGTTCGGCTTCGTCGCATTGTCCGATGGCACCGGCGACGCCTTCCTGCATGCCAATACCCTGAACCAGGCCGGCCACAACGCCGTCAGCCCCGGGGCATCGCTGCGGGTCCGCATCGGCCAGGGCCAAAAAGGTCGGCAGGTCTCGGAAGTTCTTTCGGTCGACGAAAGCACCGCGACTCCCTCCGCCGGACGTGGCGCAAGCATGGGCGGGGCTCGCCCGGCCGGCGGCGGTTACGGCGGTAGCATGGGTGGTGGCGGCATGGGTGGTGGCGGCATGGGTGGTGGCGGCATGGGCGGCGGCATGAGCAGCGGCGCACCCCGCCGCGGTGCACCGACCGGCCCGTCCGTCGAAATGCAAGGCACCGTGAAGTGGTATAACGCCACGAAGGGCTTCGGCTTCGTCGCACCGCTGGAAGGCGGCAAGGACGTGTTCGTCCATGCCTCCGCCCTGCAACGCGCCGGCGTCATGCAGCTCGCCGAAGGTCAGACCATCTCTATGGAAGTCGTCCAAGGCGCCAAAGGCCCGGAAGCGTCGTCCATTCGCGTCGACTGATCGCAGCCGCATCGCGGTTGCAAACGACGAAAACGGCCGCTCCAAAAGGGTGGCCGTTTTTTTGTGCCCAGTGTGACCCCGGTCACATCGACGAAGATTTGCGGCCGCTAGCCTCCCCTCAATGAATTTCCAAGACCGGGGAACTAGTATGCTAGATCGGATAGTCGCGGGGATGAACCTCGTCCTGCACGATATTGCCGGCGAACGGCGGATCGACACGATAGATCCCGACCGTATTTGCGCCGACCTGCGCGCCGCCGGCACGCCCGCCCGGCTGTTGGTCTGGTTCGGTTTGCAGTCCCTCCAGCAATTCGACCGTATCCTGCTGGTCCGCGACAAGCACGCCGGCACCTGCGAGGGGGTGTTTCTGGTGCGCCACCGCCAGACCGAAACCACCCCGTTCCTGGCCATCGAGGCCATCGGCGCCGGCCCGCTCCAACGCCAGCACGCCATGTACAAACGTATGCTCGGCTATCTCATCCTGCGGCTCGGCACCTTGGACCAACGCCCCGTCGCCATTCTGGCGGACACCCGAAACCCGACTTTGTGCCGCGCGTTGCACGAGGCGACGGGGCAGATCGGTGGGGCGGGGTTTTATCCGCAGCCGGACGACGGGCCGATCGTCCTGGCCACCGCCGCTTTGGCCCATCGCGCAGCGCGGGAGGCCGGTGCCACCTGCCATTTCGCTGCGGCGCGGCTGGCGTTGCAGGCGGACGCCGCCGAACAGGACGGGGATGGGATGCTGTCGGCGATGCTCGATCTCCGGGACATCGACGAAGCGACATTGGATGAGGCAGCGCGGCACATGCTGCGCGATCGCCTGCCACGCGCGGCGATGCGGGGGCGGGTGGCGGCGGTGCTGCCGATGCAGGGTGCGGCGCGGCGTCGGGACGCCGACATCCCCACCCATGTCACGGTGTTCAGGCGGTGAGCGTTGGCTTGTCGCCGACCCGGACCGCGACGGAGACATGTTTCGGATTGGCGACCGGCAGGAAGCTGTAGCCGAACCGCACCGTGTTGCGTTCCGGAGTCGGGGCGATCTTGGGCAGAATGACGCTCATGGCCGACACATGCCGATAGCGACGGCCGTGCGAGTGGAACGCGGTGAAGATCGCATCCACCAGCGGCTGTTCCAGCGTTTCGCCGGTCGGACTCGGGGAAAGCACGATCATGCCCGGCCGCTTCTGGTTGATCCGCGCCTTCGACGCCAGCAGGCGTTCCAGCACCAAAGCGCGCAATTCCTCGAACACCCAGGATGTGCGGCCGGAGGGCCATTCGTAGGCGGCGATGGAGTCGAGGACGCATGCCAAGCGATCGTTCGGCCCCATCGCAATGGCGAATTCCCGCACCCGCCCGGACCCGTCGCGCGACGGCAGGAAAGCCACGCGGTTGCCGGAGTCGGACAGGCATTTGGCGGCGGCGAACAACGATGTGCCATGCAGGGAAAAGCCGGTATCCGCCGCCGCAGCCGCCATTTCGGCAAACAGCGGGTGATGCGACCAACAATCGAGGAAATACCGAAAGGCCGAGGCCAAGGTTGTCGCAACCGAACCGGCATCGGTGCGGATGCAGTCGAAATCGGGGTCGCGCAGGGCGGCGCGCAGCGTATGCGATGCCCAGGCCAGCTTATGTTTCGCCAATCCCGATAGCGGCTTAGCGGCCTCCGCCGTCGCGACGACGTCGAGATGGGTTGCGAGCAGACCGCCGGTGAGCCGATCGTAATCGGCATCGATCGCGTCGAGCCACCCCTCCGACAGCGTCGTCAGGTCCGACGCCGGGCCGCTCGGCGTATAGATATGCATCAGCCGGTCGAGTTCCTCCCGCCCGGCGAGAACCCGGCCGGCGGGGATCGCGGCGCCTTCCGGCGGGGCATCGGCGGAACGATCCAGCGGCACGACGGCGGATGGCGGCTGCGCGAGCGCCGACAGGCCGGGTGTCGTTACGATAACGCCACAAACTGAGCACTGGAAATCGACGGCGAGGAAGTTTTTGGGGTCGTAGCCGCGCACCAGAACGGATTCGCCGCAGCGACAGCGCAATTCCCCGGTGCCGTGACCGGTGAACACCGGCCGACCGTCGGTCTGCACGAAATGCGGGGTGCGTTCCATGGGAAGGGCGTCCGGTCTGGTTAAAACCAGGAGAACAGCCCTTGGAACCAGCCTTTGCGCTTGTCCTGGATGATCGGCGTAGTGCCGGTGTCCTGCGACTGCCCGAGGGCGGCGTTCGTCTTCACCCGCTGCGCTTCGCCGACCGGATCGACCAACGCTTCCTTGGAACCGCCCTTCCGCCAGTACAGCAGCTTGTCGATCATCGATTCGTCGGCTTTTTCCAACCGCGAATCCTGGTCCACGCGGCGGCGGATGTCGGCGGGGGCGTCGGGGCCGCTGCGTTGCAGCAAAGCCGCCTGACCGGCGCTGGTGGAACCGTTGCGCGGCCCGGACAACGCCGCCTGCGGCACCAGAATCTCCTCCGCCTGCCGCTGCTCGGATTGCTCCTGCGGCCGGGGGGCGCCGGGGCGCGGCGGGCGCAGATTGTAATCCGGCGGCATCGACAGGGGCGCCCGCGTGGTCACAGTGAACTCGTCCGGCGCGTCCCGGGTCAACCCGAAGTTGCGTGCGAGGCCACCGCTTTCGCAACCGGCCAGCAGAAATGCGGTGCCGAGGAACAGCAGCGCGCGGGTCGAGTTCCGAGAGGGGGAATGTCTTTGCATGGGCCGACTCCTTAGCCGGGGATGGCACCCAACTGCAAGCCGGGGCGCGCACGGGATGCGCGAAAGCGGCAATGTCGTCGGTTTTGGCACTGCCAAACCGGCCGGTTGCGGACGGTTTCGGTCCGCTTCTTCGGACAGCCCCAATCGTCGATTCAAACTGGATCGGTTGGCTTTTCGGGAGATCGCGGATATTGGGTCGCTTGCCGGTTGTAAGATACCCCCGTATCCTATAAACGAGGTCAAACCATGGCACACACAATCCGCGATAAGCACAAACTCATCGCCCGTATCCGCAGGATCAAGGGACAGGTAGAGGCTGTCGAGCGCGCGCTCGATGCAGAAATTGGCTGTGCCGATGTTCTGATGCTCGTCGCCTCGTTGCGCGGGGCCGTTCACGGCCTGAGCGCCGAAGTGATGGAAGATCACATCCGCAACCACGTTGCGGACCCTGCAACCGACACCGATCCCGACCGCGCAAAAGGGGCGGCCGAGTTAATCGATGTCATCCGCACCTATCTGAAATAGCCGGTTCATGCAGTCGTTCACCGACCTTCTTCAGCAAGGCACAGCCAATGCCTGGCTGTTCGTCCCTACCGCGATCCTTCTCGGTGCGCTGCACGGGCTTGAACCGGGCCATTCGAAAACGATGATGGCTGCCTTCATCGTCGCCATCCGCGGAACGACGATGCAGGCTGTGCTGCTCGGTTTGTCCGCAGCGGTGTCGCATACTGCGATCGTTTGGCTGGTGGCACTCGGCGGCCAATATCTCGGCCGCAACGCGGCACCGGAAGCGATCGAACCCTACTTGCAGCTCGCCGCCGGCACGATCGTCGCCGGCGTCGCTGTCTGGACGATCTGGCGCACGCGGCGAGATCGGCGGTTGGAGCGCGAGGATCCACACGATAGCGCTCATCGTCGCCATGACGATGACCACCACCATTACGATGAGGAAGCGCGCCGGATCGATACCGGGCACGGCGTCGTGGCATTGGAAATCTTCGAACAAGGCGTGCCGCCCCGTTGGCGCGTACGCTTCGAAAGCGGCCATGGCTGGCCGGCGAAGGATGTATCGGTTGACACCGAACGCGCTGACGGCACGCGCCAAGCGTTCGCATTTACGGATCGCGGCGACTTCCTGGAAAGCCTGGACACGATTCCTGAACCCCATGCGTTCGTGGCCAGGGTTAGCCTCGGCCATGGCGGGCATGCACACGACTACGATGTGCCGTTCGTCGAGGGGCACGGCCTGAGAGTCGCGGAGGGCAGCGGATATATGGATGCCCATGAGCGCGCGCACGCCGATGACATTGCGCACCGTTTCCGCGATCGGCGCGTCACTACGGGACAGATCGTCATATTCGGCCTGACTGGTGGACTTGTTCCCTGCCCGGCATCGATCACCGTGCTGCTGTTGTGCCTTCAGCTCAAGCAACTGACGCTGGGCATCGTTTTGGTTGCCTGTTTTAGCATCGGGCTTGCATTGACGATGGTTTCCGCAGGGATCGTCGCGGCATTGAGCGTGCAGCATGTTCAAAAGCGCTGGTCCGGATTCAGCACTTTCGCTCGGCGTGCGCCCTATGGGTCGGGCGTGCTCATGCTGCTGGTTGCCGCCTACATGGCTGTGTCCGGTTGGATCGGCTTGACTGGCGGGCATACATAAATCTCGATTGCCGCGCGGCTGGCGGCAGATTCCTGCCATGACTGCAATCGTGCGCGGCGATCGTCCGAATGCGACCAATCCGAAGCAGCCGTTGCAAACAGCAAAACGCGCTTTGCAGTAGCGGAACCTACCCGATCGCCTCCCAAATCCCGGTTTCCGGATTGAGGCGGTCCTGCTCCGTCCCGCAGGGGTCGCCGCGCGAGACAATGCCCAGGATGTTGCTATCGTCCACGACCGGCAAATGCCGGAATCCGCCGTCGCGCATCAGGCGCAGGGCCTCGGGCGCGGTGGTCCGGGGGCCGATGGTTTCCGGCGATTTGGTCATGGCGTGCCGGACCAGGGTGGCGCTGGGATCGCGCCCGCGCGACAGCACGCGCACGGCATCGCGGCCGCTGAAAATACCGACCAACACGCCTTTGTCGTTGGCGACCAGGGCGGCGCCAACCTTGCGGGCGTACATGCGTTTGCATGTTTCCTGCACGGTCGTGTCCGGTTTCACCGCCAATGCGATCCGCCGGCACAGGCTCTCCGCCACGTCGCGATGGTTCATGCGCCGCCCCTTGCGAGCCATGTGTCGGACACCGCCGATGCGGACGCGCAAAGGCGCCCTATCGCACGTCCAGAGGAAGCTTGTTGCCCATCGTAACGGTATCCGCATTGATCTACGTCAATTCGATACCAAGCCGATGGACTATGCCCGCGCGCGCTTCACCGCTGCCAGCCGCAGCGCGTAGTCGATCGCCTCGATCAGACTGTCCTCGTTGGCGACGCCGGTGCCGGCGATGTCGAACGCGGTGCCGTGATCGACCGAGGTGCGGATGACCGGCAGGCCGAGGGTGATATTCACCCCGGACAAAGCCTGCCAGACGCCGGTCGCGGGATCGATGTTGAAGCCGAGCAGCTTGACCGGGATGTGGCCTTGGTCGTGATACATGGCGACGACGGCGTCGTATTGCCGCGCCCGGAGTTTCACGAAGACGGTATCGCCGGGCACGGGGCCGTGGATATCCATCCCCTCGGCTCGGCATTGCGCGATGACGGGGGCGACGACGTCGATATCCTGGCGGCCGAACAGGCCGCCCTCCCCGGCATGCGGATTCAACGCTGCCACCGCCACCCGCGGCGCCGCAATCCCCAGATCCAACATCGCGCGGTGGGTGATATCGATAGTGCGGCGCAAGCGGTCGGGCGTCAGCAGCCGGGGCACGTCTTCCAGCGCGACATGGGTGGTGACATGGGTCACCCGCATATCGCCATGTGCGAGCAGCATGTAGCTGGACGGGGTATGGGTCAGATCCGCCAGCATGTCCGTATGCCCGGCGTATTTGTATCCGGCGCGGTTCAGCGCCTCCTTATTCAGCGGCGCGGTGACGATGGCGTCGATGCGGCCTTGCTGCGCGAGCGCGACGGCACGCTCCACCGCCATATAGGCGAAGCGCCCGCATTCCGGATCGATCCGGCCGAATTGCACCGGGCTACGCTCCTCGGTCGGGGCGTGGAAGGACAGGGCCGGGAGTTCGGATTCCGCATCGACGTCGGGGAATTCCAGCGTTTCCCGCAGCACGGCGCGGGCGGCATGCAAAGCGGAGCGATGGCCGATCGCCACAAGCCGCAATTCTCCGGCGTGCAGCCTGGGCAGCAGCCGGCGGGCGGCTTTCACGATAATCTCCGGCCCGACCCCGGCCGGATCGCCCATCGTGATGCCGAGGCAGGGGGGGCAGATCTTGGGGGAAAGCGTCACAGCACCCCCGCCACCGCATCGGCATAAGCCTGTTGCGCCGCAAGGTGGTCGGCCGCCGTCTTGCCGGCGATGCGGCGGTGATGCCGGCGTTGGAATGTGTTGGTCAGCGTCAGATGGGTGGCGCCGGCGTCTTTCCAGAACTGGGCCTCGGCTTTCCATTCGGCGGGGGTGCCCGATCCGGCCGAGGTCCAGACCTCGATCCCGATCGCATCCGGGGCGCGACCGGCGGCTTTGGCCAGTTCGCGCAGTTTGGCAAATTCCGCCAAAGCGGCGTCGCCGGCCGGGTAGGCGTTCACGATCCAACCGTCGCCCAGGGTGGCGATGCGCTCCAGGGTTTGCGGCACATGCCCGCCGAACCACACCGGCACCCGGCCGGATTTCGGGCGCGGATTGATGCCGGCGTCTTCGATTTTGTGCCAGCGGCCTTCGAACGTCACGTGCTCGTCCGCCCACAATTTCTGCATGACCGCCACCTGCTCGGCGGACCGGCGGCCGCGGTTGGCGAAATTCTCGTTCAGCCCGGTGAATTCCACCGGGTTCCAGCCGACCCCGACACCCAGACGGAAGCGCCCGCCGCACAGCACGTCCAGGCTGGCGGCCTGCTTGGCCACCAGCACCGCCTGTCGCTGCGCCAGAATCAGAACCTGGGTCGAGAACTCGGTCGTTTTGCGGGCGAGGCCGGCGAGGAAGGCGAAACACACGAAGGGGTCGTGGAACAAATCGGCCGAGGTGTTGCGATCCCCCCAATCCGGCCGCGTCGCCACGTTCACCCCCAGCACGTGATCCGCGAGGCCGAGGTTGGTGTAGCCCTGGGCTTCGGTCTTCGCCGCGAAGTCGCGCAGCGTGTCGGGATCGCCGCCGATATCGTGCAGGGGCAGCATGACGCCTAATCGCATGGGGTGTGCTCCGGTTGGTTGGGCAGGGGCCGAGTCTACAGGCGCAGCAAGCGAACCAACAGCCCCGGATCGCCGAAGGCCCCGGACTTGGACACGATGCGCAGCCCGTCGTAGCGACCGCCGCAGAGGATGGCGGTGGGCACCCCTGGCTCGACCTCTCCATCGACGCGCAGGCCGGTGGCGCCGATCGCCTCGCACAGGGATCGCAGGGTGGCACCGCCGGCGACGACCAGCGTCCCCAGGGGCGGGATGCTGGCCAGCAGCGCGGCGAAGGCGGTCGCGATGGCGGCGGTGGCGGCGGTGCGATCCGTGCCGGGGGGCAGGTCCAACGTCACGGCCGCCGGCAGGGGGACCGAGGGTGCGGGCAGCCGGCGATGCAGCGGTCCGGCAGCGACGAGTTGCCCTTGCGTCACCGGATGATCGGACCCGATCAGCGCCAGGACCGGACCGGCCAGCGCTGGACAGGGCACCGGTCGGCGGCCCGTCAGCGCACCCGCGAGGCCGGCGGTGCCGACCCAGAGTATATTGCCCGACCGCGCCCGATAACGGGCGACATCCTCCCGCGCCCGATAACGGGCGACTATCGCATCCAGATCGGCGTCCGTTTCCGCATCCAGCAGCGGCAGATCGGCCTCGATCCGGCGCCAGCCGTCGCCGTCGCGCAGCCATTGCTGCCCGCCCCGGGTCACGCGCCCCTGAAACGGGAAGGCCGGCGCCAGCACGCAGGCATCGAAACCCGCACGGCATACATCGAGTTCCAGCGCCACATGCCCGCGCAGCAGGCTGTCGATTTTCTTGAAGGCAATGGTGCCACCGGCCAAAGCACCGGACAGGCGGCGGACGATCGGCAAAGCGGCCTCGGCGGTCAGGTCGCGGGTGCCGCTGTCGATCGCGACGGTCCCGGCGGGGATCGGTCCGGACCAGACGACCGGCACCGAACCGACCAGCGGCACGAACCGCGCGGCACTATCCAGCGCCCCGGTCAGATCGTCGGCCAACAGGCGCAGGATTGGCGGTTCGGGCTGCAATGGCTTAGACCATGATCGTTTGAGGTCGCACGCGATCTCGGCGTTGGATCATGGTCTAAGCCTTTGTTTGAGAGGGTGATTCACGCCCGAGGTTGAAGTCAACCTCAAGCGATCACGCTCTAGGGACGCTCGCGGCGGCGTTCCCCGATCAAGGACAGGCGGAGATGCCGGCGTCGGTCGCCTTGCCGAACCACGCCCGCGTGCTGCCATCCGCGCGGAAACCGACGATAGCGTCGATCGACCGAAAATGCCTCATGCGGGATACCCTCCTTGGCGTTTCCATTGGTTCAGCAAACCCGATGCAACAATGCCTCCCCGGCAGCAATCCGGCGGCAGTTTTCCGCTGCGATCGCGAAGCTGCGATCGAAGGTGCCGGTCGTCAACCACGCGATATGCGGTGTGGCAACGACATTCGGCAGAGCGAGCAAGGGATCGGCGCGGTCCAGCGGCTCGTTCGCGAAAACATCCAGGCCGGCACCGCCGAGATGCCCGGACCGCAACGCCGCCGCCAGAGCCGCCGGATCGACCAATCCGCCGCGCGCGGTATTGATCAGCACCACCCCCGGCTTCATCCCCGCCAGTGCCGCAGCGTCGATCGTGTGCGCAGTTTGTTCTGTGAGCGGAATATGCAGGCTGACAATATCGGCTTCCGCCAGCAACGCGTCGAGGGCGCGGTACTCGCCCAACGCATCCGGCACGGGATTGCGCGCGGTGTAGAGAATACGGCACCCGAGTGCCACGAGAACCGGGGCCAGCAGGCGCGGAATGGACCCGTAGCCGACCAGACCGACGGTGCGCCCGCCCAACTCGCCGATGCCGTCCTGCAACACCGGGTCGCTCCAGACGCCCTGGCGCAGGCCGGCGTCGAAGCGGGGAATGCGGCGGATCGTTGCCAGCATCAGAGTCAGCGCGAGTTCGGCAACAGCCCGCGCATTAGTACCCGGCAGATTGCACACCGGGATCGCTCGGGCCTTCGCCGCGTCCAGGTCGATGGTGTTCACCCCGACCCCGATTTTCTGGATCAGCACGAGGCGCGGGGCAGCGGCGATCGTCGCGGCGGTGCAGGGTTTCAGCACGTGCCAAAGCACCTCGCACGTCGGCAGCAGGCGCCGCAGCAGCGCGTCGTCGTCTTCCGGGCAGATCGCAATGTTCAGCCCGGGAACGGCGCGCAAACGGGCCGCGAGGTCGGGGCCGGCGCTGTTGTGGAAGACCACGTTCATAGCTTCGATCGGCCCAACACCGAACCGCCCGCGAAACGGGATTTGCCGCCGATGGCTTCTTCCACCCGCAGCGCCTCGTTCCACTTCGCCATCCGCTCGCTACGGGCAAAGCTGCCGACTTTCAACTGCCCCACCCCCCAGCCGACGGCGAGGTGGACGATGGTGGTATCTTCGGTTTCCCCCGAGCGGGCGGAGACGATGGCAGCGTAGCCGCAGGCGCGGGCGGCGTCCCAGGCGTCCAACGTTTCGGTGATGGTGCCGCGTTGGTTCGGCTTCAACAGCACGGTGTTGGCCGCGCCGACACGGGCGGCGGCGTGCACGCGGGATGCCTCGCTGACCAGGAAATCGTCGCCGACAATCTGCACCTTGCGACCGACCTCGGCGGTGAAAGCGCGGAAACCCTCGGTATCGTCTTCCGCCAACGGGTCTTCGATCGACAGCACTGGATAGCGGGAGACCCAGCCGGCCAGCATTTTCACCATCGCCTCGGTATCGAGTTCGCGATCTTCCAGCGCCAGCTTATAGCGCCCGTTGCGGCCGAATTCCGACGCGGCGATATCGAGCGCGATGCCCACTTGCTCCCCAGGGCGGAAACCGGCGCGTTCGATCGCGCGCACCAGGGTGTCCAGCGCCTGTTCGTTGGTGGCGAAGGCCGGCCACCAGCCGCCCTCGTCGGCGACGCCTTGCAGGGTGCCGGCTTCCTTCATCAGCAGGCCGGCGTGACGATAGACCTCGGCCGTCCAATCCAGGGCTTCGGCGAAACTGCCGGCGGCCGGACACATCACCATGAAATCCTGGATATCGACCCGGCGCCCGGCATGCGCGCCGCCGCCGAAAATCTGGATCTGCGGTAGCGGAATCAACGCCGCATCGGGGCCGCCGATGTAGCGGAATAGCGGCTGCCCGGCTTCGTGCGCGGCGGCGTGCAGGGCGGCCATCGACACCGCCAGCACCGCATTGGCGCCGAGCCGGCTTTTGTTGGGTGTGCCGTCGAGCGCGATCAGAACCCGATCCAACCCCGCCTGATCCGCCGCATCCATCCCAGTGACTGCGCGGGCGATTTCCCCATTCACATGCACAACGGCCTGGCGCACGTCGTAGCCGCCGAAAGCCGGCCCGCCGTCGCGCAGGTCCACCGCCTCCCCCGAGCCGGTGGAGGCTCCGGCGGGGGCGATGGCGCGACCGACGGCGCCGCTTTCGAGCATCACATCGGCCTCCACCGTCGGGCGGCCGCGGCTGTCCCAAACCCGGCGTCCGTGCACATACGCAATCTTGGTATCGGTCAACGGCGCAACTCCTGAGTCCAGGCTCGGCGGATCGCATCGAGCGTGTCGGGCGGATCGGATAGCAGATGGCGGGCGACGCGGCGGACGCGGTCTTTGTCCGCTTCGGCGGCGATGTATTCGACGGGCGACTTTCCATCCACCCGCGCGAGGAACAGGCCCGGCAGCAGATGCGCCGCCCGGCGTTCGGTGTCCGCCGCCGGTTCCCAGGCGACTCCGGCCCGATACGCGGCGACCATGGCATCGAAGCAGGCCAGGAAACGGTCGCGGGCGGGCGGCGTCCACAGGCATTTCAGCAGCAAATGATTGAGGCAGAATGCCAGATCGAACGCCGGATCGCCCCACCAAGCGCATTCCGCGTCGAGGAAAACCGGTCCATCGGGGCCGTCCAGGATGTTCTTCGGGCTGACATCGCCGTGCACCAAAGCGCGCTTATTGGCTTGGGTCGTAGCAACGAGATCGAGCAGTCGGGGCGCCAGATCGGGGTGGGCGCGGGCGGTTGCGATCAAATAAGGCTCCAACCGGATGTCGTAGAATATGCTGTCGGTCGGGAATGCGGCGGCAATGGTGGGATCGGCCGCCGTCGCGGCGTGGATGCGAACCAAGGCCGTCGCCACCGCTGCGGCGAATGTCGGATCGGCGTGCCCGTCCCGCAACTGCGTCTTCCACAGCGGATGGTCGGTGGGCGGCAGAAACGCCATCGCCAGAGCGCCGCTATCGACGTCCTGCCCCAGCAATGCCGGCGCGCAGCCGGCCACGGCAGCAGCAGCACGGCGCATCCAGCGGGCTTCGTAGACGTTGCGCTCCACCGGCGCCTGCCAATCCGCTGCGACCCGCAGTTTGGGCAACGCGCGTTTGATGCAGATCGGCCCGGACGGCAGATCGACACGCCAGATATCCGACGACACGCCGCCCGTCAGGCGTATCCCGCGCGCGGTGGCGCCATCCAGCAGGCGCATCCGCCGCAGGGCGTCGACGATCGCGTCGGGCAGAAACTCAGCCGCCATGACGCCAGGCCGCAAGCCAATTATTCAACCGCGCCCCGCCATCCTTGGGCGGTGTTGCGACCGCATGCCAGGCCAGGAAGGCCCGTCCGTCCGAGGCGATCATCACGATCCCGTCCATCGCCTTGGTGCGGCGCAGCGCCTCCAGCGCCTGTTCCGGGGTCTGCACCACCGGCCCGGCGACGTTGAGCGAGGTATTGACCGAGACCTCCACCCCGACCCGGCGCCCCATTGCCCGCAGATAGGCATGCGTGAAGGGGTCGGTGTCCGGGCGCACGATCTGGATGCGGCTGGTATTGTCCAAGTGGATCACCGCCGGCACGACAGCGGCGGTGCCAGGGCGCGGATGCGCGGTCAGCACCATGTAGCTGTAGGCGTTCCAATCGTCGTCGGAGGCGCCGTCTTCCAGCACCCACACCGCTTTTGCCGCCGCCAATGTCGCCATCGACGCCAGCGGCCGGAACGGTTCGCCGAATTTCACCAGCCGATTGATCGTTTCCAACGATTTCGGATTCCACATATTCGCGAGTGGAATAGGCGGGCCGAGAATCGCGGTCAGGGCCGGGGTATAGGGTTTCGCCTGCAAGCGTCGGGGCCAATTCGCCAGCGCCCGGTTCAGCCGTATCTCCCCGGACGGGGCGAAATGAAAAATCTGCCGCAGTTGGCGATAATACGGATTGGTCATCCGGTCGCTATCGCCCCAGGCAACGGCGCCCATGTAGCGGCCCTCGCTGCTCAGGATCGTCCAGCCGCCCTGGGTGGAGCTGATCATGCTGTAGAAGCCGCCGAGCGAATCGAAAATGTCGCTGTTGCGGTACAGCAGCGACATTGTGCCGCCGCGTGCCAGATAGATCGAGATCGCGCCATCGTCGCCAAGCCCGTCGATAACGGTGATCAGCACCGGTTCCTCGGTCGTTGCGAACGGTGAGACGGCATAGGAATAATAGGCGTGGTTGCCATGGTGGCGCATGCCGACGATCGGCATCGGTCCGCGCAGGCCGAATTGCCGCCCGACCTGCGCCGGGGCGCGGGTTGCACGACGAATATGCTTGATGTTCATAGCGCCGAACTGCTCGGGGTCCAGCAGGATGCGGCTCGCCGGTAGTTCGGCCGCGACCGCGCCCAACAGCGTCGTTGCAAGCTGGACATAGTCCCAACTGGCCACGCAGGCATGGATGTCGCCCGGCGCAATCCCCATCCCCGCCGCCGTCTGCATCAGCGCTGCCAGACTGTGCTGCGGAAAATCGGTGCAGTTCTTGATGCCGGTGTAGCGCTCTTCCTCGTTGTTGCAGATCGGATTGACGCCGCCGGCGGCCGAAACCTCGACCAGGGCCACACCGCTGTTATGGCCGGCCGGACCGATGCCGAGCAGCCAGGCGGTCTCGCCACGGGCCAGTTTCGCGGTCAGGGCGGTCGTCCGTTCCCGAGCATAAGGGCTGGCGGCGGTCAGCAGGGATCGCCGCGCCGCGTGGGCGGACAGAAGCCTGTATCCGATGCCCTGAGCCATGGCGCTCAGGCGTGGATGGGTGACACCGTGGCGTCCATGTATGGCGGACATCGACGTTCTGACCTTCCGCTAGTGGTCCGATCCTGACGAAAACATCCGATGTAGTCGGGTGAATCGGCCCACAAAATCAAGGGATAGCGGTCGAAGTCAGACGGCATCGTCCGGCTGATTTCGACCGCTAGGAAGTGCGCCCCGCGACAGGCCCTTGAGGCTCCGCCGCGTCCCGCGCACACTGACTGTCTGGGTCGAACATAAGAACAAGGGAAGCGCAAGATGGCCGCACCGGATACATTGGAAGCCGATTACGTCGTCGTGGGCGCCGGTTCGGCGGGCTGCGCGATGGCTGCCCGCCTGTCGGAGGATATCGGCACCAAAGTGGCGCTGTTGGAAGCCGGCGGCAACGACAACCATTTCTGGATCCACGTTCCCCTGGGCTTCGGCAAGACTTTCGCCGACCCCAAGGTCAACTGGATGTTCGAAACCGAACCCGACAGCCAGGGACGGCGCATGTATTGGCCGCGCGGCAAGGTGCTCGGCGGCTCCTCCTCGATCAACGGCATGATCTACATTCGCGGCCAGCACGAGGATTTCGACCACTGGCGCCAACTCGGCAATCCCGGCTGGTCCGCCGCCGACGTACTGCCCTATTTCAAGCGCTCGGAGCGTCAGGAACGCGGCGGCGACGACTGGCACGGGTCGGACGGACCGCTGGCGGTGTCGGACGTGCGCTACACCCATCCGATCTGCGACGCCTTCGTCGAAGCGGCGGTGGAACTCGGCTTTCCGCGCAACGACGATTTCAACGGCCGCGTGCAGGAAGGCGTGGGCTACCAGCAGACCACCACCAAGGACGGCAAACGCTGGTCCACGTCGGTCGGCTACCTCAAGCCCGCGATGAACCGCCCCAACCTGCGGGTGATAACCCGAGCGCTGACGGAACGCGTGGTGTTCGAGGGCAAGCGGGCGATCGGCGTCGCGTTCGAGGAAGCCGGCGTGAAGAAATTCATCCGCGCCCGGCGGGAGGTCGTGCTCTGCGCCGGCGCCATCGGCTCGCCGCATATCCTGCTGCTCTCGGGCGTGGGACCGGCGGAGCATCTGCGCGAACACGGCATCGAACCAGTGCACCACCTGCCGGGCGTCGGCCAGTGTTTGCAGGACCATTATTCCGGCGCGGTGAAGCTGCGCTGCAATCAGGCGATCACGCTGAACGACACGATGCAGAGCCAGTTTCGCAAGCTGGCCGTCGGTATGGACTATATCTTTCGCCGCCGCGGGCCGCTGACCATGGGCGTCGGACCGGTGGCCTTGTTCGCCAAAACGCGGCCGGAATATGCGTCCCCCGATGTGAAATTCACCCTCTCGCCGTTCAGCGCCGACAATCCGGCGAAGGGGCTGCACGATTTCTCTGGCTTCACCCTGATCGGTTACCAGTTGCGCCCGGACAGCCGGGGGGAGCTGAAATTGCGCAGCGCCGATCCGCGCGACACCCCGGCGATGTTCCCCAACTATTTGTCGGCGGAGCTGGACCAACGGACGATCGTGGACAGCCTGAAATGGTGCCGCCGGTTCCTGGAGACGGCGCATTTGAAGCGCTTCGTCGAGTCGGAATATTTGCCCGGGCCGGATGTGCAGTCGGACGACGAATTGTTGGACTATGCCCGCCGGACCGGAGGCACCACGTTCCATCAGACCAGTACGTGCAAAATGGGGCCGGACGCGATGGCGGTGGTGGACGCGGAACTGCGGGTGCACGGGCTGGAAGGCTTGCGGGTGGCCGATGCGTCGATCATGCCGACGGTGGCGTCGGGCAACACCAACGCGCCGACGATTATGATCGCGGAGAAGGCTGCGGATATGATCCGCGGACGCGCGCCCCTGGCAGCGGCGGCCTGATTGGCCCAACGGGGGCAGGATGGCGGCGGGCAGTAGCCGGTCGGATTGCAATGGGGGATGTAGCGTGGCCGAAACACTGGAAGCCGATTTCGTCGTCGTGGGGGCCGGATCGGCCGGCTGCGTCCTGGCCGCGCGCCTGTCGGAGGACCCGAACACCAAAGTCCTGCTGCTGGAGGCCGGGGGCAACGACTCCAATATGTGGATCCATATCCCCTTGGGCTTCGGCAAGACCTTCGCCGACCCCAAGGTGAACTGGTGCTACGAAACCGAACCCGAACCGGGCGCTGCCGGGCGCAAGATTTTCTGGCCGCGCGGCAAGGTTCTGGGCGGGTCCAGCTCGATCAACGGCATGGTCTACATTCGCGGCCAGAACGAGGATTTCGACCTCTGGCGGCAATTCGGCAACACCGGGTGGTCGGCGTCCGATGTGCTGCCCTATTTCAAGCGGGCGGAACACCAAACGCGCGGGGCCGACGATTTCCACGCCACCGGCGGGCCGCTCTGCGTGTCCGACGTGCAGGACGGGCATCCGCTGTGCGAGGCCTTCATCAAGGCCTGCAACGAAGCCGGCTACCAACGCAACGACGATTTCAACGGCGCCGAACAGGACGGTGTGGGCTACCATCAGACCACGATCCGCAACGGCAAGCGGTGCTCCACCGCCGTCGGCTACCTGCATCCGGCGATGAAACGGCCCAACTTGCGCGTGGTCACCCATGCCCATACCCAAAAAATCCTATTCGAGGGCAAGCGCGCGATCGGCGTCGCGTTCCGCCAGAACGGGCAGGACAAGATCGCCCGCGGCCGCAAGGAAACCATCCTGTGCGGCGGCGCGATCGGATCGCCGCAGATACTCCTGCTCTCGGGGGTTGGGCCGCATGCGCATTTGCAGGAGATGGGGATACCGGTCGTGCACCACCTGCCGGGCGTGGGGCAAAGCCTGCAGGACCACTACTCCGCCCCGATCAAGCTGAAATGCACGATGCCCATCACGGTCAACGACACGATGATGAGCCCGCTGAAGAAGCTGCGCACCGGGCTGGAGTATCTGCTGTGGCGGAAGGGCGATCTGGCGGCGATCTCGGCCACCGTGGCGCTGTTCGCCCGCACCCGGCCGGAGCTGGCGACGCCGGACGTGAAGCTGTCGATCTCCACGTTCAGCGCCGATCGGCCGCAGGACGGGCTGCATAAATGGTCGGGATTCACAATCATCGCCTACCAGTTGCGACCGGAAAGCCGGGGTGAGATCGCCCTGAAATCGCCCGATCCCGCCGCCGCCCCGGCCATGCGACCAAACTATCTGGCCGCCGAAACCGATCGCCGCGCCCTTGTCGGCGGCCTCAAGATCGCTCGGGATCTCCTGCAATCCCCGCATCTGAGCCGCTATGTGGCGTCGGAATTCCTGCCCGGCGATGGGGTGCAAACCGACGAGCAATGGCTGCAACATGCCAGGGCGACCGGCGGGACGGTGTTCCACCCCACCAGCACCTGCAAGATGGGCGTCGACCCGATGGCGGTCGTGGACCCCGAACTGCGAGTCTATGGGATCGAGGGGTTGCGCGTTGTCGATGCCTCGGTGATGCCCACGGTGGTGTCGGGCAACACCAACGCCGGCACCATCATGATCGCCGAGAAGGCATCGGACCTGATCCTGGGCCGCACCGCTCTGGCCCGCGCTGCCTGAGGCGGGCGGCGTGAGGCGGGCGCATGGAAACCGGGAAGGCATGCGTGGAAAGTGGGCGCGCGTTCCTTGACTCCCGAGGTTCGCATGCGTAGAAACGCCACCTTCCGACGCTGCCCCGGACGAGCTCCTGGGTTGCGCGACATCGACCCGACGCAAACTTACAGGCGACCCGACAGCACATGGCCAACAACGCATCCGCGCGTAAGCGCATCCGCCAGACCGCGACCCGCACCGAGCGGAACACCGCGCGCAAGTCCCGTATGCGGACCTTTGTGAAGAAGGTCGAAACGGCGATCGCCAGCGGCGACAAGGCCGCTGCGGCCGAAGCCCTGCGTGCGGCGCAGCCCGAGATGCAGCGCGCCGCCGGCAAGGGCGTCACGCACCTGAACACGGTCGCCCGCAAGCTGTCCCGGCTCTCGGCGCGGGTAAAGGCGATCGCGACCGCCTGATTATCGAACCGGCACGCTTGACCGGCGTACCGGGCCTCGGCATATTTGCCGCACTTAAAATAAGAACAGTCAACCTGACAGTTCTTACCAACGAACTGTCAGGTTGATTTCGATTCCGCAACCGGAATCGGGTCAGCCCGATCTAATTTGATCGGACAGTAACAAACGCAATAAGATTGCGTTCTCTATTGAATATTTTGAGCATAAGCCGAATCCGGCTTGCCGACCTGTCATCGTTTGACTTAAATTCATCGCATCGGCCCGATCGGAACGGTACTCTCGACGTAGAAGATTACCGCGAAATCGGCACTCGTCCGGACGTCGAAATCGTTCCGGGAGAGTTGTTTTTTATGACTGCATCGAAGAATGCGCCGCTGTTACGTGGCAATTCTTCAGGGGGACGCGCAAATGGCCACGACTGATGGGGGAGCGATCGTGGACTCCGTGCAAATCGCAGCACAATGGGAACGCATCCTCCGCCGCCTCCGCATCGAACTCGGCGACATCGAATATCGCGCCTGGCTGCAGCAAATCGTCTTAGCCGGCGCGGAGGGCGACGAAGTAACACTGCAACTCCCCACACGTTTCCTGCGCGATTGGGTTAGCGACCGCTACGGTGCGCGGTTCGATGCCTTGTGGAAGCAGGAAAACCCCTCGGTGCTCCGGGTCGTGCTGCGCGTTGCCCACACCGCCGTCGCTGCGATGCCGCACGACGATGCCGTCGGACCGACGTTCGAACCGCCCGAACCGCCGAAGGTTGCCGCCGAAACGGTCGCGCCGGACGATCGGTTGGGGCTGCGATCCGACCTCGCGGCGGCGCTGGATCCGCGTTTCACCTTCGATGGCTTCGTCGTCGGCAAACCCAACGAATTCGCCTACGCCTGCGCCCGCCGCGTGGCCGAACAGCCGTCGGCGCATGGGTTCAACCCTTTGTTCCTGTATGGCGGGGTGGGGTTGGGCAAAACCCATCTGATGCACGCAATCGCCTGGGAATTGACCCGACGGAACGAAACCGCCGGCCAAAAGCCCGTCCTGTTCACCTACATGTCCGCCGAAAAATTCATGTATCGCTTCATCGCCGCGATCCGCTCGCATTCGACGATGGAATTCAAGGAACAATTGCGCGGCGTCGATGTGTTGATGATCGACGATCTGCAATTCCTGATCGGCAAGGACAACACCCAAGAAGAGTTTTTTCACACGTTCAATTACTTGGTGGAAGCCGGTAAACAAATCGTGGTGTCGTCGGACAAATCCCCGTCGGACCTCCAATTGGAAGACCGCCTGAAAACCCGGCTGGGCTGCGGCATGGTCGCCGACCTGCACACCACAACCTACGAGTTGCGCCTGTCCATCCTGGAAACCAAGGCCGTCCGCGCAGGCGTGCCGGTGCCGCCCAAAGTGTTGGAATATCTCGCGCATAAAATCACCAGCAACGTGCGCGAGCTCGAAGGGGCGCTGAACCGCCTGATCGCCCATGCCAATTTGTTCGGCCGCGCGATCACGCTGGAAGCAACGCACGAGGTCCTGCACGACCTACTGAAAGCCAATGATCGGCGCATCTCGATCGACGAGATCCAGAAAAAAGTCTCCGAACATTACGGAATCCGGGTGTCCGACATGTCGTCCGCCCGCCGTGCGCGTCTCGTTGCTCGGCCTCGGCAGGTGGCAATGTATCTGTCCAAGCAGCTCACCAGCCGCAGCTTGCCCGAAATCGGCCGGAAGTTCGGCAACCGCGATCACACCACCGTCATGCACGCGATATCGCGGGTGAACGAACTGATGGAACGCGACGGCACCTTCGCCGAGGACGTCGAATTGCTGCGGCGGTTGCTGGAATCCTGACGGCGCGAGCCGGCCCGGTTCAAACGGTCTCGGCCGGTTCTTCGAAGAACAGCAGCACGCGCAACTCGATGCTTTCCCGCGGGCGCATATCGGCCGGGGCCGTCGGGTCCTCGAACGAGGTGTGCGGCATGAAGCGGGCGCGTCCGTCGCGGGCCGAGTCAAAGCATTTCAGCAATAACGCCTCATGCGTTTGCATCGCCGGGGCGTAGAACCAGCGATGGTCCGGGTTGTAGGTCAGGGCGAAAATCTCGCCGACGCGATCGCGGTAAATCAGGTCGTGCGTCACCCAATCCGCATCCGCGACAGTGCCGGCATGGATCAACGCCAACGGCGCATCGAACAGCGGCCCAACGATCGGGCGCCAGAGGTTCACGATCGCAAACCGCTTCCGCAGCAGCGCCTCTGCCTCGTCGCCCATGATGTCGCGGACGCGTTGCGGCCCCGATGTCTCGGTATAATCGCCGTGAATGCGGGCCACCGGCTGACGCGGCACGCCGGGCATCCGGTCCTCCCCCTCCCACATCCGACGGCGATGGGTGTGATCGAATATCACCGCTCGGCTCGCCCCCGTCGCCGCCAGCAAGGCGCGTTCGGTTTCGGGGTAGCAGACGCGGCGCAACTCGTCCTCATTGTAAAAATCGTGCTGTGCGGTGGGGCAATCGATCAACGCGAAGCCTTCACGGTCGAGCGACAGGTCGGCGGCGATCGGGCGCATGTCGTGGATGGCCACAGCGACGGTTTCGGTCACGATGTTGGTCATCGGCACGCCCGGCGGCTGCGGGAATGTGAAGGAGTGCGGCTTCTCCGCCATGTGGGCGAGGTAGACGACCGGCCCCTCGACCGTGGGCAGCTGGGCGAAGGCTTCGATTTGCATGTCCATGGCAGTCTCCCGACCAGCGGTCCGCTGGTTCTATCGGCCGGTCGCAAGGCGGATCGGCATTAAATCGAACGGCCAGGATCGGCGAACCGGCCAATTTAGCCCCGAGCGGCGAAGTCCACGATGGCAGCGTAGCCGGTTTCGGTGCCGATGGCCAACAGGGTGCCGTCCGGACTCCAGGCCAAGCTGGAAATCGGCCCATGATCCGGCGGAACCACCGGCACGATGCGAGCCGATGCGATGTCCGCCACGACCACCAACCCATCGGCGAAACCACCCGCGACGATGTCGTTCGTCGGGTGGCAGGCGACCCGATTGCAGATGATGCCGTCGCCGCCGGCCAGTTCCGTCGGTGCTTTGCCCATCGGTCCGCCGCCGTGAAACGGCCACAGAACCATCGCGTCGGCGCCGCTGCTGGCGAGCCATTTGCCGTTCTTGCTGAACGACAGCGCGAGGGTTTTCGACGGGTAGCCGCTCATGCGCATGTGCTTGCCGTCGGGCAACGCCCAGCCGTGCAGGGCGTTTTCCTGCATGGCGCTGACGATCGCCTCGTCCTTCGGGTGGATCGCGACGCCGATATGGCTGCCTTTCCATTCCAGTTTGCGGGGGCTATCGACCTTCGCGGCGACGAACCACAGGGTCACGCCATTGTAGTGCGAGGCGCCGATGCGCTTGCCTTTGGCATCGAATGCCAGGCCGGTCACACTCGACGGGTGGACCAATTCTTTCAGCTTG
Source organism: Acetobacteraceae bacterium (assembly GCA_025354865.1). Classification (GTDB taxonomy): domain Bacteria; phylum Pseudomonadota; class Alphaproteobacteria; order Acetobacterales; family Acetobacteraceae; genus Rhodopila. Next base: position 5,422 of record JANXMB010000087.1, on the reverse strand, counting down.
CGGCCGGTCTTGTCGAACAGATGCACGACCTTGCCCACCCCGGCGGCGATCGTGCCGGATGCGTGGATCGCGACCTGCTCCACCCATTTCATGCCGAACTGCGCGATGTCGGATACGGTGCCGTCGGCCGCGATGCGGCGCAATTTACCGTCGTCGCCGCCGGTCACGAAGCCGGTCGGCTGGCTATCCGGTTCCAGCGCCAGGATGCCGCCGTCGTGCGCGTCGACGGTGTGCCAGGTGTCGGGATCGGCCAGCGCGACCAGTCGCACCGAACCGTCGCCCAACGCAAAGGCCAGGGTCCGACCGTCGCCGGAAAACCGCGCGGCGACGACGAAGGCGCCGAGTTCGCGTTGCGTGCCCTGGGTTTCGACCCGGAATTGCGCGCGCTTGCCGGTCCCGCTCATGCTGCGGCGCAGCCTTCGAAGCCGCGGCGCAACTGCGGACGATTGAGGTTCCGGCCGATGAACACGATGCGGCTGACGCGGGCTTCGTTTTCTTTCCACGGCGCCACGAAATCGCCATCGGCGATCATGTGCACGGCCTGAAATGCGAAGCGCCGATCCTCGTTCTGGTAGGACAGGATGCCCTTGGTGCGCAGCAGATCGGGGCCTTTGTCCTGCAACAGCGCGCCGATCCAGGCGTTGAATTTCTCCGGATCGATCGGGGCCGCGACCTCGAAACTCATGGAGGAGATGTCCTCGTTATGTTCGTGATCGTCGTCGCCGGACAGGAAGTCGGGTTGGAACGCCAGCACGCGGGACAGGTCGAAGGCGCCTTGGTTCATCACCGTGTCGATCGCGACGGCCGAGCGCTGGGTGCGGTGAATGGTGGCGAAGCGGTTGATGGCGCGGATTTTGGCTTCGACGGCTTCCAGTTCTTCGGGCGTCACCAGATCGGTTTTGTTCAGCACGATCACATCGGCGAAGGCGATCTGGTCCTCGGCCTCGCTGCTATCCAGAAGCCGCGCCGGCAAATGCTTGGCATCGACCACGGTGACGATGGCGTCGAGGCGGGTTTTCGCCTTCACACCCTCGTCCACGAAGAAGGTTTGCGCGACCGGGGCGGGGTTCGCTAGGCCGGTGGTTTCGACGATGATGCCGTCGAATTTGTCGCGCCGCTTCATCAGCCCGCCAACGATGCGGATCAGGTCGCCGCGCACGGTGCAGCAGATGCAGCCGTTGTTCATTTCGAACACTTCCTCGTCGGTATCGACAACGAGGTCGTTGTCCACCCCGAGTTCGCCGAACTCGTTGATGATCACCGCATATTTCTTGCCGTGGTTTTCGGTCAGAATGCGGTTCAGCAGCGTGGTCTTACCGGCACCGAGGTAGCCGGTCAGCACCGTCACCGGTACCAGGTCGGGATTGAGTTCGGGCATGGGGGCGCCTCCGATTTATGTCCAGGGCGTCCATATAGGGATGTTGCGGGCTATCGGCCACCCGCGCCCAGCACACCGCAGCGCAAGGCCGCCAATTGTTCGGCGATGACCGGCAGATCGAACTGGCGGGCGCGGGCACGGCCGGCGGCGGCCATGTCGTTGCGCCGGGCCTCGTCGCGGCCGAGCAGCTTGAGAGCGGCGGCGATGCCCTCGGGCCGATCGGGGTCGGCATACAGGGCGGTGTCGCCCGCGACTTCCCGCAAGCCGCCGCGTGGGGAGCAGATCAACGCCGCACCGCTCGCCATCGCCTCCAACGCCACCAGCCCAAACGGTTCCGGCCAACGGCTCGGCACCACGACAATGGCTGCTCGGGACATCGCGTCCAGCACCTCGGGGTGGTCGCGATAGCCGGCCATGGCGACCGGGGCATGTTCGGCGGCGGCGCGGACGGATTGCACGAAGGCGGTTTCGGGGCTGTCTTCCCGGAAGCGATCGGCGCCGATGGCGATGGCGCGCCAGCCCGGAAGCAGCGGCAGCGCGGCGGCGCAGGCCATGACGAAGGCGTCGGGGCCTTTTTCCGCCACGACCCGGCCGGCGAACAGGATCAGCCGTTCGCGCGGACGGGGCGGCGGCAATTCGTTCAGGTCCAGGCAGTTCGGCAGCACCGCCGGGGGGCGGGCGGGATTGGCAACCCCGTCCAGCAACCGGCCGCGCAGGTATTCGGACGACGTCATGACCAGCGCCAGCTTCGCCAGCAGCGCCCCGCGTTCGGACGCGGTCTGTGCGCCGCGCATTTCCTGCGGATCGTTGTTGAGGATCAGCGTCACCGGAATGTCCGGCAGGCGGGCGGCGATCGCCAGGGCGATTTCGGGGCGGTTATGCACCTCGATCAAGGCCGGGCGCGTTTGCTTCAGCCGGGCGGCGACAGCGATGGCGAAGCGCACATTGGTCGGCCCCGGCCACCAGACGGTGGGCTTGACCGGCACGAAGTCGATGTTCGGAAACACCGGCCCATCCTGCGGACCACCGAAGATGGTGGTGCGAAAGCCCGGCGTCGCGACATACCGCCGCGCGAGCAATCCGAGCGCTCCGGTGCGCCGGGGGCCGAAGCCTTCCCGAGGGGGGAGCACCACGGCAACGGTGGGGTCGGCGCTTTGTTGCATGATAACCGCTATACAGGCCCCGCCATCGCCGTCCAAGGACCGGAAATGAAACGCCGCCGCTCGATTGTCGTGTGCCTCAGTCTTTTCATGGCCGGGCTGCTGTGGTGGGCGATGCATCGCGCTTTGGCGCCGGGCGGGTGGACCGTGGCGAAAGCGGCGGCGATGGGTAGTTTCGCGCTGGCGACGCTGTGGGTCGGCGTATGCTTCGCGCAGGGCGTTGTCGGACTGACCGCGCTGCTGCGCCGCCGCACCGCGCCGTCGTCGTTCCCCGTCCCCAGCGCGCGCATCGCCATCGCGGTCACCGTGCGGAATGAGGATATGGGCGTCGTGCTGCCCTCGCTGCGCCGGCTGTTGGACGGGCTGGACGCTGCCGGCGCGGGCGATCGGTTCGCTTTGTTCGTCCTGTCCGACAGTTCCGATGCGTCGGAGGAACCGGCGATCGAAGCCTTCCGATCCGCCGATCGCGATCCCAACCGCATCCGCTACCGGCGGCGGGCCGACAACGATCGGTTCAAAGCCGGCAACATCATGGCGTTCCTCGACAACGAAGCGGCCGGGTTCGCGTCGATGCTCGTGCTGGACGCGGACTCGGCCATGACGCCACGCGCGGTGTTGCGCCTTGCGCAGGAGATGGAGGCGAATCCCCACCTTGCCATCGTGCAGCATCTGACGGTGGGGCTACCGGCGTCGTCCGCCTTCCCGCGTCTGTTCCAGTTCGGGATGCGCGCGGGGATGCGGACGTGGGCGGCGGCACTCGCGTGGTGGCAAGGCGACGAGGCCTGCTACTGGGGCCACAACGCGATGATCCGCATCGCCCCGTTTCGCGCCCATGCCAGGCTGCCGCTGCTGCCGAACGGGCGCCCCATTCTGTCGCACGACCAGATCGAGGCCGCGTTGCTGGCCGGCGCCGGCTGGGGTGTGCGGCTGCTGCCGGAGGAAGACGGCTCCTTCGAGGCCAATCCCCCTGCCCTGCCCGAGTTCATGCGACGGGAGCTCCGCTGGCTCGCCGGCAATCTGGAATACCGGTTCCTGCTGACGATGCCGGGCTTGCGACCGATGGGGCGGTGGCAATTGATCCAGGCGATTCTGCTGTTCGGTTGCACGCCGTTCTATCTGATCCTGCTGTTCGCGGCGGCCTGGGCAGCGGCGACCGACAATGTATCGCCCTTCCCCGCCGGCCCCGTCCTGACCGTCATGCTGGGCTGGGCCGGCGCGATCTACGCCCCGAAACTGTTGGGCTACGTGCAGATCCTAGCGTCCCCCCGGCTGCGCGCCAGCTACGGCGGATGCGCCCGCGTGCTGGCCGGAATCGCGCTGGAGACGGCGTTCGCGCTGTTGCTGGATGCGGTGTCGGTGGTCGGCAAGACCGGCACGACGATACGCCTGCTGCTGGGCATGCAGCCCGCCTGGCTGCCGCAGAACCGGGGCGATCGCGGCGTTTCCTGGCGGGAGGCCACGCGCCTGCTCTGGCCGCACACGGCGATCGGCCTTGCGGCGTTCGGCGCTTTTGCCTCGGCGGGTTGGCATACGGTGCTATGGGCTGCACCGCTGGCCGGCGGCTTGGTTCTGGCGATTCCGTTCTGCGTCGCGACCGCGCATCCGCGTTTCGGCGCCTGGTTGCAGGCGCACGCCATCGCCGCGATGCCGGAGGAGCGTGTCGCGCCGGTCAGTCCTTGATCGTAATATGGGACAGCGTCGGGTCGGACTCGTGCACGGCCAGGATGTTCATGCCCACCAGCATGCAACGATAACCGCGATCGGTTAACGTCTGCGCCAAGGACGTGCCGTCGCTCTTGATGTGCTCGACCGTCATGATCGGGCGGCAGCGGGCGATCGTGTCGGCGGCACCGGCCAGAACCTCGTCTTCCATCCCCTCCACGTCGATCTTCAGAAAATCCAGCCGAGGCAGCGCGAGGGAGTCGATCGAAACCATCTGCACCGGCGACAAATGCGCATCGTCGTACTGGATCGGCTGGCCGATGAATTCGTTGTTCCGCCGCTGCCGCAATTCCAGGCTACTGAACGCCCCCGGCCGGGCGTAATCCGGCGTCGGAATCCGCAATATCCCCGTCTCCGCCCCCACCGCCGCGTTGATCGCTCGGACATTGAAACAATTACCCAGGGCGATATTGCCAGCGAGCGCATAGAAAATGCGTTCCTGCGCCTCGATCGCCAACACCGAACCCCAGCCGGTCATGGCCTTCGCCCATTCGAGGGTCATGATACCGATATTGGCGCCGCAATCGACCGCAACCACACCGTCGCCGAAATGCCGACGGCGCAGCGCCAGCAGCGTGCGGGCGAAGGCGATATCCTCGCGGTCGTAGCTCCCGTTGCTCAGCACCGTCAGACCGACGCCGAAGCCGGTGCCGTCCGCTGACACCTGCCGATCGAACCGATTGACGATCAGGCTACCCTGATCGGACGGCACCAGCACGAAGGCGAGGCAGCGCGGCGGGTTGGTCAAGGGGCCGCCCTCGATAACGATCATTGTGTTCCTCGTTGCCCGACCGGCGCGCCTCGGACGATCCCGGTGGCTGCGCACTGCGGCGTTCTATACCAACCAGCCGGTCGGTCGATCCATAGTGCATGATTCGCTGCCGTTACGTTATAAGGTCGCGCGATCACCGACCGACCCGCGCCCGCAACCGACGACCTAAGCTTTCCGCCGCAGTCAGAAAGACGATTGCCAGTCCGACCGATACCAATGACAGGCGGGCCGCTGCCTCGGTCCCGCCGGGGCTTTGCAGGGCGCTGTATATCGCCAGCGGCAAGGTCTGTGTCTGGCCGGGAATATTGGCGGCGAAGGTGATGACCGCCCCGAATTCCCCCAAGGCTGCGGCAAACCCGGTGATGGCGGCGACCAGCACGCCCGGTGCGG